>JBCDCU010000250.1:0-5557 GCA_039181265.1 Pseudomonadota bacterium | reverse complement strand
GAAACCATGACAGCGGGGCAATATCTCGATCAACGCTTAAAAGAGATTGGATTGAAGTAGGAAAGCCATGAAACGCCTTTATCTTCTGATCACTGCGGTCGTCTTTGCGGCCTTTTCAACCCTTGCCCAGGCGGCTGATTTTAAACCGGCCGTTGTCTACGATATGGGCGGTAAATTCGACAAAAGCTTCAATGAGGCCGTTCACACCGGGATCACCAAGTTTGTAAACGAGACCGGCGCTGAAGTACTTGAATTCGAGGTGACCAACGAGACCCAGCGCGAACAGGCGCTCCGCCGCATGGTGCGCCGCGGTGCAACGATCGTTCTTGCCGTTGGTTTTGCTCAGGCTGACGCGATGGACAAGGTCGCAGCTGACCACCCGGATGTTGATTTCGCGATCATCGATGTGGGCTGGTTGAAGCACGATAATCTTCGTCAATATGTCTTTAAGGAGCATGAGGGAAGCTACCTCGTCGGCGTCGCGGCAGCGCTTGCGTCCAAGACTGGAAAAGTCGGCTTTGTCGGCGGTATGGATATCCCGCTCATTCGCAAATTCGCCTGCGGTTATGTGCAGGGCGTCAAAAGCGTGAACCCTGATTTCGAAGTCTTCCAGAACATGACGGGCAATACGCCGGCAGCCTGGAACGATCCGGGTAAAGGCGCAGAGCTCACCCAAAGCCAGATAGACCGGGGTGCAGATGTCGTCTATCACGCGGCGGGCGGTACCGGGATCGGTGTGATCCGTGCAGCATCAGACGCAGGCAAACTTGCAATCGGCGTTGATGCAAACCAGAACCACGTTGCGCCCGGAACGGTTCTCACCTCCATGCTGAAACGCGTCGATGTTGCGGCATACAAGACCTTCAAAGATGCCATGGCCGGTGAATTCACAGCTGATATCCAGGTGCTTGGCATTGCCGAAGGCGGGATCGGATGGGCGCTCGACGAGCACAACGAACCGCTCATCACGGCTGACATGAAAAGCAAGCTGCAGGCTGCAGAAGAAGCGATTGTCGGCGGCAGCGTGACGGTTCACAACTATCAGGACGACAGCTCCTGCCCATTCTAGAACCGCGATAAGCGGGGCAGGGGAATCTCTCGTGTTTGAGGGTCTGGGTGCGGCGTCAAGTTTACGGATGAAGCCATGAACGCGGCGCCGCCAGCCCTGCGCCTCATTGATATATCGAAATCCTTCGGGCCGGTTCACGCGAACCGCGATGTTTCGCTCTCAATCGACAAGGGCACCATCCACGGCATTGTCGGCGAGAACGGGGCAGGTAAATCGACCCTGATGAAGATCCTGCACGGCAGCTATCGTGCGGATAGGGGCTCCGTTGAAATCAACGGCACAACAGTGAACTTCGGATCCAGCGCAGATGCAATTTCCGCGGGGATCGGCATGGTCCATCAGCATTTCATGCTGATCCCGACCTTGAGCGTTCTCGATAATCTTCTTGTCGGCGACGAACGCGGCTTCTTTGTGAAAGCGGGCAGAGAGGATATGCGCGCCCGCCTCGCTGAGCGGTCCAAACGCTATGGCCTCAAAGTCGATCCCGATGCGCTCGTTGGAGATCTTCCGGTCGGCCTGCAACAGCGGGTCGAGATCCTCAAGGCACTCAAGGGCGACACAAGTATTCTCATCCTCGATGAGCCGACGGCGGTCCTGACGCCTCAGGAAACGGAGCAACTCTTCGAAATCCTGAGGAATTTACGGGACAGTGGCGTCACCATCATCCTCGTCACCCATAAGCTCGAAGAAATCATGGCCGTCACCGAGGAGGTCTCGGTGATGCGCCAGGGCGAATTGGTGGCCCAACGCCACACGCACGAGACAACACCTGAAGAACTCGCCGAACTCATGGTCGGGCGCAAAGTCCTTCTCCGCGCGGAAATGGGAGAGGCAAGCCGTGGCGACGCCGCCCTTAAGGTCCATCATCTCGGCCTTGTGACGCCAACTGGGGGCGAGGAGCTTTCAGGCATCACTTTCGAAGTCCGCGCGGGTGAGATCCTCGGCATTGCCGGTGTTGCAGGAAACGGACAGAGCGAACTGCTCGAAATCCTTGGCGGAATGCGCGCTGCCACAAGCGGGACCATAGAGATCCTAGGCCAATCATTCGATGCAACGCACCCGCCGACGCCGGGCGAACTGCGTGAAATCGGTCTCGGCCATATCCCGGAGGACCGCCATCGTTTCGGCCTTGTCTTGAGTTTTCCGGCCTTTGAGAACGCACCACTCGGCTATCTTCACAAAGGATATGCCGGTGACAGTGTCTTTCTCGATAAGGCGCGCATGCGGACCCATTGCAAGGACCTGATGGACCATCACGACGTCCGTCCGACCCTTCCCGATCAGATAACTGAAGGGTTTTCCGGCGGTAACCAGCAGAAGTTGGTGATTGCCCGCGAGATGCACGAACGTCCGAAGGTGCTGATCATCGGTCAGCCGACGCGGGGCGTCGATATCGGAGCCATCGAATTCATCCATAAGGATTTGATCGCTCACCGCGACGACGGTGCAGCGATCCTTTTGGTCTCTGTCGAACTTGAAGAAATCTTCGCGCTCTCCGACCGGATTATGGTGATGAATGACGGAAAAACGGTTGGGATCGTCGACCGGGAAGACGCGGACCGGTCACTCATCGGCCAGATGATGGCCGGGATTGCACCGGGCGCTCGAACGAACAACGGGGCAACAGCCCCATGAAGAGCCCGCTTCCGACCTGGGCGGAAATCATCCTTCTGCCGCTCATCAATCTTCTTGCGGCCTTCTTCTTCTGCGGTGTCTTCGTTGCCCTCATCGGTGAGAACCCGTTTGCAGCCCTCGCTATCATGGTGGAAGGCGCTTTCCTTTATCCGGGCGCTCTTGGCTACACGCTTTATTACACAACGAATTTCATCTTCGCCGGTCTTGCGGTTGCGGTCGCGTTTCAGGCGATGATGTTCAATATCGGCGGCGAGGGGCAGGCGGCGATTGGCGGACTGGGCGCAGCTCTCGTCGCGCTGACGCTCGCACCGAACTTCCCCGGTCTCATCGTGATCCCGCTCGCAATCCTTGGGGCTGCACTCTTCGGAGCCTTCTGGGGCTTCATTCCAGGCTATCTTCAGGCAAAGCGCGGCAGCCACGTGGTGATCACCACGATCATGTTCAACTTCATCGCCGCCTCGTTGATGGTCTGGTTGCTCGCAGGTCCGATGATTGCGCCGAACCAGATGTCGCCTCAGACCTCGACGTTTGAGGCCAGCGCCCAACTCGCCAAGATGAGTACGGTTCTCCCGTTCCTGGGCGATCTCGTTTCCGGCTCGCCTCTCAACATCTCGTTTTTCTTCGCGCTTCTGGCAGCCTTTTTCGTCTGGGTTCTGATTTGGAAGACACGGCTTGGCTATGAAATCAGGACCGTCGGCCAGAACCCGGATGCTGCCCATTACGCCGGAATTAATGTTGCGAGAGTCATCATCATCGCCATGTCGATTTCAGGCGCACTCGCGGGTCTTATGGCGATCAACGAGGTTTTGGGCGTGCAATATCGCCTCGTCTTGAATTTCACGGCGGGCTACGGCTTTACCGGCATTGCGGTTGCCTTGATGGGACGCAGTCATCCGGTCGGGATCATCCTCGCAAGCCTTTTATTCGGTGCGCTTTATCAGGGCGGCGCGGAGCTCGATTTCGAATTCCAGACGATCACTCGCGAAATGGTCGTGGTGATCCAGGGGATGATCATTCTCTTCTCCGGCGCGCTTGCCTTCATGTTCGCGCCAGCCGTTTCCCGCATGCTTGGCTTCTTCGGCGCAAAGGGCGCGCGCGAGAATGGCTGAGTTTCTATTTCAGTTTCTCTTGACCCTCGACGGCACGCTGCGCCTCGCAACGCCGCTCATTTTCTGCGCGCTCGCGGGCATTTTTTCTGAGCGCGCCGGGATCATCGATATATCGCTCGAAGGCAAAATGCTGATGGCGGCGTTTGCTGCGGCGACGGCCTCCTTTGCGACCGGCTCGCCCTGGCTCGGTCTCGGCGCGGCGATCCTCGCTTCTGTGTTTCTAGCACTCATCCATGGCTTTGCCTGCATCACCCATCGCGGCAATCAGGTTGTGAGCGGCCTTGCGGTCAACATTCTAGCCTCGGGCCTTTCGGTCACGATTGCGATTGCGCTTTATAAACAGGGCGGTCAGACCCCGGCGCTCGTCTCTGAAGATCGGTTTCGCCCGATTGTCTGGTGGTTTTCAGAAGGCGCGTCAGCGGTGCCGGTTCTCGGTCCGATTTATCGCGAGCTCATCAGCGGGCACAATATTCTCGTTTATCTGGCCCTCATCGCCGTCCCGCTTGCAGCCATGCTCTTATACCGGACAGCATTCGGTTTGCGGGTAAGGGCCGTCGGTGAAAAACCGGAGGCCGTCGATGCGGCGGGAATTTCCGTAACACTCACACGTTATGGCGCGGTCGTTCTCGCCGGGTTCTTCTGCGCCCTTGCCGGTGCTTATCTATCAATCGGGCAGGGCGCAGGCTTCGTCCCGGAAATGTCAGCAGGTAAAGGCTATATCGCGCTTGCGGCCGTGATTTTTGGAAAATGGCGGCCTTATCCGGCGCTCTTCGCCTGTTTGATGTTCGGCTTTCTGGAAGCTGCGGCCTCGCGCCTTCAAGGCGTCGACCTCCCGCTCATTGGCGAACTGCCGGGACAGCTTCTGCTCGCGCTTCCTTATTTGATCACAGTGCTGCTTCTCGCCGGTTTTGTTGGACGAGCGATACCGCCGGCCGCCATTGGTCAGCCATTTCAGAAATAGCGTAAGGATTTCGAATCAGGCGTCTTTCGCTTGGCTTTTTCGGCTGAACATGGCAGTCCTCACGCGCTCAAAACCGTCTCTTCGGAGAATAACGTGACCGCAACACCTGCACCCTTTCTTCGTGCCGACCTCTGGTCGCCTTCCTTCTGGTGCATTGCGCTGATTGTCGTCTCGCTCTTCTGCATGCTTCCCGGCTTTTTCGAGGTTCCGGGTGTCGACCGGGATGAGACACGGTTTTCCCACGCAAGCCGCCAGATGATGGCCGAGCAGGAATATATCGACATCCCGTTTCAGGACGGCAAACGCTATAAGAAACCGATAGGCATCTACTGGCTGCAAATCGGCGCGGTGAAGACGCTGGAGACGGTTACAGGCGGAACCGAACCGCCGATCTGGGCTTACCGAATTCCGTCGCTGATTGGCGCTGTCGGCGCAGTCCTTCTGACGTTCTGGATAGCAACGCAATTCGTGAGCCCCTTTGCCGCCGGGCTTGCGGGCATGCTGATGGCGATCTCGATCCTTCCCGGTTTTGAAGCCAAGATCGCCAAGACCGATGCGGTCCTTCTTGCCTTTATTCTTCTGGCTCAGGGTTTCCTCGCCAAAGCCTATCTTAACCGGGAAAAGCCGCTTCAGCTCATACCCTGGGCGCTTTTCTGGGGGGCGATTGCCTGCGGCATTCTCGTAAAAGGCCCGGTTATTCTTCTGGTCACCGGAGCGACGCTTCTGGTCCTGATGGTTTTCGACCGCTCCATCGGGGTTTTGAAACGCTTGCGCCCTTTGATG
>JBCDCU010000249.1:0-5582 GCA_039181265.1 Pseudomonadota bacterium | reverse complement strand
TACGCCTACCGTACTGGCGTCAATATCGTCATGTACACGCTCACAGGTAACTACAAGGCCGATCAGGTCCATATTCCAGCTCTCCTCGAAAGGCTTGGGCAATAGATGATTTGGCGTCTGGAATTCTCACCTTTACTCGCCTGGCCCTATCTCTCGGTTCTGGCAGCGGCAGCGTTTCTACTCTGCATCCTTCTGCTGTTCACCCGAACCCGCGGCAGCACCCTGCGCTCCCTCGCCATGGCGCTCGGAATTCTGGCTTTGCTCAATCCGGTTCTGACGGAAGAAGAGCGTGACCCGCTCACCAGTGTCGCGACAGTCGTCGTTGATCGGTCGGATAGCCAATCATTCCGGGACCGGCGCGCAGAAACCGACGCGGCCCTCGCGGATCTGCGTGAGAGACTCGCGGGCATTCAGGATCTGGAGGTCCGCGTAGTCGAGACCGACGGTCGGGACGAGAACCGCGAAGGAACCGCACTCTTTTCAACCTTGCAACGTGAACTCGCCGACGTGCCGCCCGACAGGATCGCCGGGGCCGTTCTCCTAACCGACGGTCAGGTGCACGATGTGCCCGAGACGCTGGAGGAACTCGGTTTCAATGCCCCCGTCCATAGTCTCATAACGGGCGAGCGCAACGAATTTGACCGCAGGCTCGTACTTACAGAAGCACCCCGCTTCGGCATTGTCGGGGAAGAAAAAGAATTCAAGTTTCAGGTCGAAAGCAGTGACCTCTCGCGCGGTGGAACCGCGAATGTGACGATCCGGCTTAACGGTGAAACAAAGACCACGCAAAACGTACCGATCGGGCGTGAAATCGAGCTTGCCGTGACAATCGACCGTGGCGGCCGGAATGTGCTTGAAATTACTGTGGATGAAGCGCCCGGCGAGATCACGCTTCTCAACAACACGGCGATCCAGACCATTGAGGGGATTCGCGAGAACCTTCGCGTTCTACTCGTATCAGGCGAACCGCATCTTGGTGAACGGACATGGCGTAACCTTCTGAAATCCGATGCTTCGGTTGACCTGGTCCACTTCACGATTTTGCGTCCGCCGGAGAAGCAAGACGGCACGCCGATCAATCAGCTATCGCTTATTGCTTTTCCAACCCGCGAACTGTTTTCCCTGAAGATCAATGAATTCGATCTCATTATCTTCGATCGCTACAAGCGACGCGGTGTCCTTCCCGTGCTCTATTTCGATAATATCGCGCGCTATGTCGAAGAAGGCGGCGCTGTCCTCGTCGCGGCAGGCCCTGAATATTCCGACGTCTTGTCTATCTATCAAACGCCTCTCGCGCCTGTCCTACCAGCCACACCAACCGGGACTGTCATCGAGGAACCCTATCGTGCGGAGGTCACAGACGCCGGTTTCCGTCATCCGGTCACGCGGGCTCTGGACGGCGCCAAGGCGGATCCACCCGACTGGAGCCGCTGGTTCAGACTTGTCGATGTCAGGGAGTCACGCGGTGACGTGGTGATGTCCGGACCAGATGACCGTCCACTTCTGATCCTGGACCGTCAGTCAGAAGGCCGGGTCGCATTGATGCTCTCTGACCACGCCTGGCTCTGGGCACGCGGTTACGAAGGCGGAGGGCCACACGTACAATTGCTGAGACGTCTGTCCCACTGGCTGATGAAAGAGCCGGACCTCGAAGAAGAAGCGCTCACCAGCTATGCGGAAGGCGACGACCTGATCATCGAGCGTCAGACCATGACCGACACCGCGCCGGAGCAGGACACGACTGCAAGTTTTGGCGATCTACCGAGCGATGCAATCGTTGCGACACCGTCCGGTGAGACCGAAGATCTTCCATTGACGGAAGTCGATCAGGGATTGTTGCGCGGGCGCTTCGAGGATGCACCCCCGGGCCTCTATGAAATAACCCACGGCGACCTCAAGACACTTGTCCACATAGGTCCGGCCAATCCCAAAGAATTCCAGGAAGTGATATCAACCACGGAACCTCTGGCGGGCATTGCCCAGGCCTCAGGTGGACGCACACTCAGGCTTCAGGACGGCACACCGGGCGTTGTTCCTCTCAAAGGAACAGGAAACCGCAACCGCACATTCGGGGGCAGCGGCTGGATCGGTCTGAAGATGACAGACGCTTCAGTGCTAACCAGCGTCAATCAGGTCCCGCTGTTCGCCGGTTTGTTAGGACTAGCCTTCCTGCTCGCTGCGTTTTCGGCCATGTGGTACCGCGAGGGCCGCTAAGAAACACTGGTCGACATATCCAGGCTCACAGCTTCCGAGGATACAGAGACTGGAGATCCTCAGGCGCGGCCCTGACGACGCCCTGGCAATCGGTTTGTGTTAGGTCCCCTGGCCACGCAATCAACAGACGCCCGGGGTCGACTGGCCCCGGCATAATCACGCCTTTCGCAATTGTTTCAAAGCCAAGCGGGCCGTAATAGGGCTTGTCGCCAACCAAAACCACGGGGCGTGGGTCGAGGCGCCCGACATCCTCGCAGACCTGCCGGACCAAGCCTTTTCCAACACCGAGACCTTGCCATTCCGGCCGGACGCAGAGTGGACCCAGTAAATACGCCGAACGGTCACCAATCCTGATCGGCGTCAGGCGGACGGATCCGATCAATCCCCCGGCGTGCCAGGCGGTCAGACAGAACCTTGGATCTGCATCACAAGCCTCGCGAACGCGAAAGGCGGTACGTGCGAACCTGCCGGGCCCGAAAACCGCTTCATGTAAGGAATTGATTGCAGGGTGGTCATGGAGCTGTTCCTGGCAGATTTCAAACAGCGGATGATGGGCAGGGGTCATCAGAAACCAACGCTTTCAGTCTTGGAGAGACAAGCGGCGGCTTTCGCGGAGGGGGTCTTCGATTGACCGGTTTTGTGAAAAAGCGAAAGCGCCATCGACCCGGGCAACCGAACACGGCCCGGGAGAAAAGCACTAATGTCGTCGGCGTCTATCCATCATCTGAAACGTACTCTTTCGCAGATTTGTGCCGCTACCACGTCTTCGCAGTCTCGTAAAGCGGCAATCTCAATTGGCAAAACCAAAAAAAGCGGCCAGAGGCCGCTCTTTCTTCAAATCTTGCTGCCCAGGTTTAAGCTGCGGCGACATCCGCGCTCAGGCGATCGACCTCTTCGCCAACCTTGCGAATGGTCTCGGTAAACGTATCTGAAGCAGCCGTTACATCACCGGATACACTGTGTGCCCGGCCGACCGCATCACCGACCTCGCCGAGCGTCTCCACGACCACGCGCGCGTTTTCCGCAACGCGGGCAATATTTGAGCTGATATCGTCCGTAGCGCCTGACTGTTGTTGCACCGCGCTTGCAATCATGCCGGATGTTTCGGTCACTTTGGTCATGATATCGACAACAGCGTCGATCCCTTCCCTCGCCTCACGCGTTGCCGCCTGGATCTGATTGACCTGTTCGGAAATCTCATCCGTGGCCTTTGCTGTTTGTGTCGCAAGATCCTTCACCTCGTTCGCAACAACCGCAAAACCTTTCCCGGCCTCACCGGCCCGTGCCGATTCGATGGTTGCGTTAAGGGCGAGAAGATTGGTCTTTTCAGCAATGCTCAGGATCAGTTCGACCACATCACCGATTTTTTCGGATGTGGCGGCAAGGTTTGCCATCTTCTCAGAAGAGGCCCGTGCTTCGCGGTCAGCATCGCCAATAATACGCGTCGAGTTTTCGACCTGTTGCCCGATTTCGCGAATTGACATCGACAATTCCTCCGCAGCACTTGAAACCGCCTGGACATTTGTTGACGCTTCGCTCGAGGATGCAGCGACTGTCTCCGTTTTGCCGGTGGCATCGTCAGCCGCATGCGCAAGGACGTCAGCGGTGTCCCGCATTTGCAGAATTTTCTGATCCACGGAATGCATCAGACCGTCAATTGATTCACGGAACGATGAGACGGCCTGTTCAAGGCGCGCTTGCCTTTCTTCGCGCTCGGCATTGTCTACACCCTGTTTCTCTTCGAGTTCGACGCGTTTCAATTCGCTCAGTCTGAGTTCGCCGACTGATCCGGCTAGCACACCGATCACATCGCGGCGATCAAGATGCGGTATCTCGGTATCCGTATCGCCTCCGGACAAAGCGCGTATGCGCTCCACCACGTTATTAAGAGGCTGATTGACCAGTTTGTTGATGAAGAGAACAATCGCGACGATAACGACAAAGAAAGAAGCGGCCACGAGGCTGGCAATCAAGATTTGTTTTTCAACAATTTTCCCACGAAGGTCCGCTGTGGACCATGACACGGCCACATAGCCTTCAACCTTGCCTCTCTTCTCGTTGAACGAAGGAGAGATGATTGCGATGTCGCCGTTTTCACTGACCCGCATGGACGTTTCGCCGACGTCAAGAGGACGGGCTTGATTGACCAGAGCTTTCAAAGTTGCGGCCACGTCCGCGGCACCCGCCGTTTCGAAAACGGGATTTCCTTCTGCATCCGTGGCAACGACTCCACTGACGACGCCATCATCCTGACCGGTTAGGCCTTTGAGATCTTTTTCGACCTGTTCCGCTTTTTTCCAGCGCAGAGCGCCCGACGCGGCATCGGATTGTAATTGCGTGATGGTCATGCGCGTTTCAACGAAAGCATCACGCATCATCTGGTCGATTGCGCGACCGGCAAAGAACGTGGTCGCAAGAATGGCCGCCACAGAAATGGCAACAACGCCGATGGAAAGTTTAACTGCAATGGAAAGGCCTTTTTTTCCGGACTTCGCGCTAGCAATATCAGTCACCGTGACGGCTCCTCGGGGCAATATGGCTTGGAAATAAGAAGTTCAAGGCGCGCAAACGCGCGCCTTGAGGGGGGGAATAGATTAAAGCGTGTCGACGTCGACAGCGACAGTGATCGCGCCGATCACTTCACCAGTCGCCGGATCCTTGATCGCGACGCTTGCCTGAGACTGAAGTGTCTGGGTCGATTCATCTTCTTCGATTTCGTCAACAAAGACTGCGTCCGGACCGACAAGGTAGGTTTTCTTCCACTTACCTTCATCACCCTGCCAGTAATCGGATGTAACGTCGGACTGACCGACATTGAGGCCTTTATTGTCCATGACAAACATTTCGGTGATCGCACCTTGGGCAGTGTCTTTCTTTTCAGAGAGGAAGGAAGACAGCGAATTTCCAAGGACACTTTCGATCAATGGCAGAGCGGACTGATCGACTTCAGCGCGCCATTGTTTGTCGAGCTTATCGATCTCTGCTTCGCTAAGTCCGGCATGCTTCTCGTTTTGAGCTTTGATCGCGTTGACCACTGCCGGGTCTGAGAGCCACGGCATAACTTGTTCGGAAAGAAATTCTTTCATCGGCTGCACATGCGGTTCTTCGGCATTCGCAGCGGAAAATGGTACAATAAGGGCGACGGGTATTACGGCGGTCTTCAGAACGGATTTGAGCACCTTCAATCCTCCTATGGGCTGTAGCTATGGCCCAACTTTCCGTGAAAGAACTTACAAACGCGTTAAAATGTCGACGGTCGGTTCCAAATTCCGACCCGACAATCCAAAGGTCAAAAAGTCAGGCAAACGCTGAACAATCTGTTAGACGGTCTGCCGGTTTATCGGCTGCAAAGGGCGCCTATCTGAGAT
>JBCDCU010000248.1:0-5615 GCA_039181265.1 Pseudomonadota bacterium | reverse complement strand
TCGGGAGAGAAGACATGGCAATTAGCGCATGGCAGATAATTTTAGTCGTTCTCTTGGTTGTTCTTCTGTTTGGAAGAGGCAAGATCTCGGCAATGATGGGTGACGTCGCCCAAGGCATCAAGAGCTTCAAAAAGGGCATGAAAGATGACGATGGCCCGTCCATCGAACATAGCCCGACTGAAACAGTCTCTGAAGACGCTAAAGACAAAACAAAGGTCGGTTAAGTTGCTCTAACGCACGGCTTAGCCAATCTGAAATACCTCCTGGACGCTTATGTTTGATCTCGGCATGACCGAAATGCTGGTGATTGTCGTCGTGGCAATCATCGTGGTTGGTCCCAAGGACCTTCCTGGTATGCTGCGGACCATTGGCAAATACGTGAGCCAGATACGGTCAATGGCGCGGGAGTTCCAGGGCCAGGTCGATTCGGCCCTGAAAGAAGCTGAACTCGACGGCGTTACGGATACCCTGCGGGATATCAAGAACCTCAACCCGGTCAACAAAGTCAAATCCGAAGTCGATGACTATATGTCGGGAACCGGATCGTTTGACGGGCCTGATGAGGACGATATCAAGCCACCGCCGAAAGCATCTTCAGCTAATGCAACTGCAACTGCGGAGCCGATTGAGAGCACGTCTTCAACGGCTGCGGCCACTTCGACGAGCAGTGCAGTTAAGTCCACCGCTAAGAAGGGCACGGCAAAAAAGGCTGCGGAGGCTGGCGAAACGTCCAGCACGACGAAGCGGGCCTCAAGCAGGTCCGGAACGACCAAGAAGGCATCGTCTGCGAAGAAAACAAATGGTGCGGCGAAACCTGCGGAGCGAACACCAGCGAAAGCATCAACGCGAGGCGGTACGAAAAAATCAGCGGCGGCCAAAACAAGTAAAACCAGCACATCCCGAGCGGCTAGCGCGGGGAAACGGTCTTAGGAACAATCAGCGGTTATGGCGACGGAAGAAAATCTCGACGATTCAAAAGCTCCGCTTATATCGCATCTCATTGAGCTGCGCAGCCGCCTCATCCGTTCCGTCATCGCGATCCTTATCGCGTTTATCGGCTGCTTTTTTGTAGCTGACGAGATCTTCAAAATACTGATCGTTCCCTACGAACAGGCGGCGGGAGAAGAAAGAGAGGCGCGTTTCATCTTTACTGCGCCTCAGGAATATTTCTTCACACAAATGAAGATAGGGCTCTTCGGCGCCCTGTTCCTGGCCTTTCCTGTCCTGGCAAGTCAGCTCTACCTCTTTATGGCGCCAGGCCTCTACCGGCATGAACGCGCCGCATTCTATCCCTATCTGATTGCCACACCGATCCTGTTCTTGCTCGGCGCCTGCCTTGTTTACTTCCTGATTATGCCTCTTGCACTAACCTTTTTCCTCGGCCTTGAGCAGCGCGAGCCGGGCGAAGTTGTCATCGAAAACCTGCCGAAAGTTTCGGAATATCTCGGTCTGATCATGACCCTGATTTTCGCCTTCGGGTTCGTTTTTCAGTTGCCGGTGGTGCTCACGCTTCTTGCGCGTGTGAACCTGATTTCTGAAGAGACCCTGCGCAACAAACGCAAATACGCAATCGTCATCGCCTTTGCGATGGCCGCTATCCTCACACCGCCCGATCCGATCAGCCAAATCGGCCTTGCATTGCCGACCCTCGTTCTCTACGAAGTCTCCATCTTTTGCGTGCGCATGGTGGAGCGCAGGCGCGAGGCCAATATGATCGATCCTGAAGAGGCGTAACGACGCCTCCATATAAGCCCGCAACCCTGCATATCGCCTGCTCATGTCACACTTAGCAGGACACGACCATGCTCGATATCAAGTGGATCCGAGAGAACCCGCAGGCGCTTGATCACGCTCTTGAGAGCCGCGGCGCTGCACCGCACTCAGCCGAAATCCTCGCGCTCGACGATGAACGGCGGTCCCATCTTGCCAAACTCCAGGAAGCGCAGGAAAAGCGCAACGCTGCGTCAAAGGCGATTGGCGCTGCAAAAGCATCCGGTGATGAGGAAAAAGCTCAGGCAGCCATTAAAGAGGTCGCGGAACTGAAAACCTTCATCCAGAGCGGAGAAGAGGTTGAACGCGAAATCAATGAACGGATCGATGCGCTTCTCGCGACAATTCCGAACGTGCCGCTTGACGATGTGCCAGTCGGCACCGAGGAAGCCGATAATGTCGTTTACCGGACGCACGGCGAGAAGCCTGAGTTTTCCTTTGAGCCGAAAGAGCACTTTGACATTGGCGAAGCGCTCGGCGGCATGGATTTCGAACGCGCCGCGAAACTGGCAGGCAGCCGTTTCGTCGTCCTGAAAGGCGCAATTGCGCGTCTCGAACGTGCACTCATCCAGTTTATGCTGGACATTCAAACGAACGAAAACGGCTACACTGAAGTCTCGCCGCCGCTGCTCGTGCGCGATGAAGTCATGTACGGCACCGGGCAATTACCGAAGTTTGCCGAAGACTCCTTTCGCACAACCGACGACAGATGGCTTGTTCCAACGGCCGAAGTCCCGCTAACCAATCTCGTTCGTGAGGAGATACTTGAAGAAGCTGATCTGCCAATGCGGATGACGGCCTTCACGCCGTGCTTTCGGTCCGAAGCGGGATCTGCAGGGCGCGATACGCGGGGGATGCTGCGCGTTCACCAGTTCCCGAAAGTGGAACTCGTGAGCATCACCAATGCCGAACAATCGATAGATGAGCTTGAGCGTATGCTCTCCTGCGCCGAAGAAATCCTGAAGCGCCTTCACATCCATTACCGTGTCATGACGCTGTGTACAGGCGATATGGGCTTTGGCGCCCGCAAGACCTACGACATCGAAGTCTGGCTTCCGGGCCAGAACACCTATCGCGAGATTTCATCCTGTTCAGTATGCGGCGACTTCCAGGCGCGCAGGATGGCGGCGCGCTACCGGTCATCCGAGGATCGGAAAGTAAAGTATTGCCACACATTGAACGGGTCCGGCCTTGCAGTCGGGCGCACGCTGATTGCAGTTGTGGAAAACTACCAGAATGCGGATGGCACCATCCGTGTCCCGAATGCTCTTAAACCCTATATGGGCGGTGTCGATACACTGTCTTAGACCCGGGTTCAGAAAGGCGGTCCTTCTTGCGTATCCTCATAGTCAACGACGACGGATATTACGCACCAGGTTTCGAAGTGATCAGAAAGGTCGCCGAGGCGCTTGGAGACGAAGTCTGGGCCGTTGGTCCCGAAACCGATCAAAGCGGCCTTGCGCATTCCCTGACGCTCAGCCATCCGCTGCGCCTCACCAAGCTTGGAGAGCGTGATTACATTTTGCGTGGAACGCCGACCGATTGCGTGATCATGGGCGTGCGCGAATTGATGCCCGAGCCACCGGACCTTGTTCTTTCAGGCGTTAATCTCGGCCAGAATATCGGCGATGATGTCACCTATTCCGGCACAGTTGCCGGAGCAATGGAGGGGGCGCTTCTCGGCATCAAATCGATTGCCCTGTCGCTTCGCGTCAACTGGGGCGATGAGATGGTAATTCACTGGGACACTGTCACTGAACATGCTCCTGGACTAATCCGGTCTCTCCTGGACATGGATTTCGACCGCCAGATGTTCGTAAACGTCAACTTCCCCGACCTTCCACCCGACGACGTAAAGGGCGTTGCTGTAGTGCGGCAAGGCTCGCTTGAGCACAGCCTCTATGCCGAACACCGGCGGGATGGACGAAACAAACCCTATTACTGGCTGCGCTTTTCCGGCCGCGAAGCCGATGCAAACGACGACACCGATGTCGGAGCAATCCAGACCGGCAAGATTACCGTCACGCCGTTGCGCCCGGATCTGACCTTCGATGCGGGTATAGAACGGCTTAAAGGCGTCCTCGTGCAGGAATAGACATTTGCTCACCAAGATCGTCTCGGTGCTCGCTCTTGTCTTCGCGCCGTTGTTCTTTTCGTCCAATCTTCTGTTTGGCAAGATCGTCATCCCGCATGTCGAACCTTGGACGCTCGCCTTCATCAGATGGGCGCTGGTGGGCCTCATCCTGTTGCCCTTCGTTCTACCGCTCCTCCATCGCTACAGAACAGCGATCGCAGAGCAGGGGACTCTGATTGCGATTATGGGGTTTTTGGCCATGTGGGTCTGCGGCGCCCTTGTCTATCAGGCGCTCCTTACGACGAGCGCAACGAATGCGACCCTGATCTATCTTTCATCACCTGTGATTATCATCGTCATCGAGGCGGCAGCACGCGGACGACAAATCGCGCTGCGTGAGGCAATCGGTATCTTCCTGGCAAGTGCCGGCGTTATCTCGATTCTTGTAAAAGGTGATCTTCAAAACCTGTTTAATCTTGCCTTCAGCCAGGGCGACCTTCTCATGGTTTTGGCGGCGATCGCCTGGGCAACGTATTCAACGCTCCTGAAATCTCACGGCATCGCGGCCATACCCAACCTCTTGTTCTTGTGCGTGGCAAGCCTCGCCGCGGCAGCCTTGCTCTTGCCATATGCTCTTGTTGAGATCGCCTTTATTCGCCCCGCACCAACTGATCTCTCCGTCTGGGCCGGGAGTGCGGGCATTGTCCTTTCATCGTCGCTCGTCGCCTTTCTGGCGCATCAACAGGCTGTCCGTTTCGCAGGGCCTGCCATTGCCGGGATTTTCATGTATCTTTTGCCGGGCTACGGTGTTGGGCTGGCTGTTCTGGTCTTGGGCGAAACTTTTGAGACCTATCATCTGGTTGGCATCCTTACGATTTTGGGCGGAGTTGTGATCGCAACTTTCCCGTTATCGCTTATGAAAAGATGGCGAGCGGCAGGGGCTCATCAACCGGCCGAATAGCAGGGAATACCTTCGGTTTGGCAGCAGGAAACTCGAACGACAAAGACACGCTGCAGGAAGGAGTGGACAGGCTTGAGATCCCAGGTCTGACACCTGAAGCGACGATGGGCCTTCTGCTGCGCCTTCGCGAAGAAGGCATCATGGATCCCGCCATCCTGAAAGCGTTCGAAACGATCCCAAGACGTCTTTTCCTGAATACGGGCTCAATACCAGTACCGCCGGGGCCGGAAAGGATGGCGCCGATATCCTGCGGACAGGTCCAGACCGCTCCCTTGATAATCGCGCACGCCCTCAAGGCTCTCGATTTACGGCCAGATATGCATGTTCTCGAAATCGGGACAGGGTCTGGCTATCAGACCGCGCTCCTTTCACAACTCGCGTCCAGGATCTTCAGTATCGAACGGTTCCGCACCTTGGTCATTGAAGCGAAGGTCCGTTTTGAAACATTACGGATTAAGAACATCGACATACAGCTTGCCGATGGCGAGCAGGGATGGCCCGAAGAAGCCCGGTTTGACCGAATTATTGTCAATGTCATTATGCCGAACCTGAACCTCGACATCGCCAATCAACTCAAGCCAGGCGGTATCGTTGTCATGCCCCGCCATCACAACAATATAGCGCAATTGGTGCAGTTTCGGGAAACGAATGGGCGCTTCGAAACCACCCCAGTCATAACTGGTCATTTCTTACCGATAATTCCGGGAATTGCCGCCCGGCTTTAAATATTTATTTAGGTTACTGATTTTTAATCGACTCAGTTTTCATCAGGAATTGAGTTGTGTCATGCGTACTCGTCGATCATGCCTG
>JBCDCU010000247.1:0-5630 GCA_039181265.1 Pseudomonadota bacterium | reverse complement strand
CCGGATTTCTGTTCGATTGCAAGAATACGCTGGCAGCGATCTTCGAAACCGGCGTCTCCGAAAAACTTAACGATCTTCTGCCCGGAGAAAACGCTACAGCCCCGACAAAGACCTGGCTCAAGAATGCACGTGCCGCTTTCAACGAAAGCGATCTCGATGAAATCCTTGGAAGACTGCAAGGATCGAAGCCGCAGAATCCGCAGGACGTGCTCTTCAACCCGACAGCTCCTGCCGGCGCCTATGACGCTGCTATGATCGCAACCCGGGAATTTCACGCGATGGTCTGGGCTGCACACCTCGCAGGCGAAAAGGCTGCCGAACCGCTCTATGCGCTTGCCAGCGAGAATTACCGCAAGGTTCCAGGCGTCGGACCAAAAAATGCTAAACTTGCCAATGCTGCCGCCGTATCGTTGTCGCTCATGGAAGGCGGCCAAGGCGTTTCCTACCTCCTGCGCCTGCAACGCGAAGTCAAATATCCGAAGATCAAGAAAACGCTCGACAAGCGGATCGAAGAAGCCTCAGGCGCTCAGGGTCAGTCCAAGCAAAGCATGGAAGAGCAAGCGGTCAAAGATTATGGCTTCGCATGAGGCAAAGAAGCGCGTCGCGTTGAACGGCGGCGCCGCAATCGTTTCGGCCCTCAATGGTGTCCTGAGCGTTTCCTGGGAAAAGGAAGACGGGAAAGCCGTAAAATCGGTTCCCGCAGGCTTGAAGCGCTCAGACCCGGAGGGCGTTGAGCGCGTCAAAACCATGATCCGGGATATCAGGGCCGACCTCTCCACCTGGAAAGACAAAATCGAGCGCTTCTATATCGGCGATGTCTCGTGGACTTACGCACAATGGCGCGAACGCTATGCCGATCACGGCACCTTGTCGCTCCTTGCCCGCCGGTTGGTTTGGACGGGGGCCTTCGATGCCGCGACGCTATCTTTTCTGCCGATCCGCGACGGCAATGTGGATTGTCAAGGAAAACCCGTTGCGATCCCTGATGATGCAATCATTCGTCTCTGGCATCCCCTCAATGCCGATCGTGAGGAAGTGACAGCCTGGCGTGACCTTCTGATGTCATGGGAGACTATCCAGCCGTTCCGGCAGGTCTGGCGTGAAGTCTATCGCCTGACGGACGCGGAACGGGCGACCGCCACCTATTCCAACCGCTTTGCCGGTCACATTTTGAAGCAGCACCAGATGATTGCGCTAGCTGTAGCCAATGGCTGGCACTGTCAGCACCGCACCGGTTTCGACAGCCCTGACGATGAACCGACCTACCTGCCGCTTCCGGAATTCGGCGTTCATGCTGAATACTGGACGTCTGCTTTCAGGGAAGTCGAACAGTTCACACCCGGAGGCAGCTATTTATACATCAAGACGGATCGTGTCGCGTTTCACCGCTACGACCCGCGCGCACGGCCCAAACGCGGCGATGCCGTATCCTTCACGGAGATCCCACCTCTGCTCTTTTCCGAAGTGATGCGCCATTGCGACCTCTTTACTTCGGTCGCTTCGCTCAGCCTCGATCCGGAATGGGTCGACCGCGGGAGCGACGCAAAGCATCCAAGCCACTACGATGAGACGCTTTTCCGGTACTGGGGCGAACGCCAGGACGCACCGCTACCACCGAGTGCCGTAACGCGCCGGGAAATGCTCGAAGCGCTCCTACCGAAACTCGCAATTGCAGATCGCGTCTCTTTATCAGGCAATCACATCGACGTTCAAGGAACCAGGCATACCTATCGCATCCACATTGGGTCAGGTGCCGTCTCGATTGCCGGACGCCAGCAGCATATCTGCATCATCCCGAACCATTCAGGAAAGGGAAAAACCATCGCCCTTCCCTTCGATGGCGATTCAACGCTGTCGATCATTCTCAGCAAAATGATGCTTCTTGTTGATGATCATAAGATCAAGGACCCGGTGATCCTCACTCAGATCCGGTAAGGGGTGCACCAGCTGCGGATCGCCCCTCTTACCCTGTGAAGCTTAAGCCAGGGCTTTCGCTGCTTCCGCCAGTTTATCGAAGGCCTGATTCCAGCCGCCAGCACCTGCCGTTCCTTCTTTGACACCGACGTGGACCATGGTCATCACCGTCTTGCCATCGGCCTCCGAGAGTTCGACGATCACTTCCGTGATATCCGGATGACCTTCCGGCATGCCCATGCTTTGCGGCGGGATGATCACGCCATCCGCATCGCACATGCTTTCTGTATAAACCAGACGCGAAGGCCGGTTCACCTCCTTGTAGACGCCGATAAACCACATCGCCATTGAGCGGTCAGGCGTCTTCATTTCCATGCAAATTTTGCGCGTCCCTCCGACAACGACATCCATTTCAGCCGTTGGAACGCTCATGCCGTTTGGCCCATACCATTTCTTGAAGAGATCGGGATTAGTCCAAAGCTCCCAGACCGTTTCGATTGGCGCATCGAATTCGCGTCTTATCTTCACCCAGTCTGACTGATCAGTCATCATTCCCATCCTTCATTGCTTTGATTACACGATCCATTTCATCGAAACGGGCTTCCCAAATATGGCGGTACTGGTCCGTCCAGTGCGCCACCATTTCCAAAGGGTCCGTCTTGAGCGTACAGGGGCGGAACTGGGCATCCCGTCCCCTTTCAACCAGGCCTGCTTTTTCAAGCACGCGGATGTGCTTTGAAATTGCCGGCAGGGTCATCTCGAAAGGTTCGGCCAGCGCGTTGACGGTCGCTTCGCCACGCGAAAGGCGTTCAAGGATCGCGCGTCTCGTGGGATTGGCGAGCGCTGCGAAGACCGCATCGAGTTGTTCGGCTTTGTCCATGACATGGTATTATACCATCAAGTTAATTAAACAAATGGTATAATACGTATTTTAGCTGCTTCCATGGATATGGTCGCGGCTGACCTCCTCAGATTTTAGGATTCAAGACTGCGAATACGCTGGTTTTGACTGAAGGATAAGTAGTATTACGTTTATCAAATTAAGGAATTGTTTCCACCCTGAGCGCACTATTTTCGCGGACTTATACTTTTGGGGGAGTCTGCCATGACACATTCGTCAATCGCAGAGCGGTTAAGGTTCAACGCCATCGATGACCAGACAAAGCTTGTCTTGAGACAGAACAAGCAATTGATTTTGCGTATCATTAGCGGAGTTCTTGATGGATTCTACAATCATGTCGAGACGTTCAAGGAAACATCCGCATTCTTTGCTGACCGCGCGCAGATGGCCCACGCAAAGGAAAAACAACTTAAACACTGGGAAATCATAGCGGAGGCCCGGTTTGGGGAAGACTATGAGGCTTCAGTGAACCGGATTGGGGAAATACACAACAAGCTTGGTCTGGAGCCCAGATGGTACATTGGCGGCTATAACTTTCTCGCTACCGGCATCATCCGCGAAATCGGCCAATCAATCCCCAAAGGATATTTCAGCGACACAAAACGCCAACAGGCGATTGACCTTCAGGTGGCCGTTATGAAAGCGGCAATGCTGGATATGGATTATGCAATCGATGTCTATCTGCGCGCCGGAAGACGCGAGAAAGAAGAAACGCTTTCTGCACTGGCGGCACAATTCGAATCCTCCGTCGGGAGTGTTGTCGATTCAGTAGCCGCGACCGCGGGCGAACTTGAAGGCGCGGCGACCCGCTTGTCATCGGCAGCACAACAAACGACATCGCAATCAACGACCGTTGCCGCTGCATCGGAACAGGCCTCGGCAAATGTGCAGACCGTGGCGAGCGCTTCGGAAGAGATGGCGGCGTCCGTTCGCGAAATCGCACGCCAGGTCACCGAATCCACACAGCTATCCGTCGATGCCGTTGCTCAGGCAAAGGCATCCAATGAGAAAGTAACTTCACTGACGACAGCCGCTCAGGTTATCGGCGATGTTGTCAAGCTCATCAACGACATCGCGGAGCAGACGAATTTGCTTGCGCTCAACGCCACAATCGAGGCGGCGAGAGCCGGGGAAGCGGGCAAAGGATTCGCCGTTGTTGCATCCGAGGTCAAACAACTGGCCGAGCAAACAGCCAAAGCAACCGCCGACATATCCGGTCAGATCACTGCGATCCAATCTGCAACCGATGAGGCAGCTAAAGCCATAACGGGTGTCGGCAAGACCATTGATCAAATGTCCACGATATCAACCGCGATTGCTTCTGCCGTTGAAGAGCAGGATTCAGCGACACAGGAGATCGCCCGTAATGTCGATGAGGCAGCGAGTGGGACGCGGGATGTCACGGAAAACATTTCCAACGTGAAGCAAGCTGCCGAAGCCACGGGCGCATCATCAAATGATTTCTCTGCCTCTGCGCGGGACCTGGCAAACCAGTCAGACCGACTGAAAGAGGAAGTTGCGACCTTTCTTGCATCGATACGCGCAGCCTAGTCGGATGGCATTTTAAGGATCGATATCGAAGTGCAGGACGTCCTCCCGGCGGCCGAGCTTTGTGTAGAGTGCGACGGCGGGCTCATCCACATAGTCAGCCTGCACATAGACAATCCAAGCCTGCCGCTCACGCGCAATGGCCTGGATTTCTTCAATCATGCCGGTGGCGATCCCCTGTCGTCGAAAACGCTCATCGACGGCAAGGTCGTAGATGTAGAATTCCCGCCGCTCTTGCTCGAATTTCTCAAGCTCATAAGCAACGAGCCCGCCAACAACCTTATCATCGGTTAGCGCGACAATCGGAATAATTGTTTCTTTTTCGAGCAGCCCAGCAAGGTGGGTATCCGGCGGCGCATTGTTCACATAGGTTTCATGGTCTTCAAAGCAGTCGGCAAAGAGCCGGTTCAGTTTCCTGAACGTTGGAACATCCCCTTCTGCAAGTCGCCTGATCTCAATGGACTGATCTACCATGAATGTCATTTAAGAACGTCACTGCCGCTCCCGCAAACAATAAGACCACCAATTTGTAAAGTGCAGCACACCGACCTAAATCCGAAGGTATGTCCAAGTTGCACGCCTCCTCGTTAACATTGCCTGCGGGCGGCGGCGGGTATGTCTTGCCTGCGCTCACAATCGGTATCTTCCGTAACCCGCAACCGACGCACCGCCTGTCGATCGGCTCGTCGCGAAGTGAACACCGTCCGCTTGACACGAACGAGGGCTGGGTCCTGTCCAAAGGATCGGAGGGCCTTTGCGAATATGATGCGCCACTCGATGTCACGATGGTGGCCGTTGATGAGCAGCTAATTGAAGAGGCAGGCGGTTCTTTCGCAAACGGTTTCGAACCGGTTGTCGGGAGTCTCGACCCAGTGATACTGAGCCTTTGCCTCAACGCGCCGTCATTTTCGTCAGGCGGAACGCTTTATGAAGAAACGATGCACCGTGCGATAGCCGCGCAATTGGTACAGACAATCGCGCCGCCGAAACAATGGCAGGTGGATCTTAGCGACCCGCGTCTTGCACGGGCGCTTGATTTTATTCACGACAATCTCGCAACCGACCTGACACTCGCCGACATGGCCGAGACGGCCGCTCTGAGCACAACACATTTCGCCAAGGCCTTCAAACGCGAAACCGGCCTTTCTCCTCTACAATATGTGATCAAGGCCCGGCTTGAGTTGGCGAGTGTCCTCCTCAAAACAACTGCACTCAGCGTCGCGGAGATCGCCTACCGGGTCGGCTACAATGACCTCAGCCGTTTCGG
>JBCDCU010000246.1:0-5653 GCA_039181265.1 Pseudomonadota bacterium | reverse complement strand
GTTGTTCCGAAGGGGCTTGGGCAACATGAGCGAAGAAGGTGCGTGGAAATTGGTTGGGGAACCGGTTTCCTGTCGAATGCTTTCGCCATCAATGCGCCAATAACGGGTCGTCCACTGAGTTCGGTCATTTGATACGGAAAACAAAATGAAAGCAAAATCAAAGAAGGCTGAGATCTCGCGCCGCGCATTTACAGCCGGGGGCTTGGCATCTGCGGCACTCCTCGCGGGCTGTCAGACATCAACAATTGCTTCCGGTCCCGCAACGATCGGCAGCCGTCGCTATCATGCACTTGCTTATGCTGCAAAACCCGAAGAGCGTTTCCCGCTCCCGGAGATCAACATCGATGAAATCGACTCACGCTTCCTTCGCCGAAGAGTCGATTACAAAACGAAAGAACGCCCCGGCACGATCGTCGTCGAGCCGCGCAATCATTACCTTTATCTCGTAGAAGCAGATGGTAAGGCCATCCGCTACGGTGTGGGTGTTGGACGCGCAGGCTTTACGTGGGCTGGTCGGGCTCGGATTGGCCTGAAACGCCAGTGGCCGACCTGGACGCCACCAGCATCAATGATCCGCCGGGAACCTGAATTGAGAAAATGGGCGAAAGGCATGCCGCCGAGCCTGCGCAACCCATTGGGGGCTCGCGCACTTTATCTCTACCAGGGTGGACGCGACACGCTCTACCGGCTGCATGGAACGAACAATCCACGCAGCATTGGACGGTCTCTCTCAAGCGGCTGCATCCGTCTTTGGAACCAGGACATTGTCGACCTTTACAATCGGGTGAATGTGGGAGCCCGCGTCGTCGTCAAGACATAGTATCTCCAAGACTGTGCTTTTCAGCATCCGTCTCGAAGTGATCATAAAGACACCAAGACCCGGCGCCGAGACGCCGGGTTTTTCTTTCCTGACCTGATCTCAGTTCACTGATTGCTGCTTAAAAGAGACGGAACCTCTTCTGAGGTTCTTCCCCTTCTTTCTTCATTCCGGGGTCGTCGATTGGTCGCCGGTCTATCGGATCCGCCTCTGGCATTTCAGCATCTTTGGGTAACGCAGACGATGGGGTTACGCTCTCCGTGCCTTCCTTTGAGCTTTCAACCCTTGGCGGTGCTTCAGTCGGGGCCGCCGCACCATTGCTGCTAGACGCCTCTTCCACCTTAACGGGAGGTTTCGCAGCTTCTTCCGCCACAGGCTCTATCGTTTCTGTCGGCGCCGGTTTCGGCTTCAGGGCCTCCACTTGCGATTTTACGGCAGCCGCAACCTCTTCTTTATCAGGCGCTGGTTTCGGCGGGGCAGGCGGAGTTTTTGCTGATGTTTCTGCCGGATCCGGAGCCGCCGGCTCTGGACGCACATAAGTGATATTTTCAGGATCCGTTACGACGAGGGCAGCGCCCGTCGTTGCATTACCTCCGTCGAAGACCGGAAGCTCCGGCCGGTCGCTTGGAACGTCATCGAGCGCCATATCTTTCGGTTCACTCAATGGAGCTGCCGGCACGCGCCATTCGAATGCGTCGATCTCTCCCGATATTGGGGAAACCGGGGCCCAGCGATCAGCAACATATCCATCTGCAGTCCAGGCCGGATCGCGAGGTGCACGCACGGCCCTCGCCAACCATTCGCGGACCCGACCCCGGTCGCCGTATTGACCCTCTTCAATCTCTGACATCATCAGACAGACGCGCTCGGTCGCTCCCTGGCCAGCGAGCCCGCTCAACACGTCCCTTGCAGACTGCCATTCCTGAAGATCCATCAACGCCTGGGCAAGACCCATTATACCCTCAGGATGATTGGCCCGAAGAGCATTGAGGCTTTCCACGCGTTTCAGGCGGTCACGGCCTGAGTCGCCCGGCCTCAGATGCGTGTAAGCATCCATGAGTTCGGGATGTGGCTCAATTTTCCATGTGGTTTCAATTACCTTGGTACCCTTGCGCAGGTCCCCGAGCCGCGACGCCACCCGGGCCGTAGTTGTAGCAGCAGGAACCAGTTCCGGAGCCAGCCGGTGTGCTTCGAATGCTTTTTCCTTTGCCTTTTGAAGATCGCCATTGTCCTCAAGCTGACCTGCATAGGCAGTTAAGAGAACGGCACGCAGGCGTTTAGCAACCTTCTTGTCATAAAGCTTGGCATCCGCGTTCTTCTGAAGTGTCACAAGAGCGGCCTCAAAATCGCCCTCTCCTGCCTGAATCTCAAGAAGAGCTGCACCGGACCACGACAGACCCGGTCTTGCTGTTACCGCTTTTTCAACGAAATGACGGGCAGCTTCGCTCTCACCCGCACTTTCAGCATCGATATAGAGACCGCGAAGACCGACGACTTCGGTCTTCGGATTGGAGAGCATGGCCTCAAATTCTGCCCGCGCCTGTTCATTCTTCCCCTCAAGCTGCGCTGCCTGAGCTGAGAGAAGCCGCGTAACCGGTTCTTCCGGGAGATATTTCGACGAGTTTTTCGCCGACTTTTTCGCCATGGCCGTATCGCCCGCGCCAACGGCGATCACGCCTTCAGCCAAAGCCTGCCAACCCTTTTCACGCCGTCGGGTTTTGACGAACGAGCCGACCCGACCCGGCGTTTTCCAGATCATCGAAATGATGATCCAGGTGAAAATGGTCAAAAGCACCAAACCAAACAAAATGGCGGCGATGACGGCCAGATTGTCATGCTCAATCACATATCCGCCGAGTTCAAGGACAAGACGGCTGTCCGGTTGGTCCGCAAGCCATGCAAAACCTGCCGCAAGAAGAAAGACAACGACTAAAAAGACAACAAGCCCGATCATTGGGTTTCTCCTTCACTCGCCTCGCTCTGTCCGCCGGACGAAGCAGCTGTCTTCAGATCACCGACGAGCGATTTCGCGGTCTCAGCCGCCTTCCACTCCGAAAGCCAGGTTTCGAAAACGGCCTTTTGATTGTCCTGCAGGCTTAGTAGTGCAGTCTCAAAAGCGCCGACATCCCCCGCCTCGAAAGCCGGTCGGAGGGCGCCAAGCGGTTCATTGCTAGAGACAGCGCTCTCATCCACCCGACGGATTGCAATAACGGACGTCGCATTTCGAAGAAGTTTCTCGATCGGCCCCGCTTCTTCCGCTGGCGCCTCTTGTGCTTCCTGCAAGCTCGCCGCCCGCCCGATCAATGTCCCGAGTTCAGCCGATAGAGCTTCCGTGTTTCGCAGCCCGCTCTCAGCAAAAGGCTGAAGCGGAGCGAGAGCTTCTGCAGCAAATCCTGCGTCGCCAAGCGCGGCAAGCGCCGTATCAAGCGAGCCGCCGGTCGCGACAACGGTTTCAAGATTGGCAAGTGCCACGGCCCGCGCCGCACTCTGCGCGGTCACAGCAGCGCTTTCCGCCTGTTCAACCTGTTCGGACTGTTCACCGATGGTGGTTTCAAGTCCAGTTGCCCTTTCAACAAGAACGGCAAGATCACCGGTAACAGTCTCAAGGCCCGCTGCTGCACTATCCCGAGCTTCTGAAAGCGCGGCAGTTTCCGTTTGAAGCGAACCAATCTGCGTTGAGAGGTCGCCGATCTGTCCCGAGATCGCGGCAAGCTCTTCCTGCAATGGCACCAGGGACGGTATCGAGATTGCTGCAACAGTTTGCGAAACATCTCCGACCGCCGTTTCCAGACTGCTCAAGCGCTCGCCGATGGCATCGACTTCCGCTTGCGGTACAATCTGCAAATTATCCACTTCAGCATCAAGCGCACGGATTTCACCCTGAAGGGCTGCAAGAGCTGCAACCAATCCGGCAGACTCTGCGTCACCCGTTTCACCAGGCTGTAAAGCCGGAACCGCCGGACGTGCTTCAAGGGCAGCGACACGCTCTTCAATGGACGTAAGACTGTCCGTTACAGACTGCGGTATAGTGGCTTCACCACTTTGGTCTCCAGCCGCCGTGCCCGGCTCGGACGCCTCTACATTAGCAAGCGCCTCAGCCGTTTCGATAGCAGTCGCATTCGCTGTTTCAGCGAGCCCGGCCACCTCGGCAAGTCTCGTTTCCAAAGAAGCAAGCGCATCAGTTACCGCCGGATCACTCGCTGACTGCCCACTCACTGCGCTTTCAAGATCGGCGAGCCTTACCTCGATATCTCCGATATCCGCGCTGAAATCTTCGCCTGCCTGGGGCAGATAACCGAACGTCTGGAGACCAATGAAACCGGCAAGGCTGAGAATACCCCCGAAGACTGCACCCATCAGTGCGGAGCCAAAACCTCCACTCTTGCGCGGCGGCTCTTTATCGATTGGCGCGGCTTTGGGTTTGTCCGATTTGTTTTCGCTCGCTGCCTTTGTAGTAACCGGCTTTTCAGAGGATTTGGTCTCTGATGACTTCGGCGCGACCTTCGGAACGGCTCCAGATGATGCGCTTGCCGCAGAAGCGGAAGCGGCTGCAACGGCTGGCTTTGCGGCCCCGCCCCCGTCTTTCGCGCTCTTTCCATCCATGTCAGTGCCAGTTTTCGTGGTTTTCGGATCCCCATCTTTCGCATCGGATGCCTTCTTCTCCGAAGCTACAGATGACGACGCCTCCTGTTTCTTTGGGTCTTGCTTGCTGGCGCCCTTATCTTCAGTTTTGGCTTCCGTTGGTTTCTCAGCCACTTTAGCTTCATCCGGCGTCACGCTCGCAGCCGCGCTCTTGGTTGACGATGGCGCACTTTCTTTAGCCGCCGTCTTGGCCTCGGCTTCGCCTTTGGCCGCCGTTTCTTTTGCGGCTTCGGCCTTTTCAGCCTGCGCATCCTTGGGAGTAATATCCTTCGCCGTCAGATCGATCGTAACCGGTTTTTCCGGTGCCTTACGGCCCGTCGATTTTGTGGTCGTGCCGGTGGTCTTACTGCCGTTTCCGCCCGACTGACCGCGGCCTTTTTGGTTTCCATTTTTGGAATTCATGACTTCAACCGGCCCTTTGAAACCGGCCCTCCCATGACTATTCGCCCTGTGGCGCTCTGAAACCTGCTCAAGATGGGTATGTGCCTCGCGCAGCGTTGCCGCTATTTAACATCGTCCAGCAACTCAAAAAGAGCGTGCTCTTCCGGACGGGCTGCCACAAAAACCTCATCTTTTCCCGATGCACTCAACAAGGTTGCGATTGAAGGTGCAAGACAAAAATGCCTTACTAATTTAGTTGAATGACTAATATTTTTCGATTTCAAATGGTCTAGAAAGATCACTGCGGAACGCTGGGAATAAAGAAGAATGCCATCAATCTCACCATTGGAAAGAGCGTTGACCGTTTCAATGCGAAGACCTTGCTTTTGTCGGCGTGATAGCGTTCAGCGACAGTCACCGTCAGGCCGCAATCAGCAAGTTTATCCTCAAGGCGGCCCTTACGATCCCGCCCACACACATACACCACCGCTTTAGGTCGAGCTTCAGACAGGAGCCGTACAAGATCGTCGACGGTTCCCTTTGCCGATTGCACGTTTGCGAAGCCTGCTTCCCTTGCAAGCTCAGCCGTTTTGTCTCCAACAGCATATACGGGGATACGCCGCTTTTGAGCAGTCGTAGCTAGCTTCGAGAGCGCCCTCACCCCATTCCCACTTGTCACCGCGATCGCGGCTTGCAACGGGAAATCGATCGATTGAGAAGAGTAACTGACTTCAAGCACAGGGTCGACCAGCACGTCGTGGCCGAGATCTTCAAGGGCTGCCGCCGACTTTGCCGCTTCCGGTTGAGGCCGAG
>JBCDCU010000245.1:0-5654 GCA_039181265.1 Pseudomonadota bacterium | reverse complement strand
CTCTGTTGACACCTTTAAACACTTTTTTGTGGCAGAAATAGTAGGCATAATGAAACGTAGGTGTCAAAAACATCTGGCGAGCTTTCATTCTTGCCATCACACACCCTCTTTTCAAGCGGTGCGATCGCGGAAGAATTGCGGATTTACAACTGGTCCGATTACATCGCGGATGACACGATCGAAAAGTTCACGGCCGAGACCGGCATCAAAGTGACCTATGACGTCTATGACAGCAATGAGGTTCTGGAAGCCAAGCTTCTTGCAGGAAACTCCGGTTACGATCTCGTCGTCCCGACATCCGAGTTCTTACAGCGTCAGGTTGCCGCCGGGGTCTATCAGGCACTCGATAAATCGAAGCTCTCCAATCTTGAAAACATGGATCCGGCGTTGATGGCGAATGCGGCTGTCTATGATGCCGACAACAAGCATTCCGTTATTTACATGTGGGGCACGACCGGGATCGGCTTCAATGTCGCCAAGGTGAAGGAGCGCCTCGGTGAGGACTTTGAGGCAAACACCTGGGATATGGTGTTCAAACCGGAGGTTGCCGAAAAGCTTGCCGATTGCGGCATATCATTCCTCGATGCTCCGACTGAAATGATCCCTGCTGCTCTGAATTACATTGGTCTTGACCCGAACTCGAATGACAAGGCGGATCTCGAAAAGGCAGGAGCCATAATGAACGCCGTGCGTCCGCATGTGCGCTATTTCCACTCGTCGCAATACATCAACGATCTTGCGAATGGCGATATCTGTGTTGCAGTCGGGTTCTCCGGTGACGTTTTCCAGGCGCAGGCGCGCGCTGAAGAGGCCGAGAACGGTGTTGAAATCGGATACACGATCCCGAAAGAGGGTGCCCTGCAATGGTTTGATCTGATGGCAATCCCTGCAGATGCGCCAAATCCGGAAGCGGCCCACAAATTCATCGATTTTGTTATGCGCCCGCAAATCACCGCCGACATCACCAACTATGTCTGGTATGCGAGTGCCAATAAGGAAGCGCTTCCGCTGATCGATGAGGAAGTGAAAACAAATCCAGGTATTTTCCCGCCAGCGGAGATCTCCGACAAGCTCTGGGCTGCAAAGGCAAAAGACGCGCGTGCGGCCCGCGCGGTCAACCGGCTCTGGACTGAGGTCAAGACCGGCCAGTAACGAACCAGAAAGGGCTGCGCATCGCGCCGTCCTTTTCATCTAAGACGGTCTTAGCGAACAGGCGGGATTGATGACAGGTGAGCCGGAAGCAAAAGACTGCGAACCGTGGCGTGATCCAAACGCTAAACCGTTCATTCGCATTAAAGATGCATCCAAAACATTTGGCAGTGTAACGGCTGTTAATCGCGTCTCACTCGACATTTTTCAGGGTGAACTTTTCTGTCTTCTTGGCGGATCCGGAAGCGGAAAATCCACGCTTTTGCGCATGCTGTCAGGCTTTGAAACGCCGTCGGCGGGTGAAATCGAAATCGATGGCGAGGATATGGGCGGTACGCCCGCCCATGCGCGCCCGACCAATATGATGTTTCAGTCCTATGCGCTTTTTCCGCATATGAATGTCTTTAAGAACGTTGCCTATGGCCTCCAGAGAGACGGTGTTGCCAAGGACGAGATCAAATCGCGCGTCGACGCCATGCTCGCACTCGTCCAACTCGATGGATATCAGACCCGCAAACCGCATCAATTGTCCGGTGGCCAACGCCAACGGGTGGCGCTGGCGCGCGCTCTCATAAAGCGTCCAAAGGTTCTTCTTCTCGACGAACCGCTTGGTGCGCTCGACAAGAAGCTGCGTGAAGAAACCCAGTTCGAACTCATGAACATTCAGGATGAACTGGGGGTCACCTTCATTGTCGTTACCCATGACCAGGAAGAGGCAATGACGCTCGCGACCCGGATCGGTGTGATGCGGGATGGTGTTATCGAACAGGTCGGAGAGCCAAGGGAGATTTATGAGTTTCCCAAAAATCGGTTCGTCGCGGATTTTGTCGGCTCGATCAATATCTTCGAAGGCGTTGTGGTTGAGGACGCAGCGGACCACGTCATGATCCGCAGTGCGGAGACCGGGACTGACATTCATGTCGGACACGGTGTCAGCTGCTCGCCCAACCAGACGCTCTGGTATGCGATCCGGCCGGAGAAGATCGGACTAACAAGGGAGCCGCCCGCGGCGGCTGGTAATCAGGTCGAAGGGATTGTCGAGGATATCGCCTATATGGGTGATCAGTCGATTTATCGCGTGAAACTTGAAACTGGACGCTTTGTGAAAGTCACCCAGGCTAACCGGGAGCGCGGCGAGGAAAGACCCGTCACATGGGAGGAGCGGGTTTATCTTTCATGGGACGATAACGCAGGCGTGGTGCTGACATCATGAGTGGCGATGCGGCAGAGGCAAGGCGGTCGTCTTCCCGATGGGGGCGCAGGCTTGTCATCGCGGTACCGCTCATCTGGCTGCTTTTCTTCTTTCTAGTCCCCTTTTTCGTCGTCCTGAAAATCTCGTTTTCCGAACTTGCGATCGCGCGGCCACCCTATACGCCGCTCTTTGATTGGGAGGATGGACGCCTCCTCGTTACGCTGAACTTCGGCAATTACGCCTATCTGTTCGACGACACGCTTTATTTCAATGCCTACCTGTCATCGATTCGTATTGCGGCGGTCTCGACGATCTTTGCGCTCCTGATCGGTTATCCGATGGCCTATATGATCGCCCGTTCCAGTGAGACGTGGCGCAATGTCTTGCTGATGCTTGTGATCCTGCCGTTCTGGACGTCGTTTCTGCTCCGCGTCTATGCTTGGATCGGTTTTCTTAAAACGAATGGGACGATCAACAATTTCCTCTTGAGTATCGGCATTATTGATGAGCCGATCGTGATGCTGCAGACCGACTTCGCGGTCTATCTTGGGATTGTCTACACCTATCTGCCGTTCATGATCCTGCCGCTTTATGCCAATCTCACGAAGATCGATCAGACATTGAATGAAGCGGCGGCGGATCTTGGCGCCCGGCCTTTAACCACATTCCTTACGGTCACGCTGCCGCTCTCGCTTCCCGGTATCGTCGCGGGCTCCATGCTCGTTTTTGTGCCGGCGATTGGTGAATTCGTGATCCCCGCGCTTCTCGGTGGACCGGATACATTGATGATTGGGCGCGTGCTTTGGAATGAGTTCTTCGGTAATCGCGATTGGCCGGTCGCGAGTGCCGTTGCCATCGTCATGCTGGTTGTCGTCGTTCTCCCGGTTATGTGGCTTCGAAACCTGCAACGGTCAGGGGAACGAGCATAATGGACCGGTCTGCTCGTTTCTTTCTTCCGGCGCTCTGTGTTCTTGGCTTCGTTTTTCTCTATGCACCGATTATCGCGCTCATCGTCTATTCCTTCAATGAATCCAAACTCGTTACGGTGTGGGCAGGCTTTTCAACCAAATGGTACGGCGAACTTCTGCGTGATCCGCAGATCCTGGGAGCTGCCTGGATCAGCCTGAAGATCGCATTTGTGAGCGCGACGATTGCGTTGGTCCTTGGAACGCTGGCAGCGATTGCGCTTGTCCGCTTCGGCCGGTTTTTATCGCGCGAAGTTTTGAACGGAATGGTCACGGCCCCTCTGGTGATGCCGGAGGTGATCACCGGTCTGTCGCTTCTTCTTCTTTTCGTCGGAATGGAAACGGCCCTTGGCTGGCCTGCTGGGCGTGGGCTTTCGACCATCATCATTGCCCATACGACGTTCGCGATGGCCTATATCGCGGTCGTCGTCCAATCGCGCCTTCAGGATATGGATCGGTCTATCGAAGAGGCCGCAAGCGATCTCGGCGCGCGGCCTGTCCGGGTTTTCTTCGACATCACACTTCCAAGTATCGCGCCCGCCCTCGTTGCAGGCTGGCTTCTTGGTTTCACGCTTTCGCTGGACGATCTGGTGATCGCGAGTTTCGTGTCCGGTCCCGGTGCCTCAACGCTTCCGATGGTGATATTTTCCTATGTGCGTCTCGGGGTGAGCCCGGAAGTCAATGCGCTTGCAACGATCATGATCGGGATTGTCGGGATCGGTATTGCCATCGTAACCTATATCCTTCTGCGGAAACCGAAACGCGCACTCGCGTGACGAGAGTGGTTCGGTGGGGGAGGAGAGCGGCGACGATGGTTCAGACCGGACTGACAGATGCAATGGCGGAGTTTGCAACTCAAACCCGCCTTCAGGACATCCCCGAGACAACACGGCGCATGGCGGCCTTATCGCTGATGGATTGGGTGGCGGTCGGCTTTGCGGGAATTGATGAACCAGTGAGCCAATCGGTGATTGCTTTTGCCCGCGATGAAAAAGGAGCAGGTGATGCTTCCGTCTTCGGCGACGAAGGACGCTATCCCGCCCGCATGGCAGCCCTTGTCAACGGGACGGTGTCTCATGCGCTTGATTATGACGACACGCATTTTCTTCATGTGGGGCATCCGACCGCGACCGCAGCGTCTGCTACATTCGCGATCGCCGAGCGGACTGGTGCAACGACAGATGCGTTCCTGGAAGCCTTTATCATCGCTTTTGAGGCGGGGTGCCGCATTGGTGACTGGCTGGGCCGGGACCATTATGAGGCGGGCTTCCATCAAACAGCAACCGCCGGTGCCTTTGGTGCGGCTCTTGGAGCTGCCCGGTTACTTGGCCTTTCTCACGAGGAATGCCGCCATGTGCTCGGCCTTGTTGCAACACGTGCATCCGGCCTCAAGAGCCAGTTCGGGACAATGGCAAAACCATTTAACGCAGGGATCGGCGCGGCGAATGGCGTCGAAGCGGCACTCCTTGTGAAGAGCGGATTTATCTCCAATCCTCTCGGCCTTGAATGCGAGCAGGGTTTTGGCCCAACCCATCACGGAGCGAACCGAGAACTCAACGATGTTCTGGAGGGGCTCGGAAAGACCTTTGTGCTCGACCAGGTCAGCCACAAATTTCACGCCTGTTGCCATGGGATCCACGCGTCCATCGAAGCCTTGTCGAAACTGCGCGACCGTCACAATGTCGGACCTGACGGCGTGGACCGCATCACGCTGACGGTTAATCCACGGTGGCTTAAAGTCTGCAACAAACTTGAACCCATGACTGGCTTGGAAGCAAAATTCAGCTATCGCCTTGTTGCTGCGATGGTCATGAACCGGATCGATACCGGTGCTTTACACACTTACACAGATGATGTTTGCCGGGATCAAAGCCTTATTCAATTACGTGACCGGGTCGATGTTGCGACTGATTTGGGCGTAGGCGACAGCGCGGCGCTGGTCACGTTGACCGGGATTAATGGCGTGAAATACCAAGAAAGTCATGACCTGGGCGATCCAATCGCTCTTGATGAACGCTCTGCTAGGCTATGGGCGAAAGCCTCGGGATTGCTCGGAGATAATCACGCGATGAGCCTGCGCGCGGTCTGCGACGATCTTGAAACGAACCGTCCTTTGCCAGCATTCTTTTCTGCGGAGAATCGCCAATAGCGGTGTTTTATATGTTGCGCCGATGCCACACACGAGCATTAAGGCTTTTTTCACCATATTTCGTGATCGAATAACTCGAATCTGAAATTGCAAAAATAATTTCGGGGTGCTACGAATATCAGCGTTGGGGAAAGCGTACTAAGCACTTGGTGCTAAAGCGCTTTTTATTGCGCGAACGCTCCTTAGGGGTAGGGTGCGT
>JBCDCU010000244.1:0-5729 GCA_039181265.1 Pseudomonadota bacterium | reverse complement strand
CGGGCAACATCATCGTTCGTCAGCGCGGTACCAAGTGGCACCCGGGCGACAATGTCGGCATGGGCAAGGATCATACGATTTTTGCGACGACGGCTGGCAAGGTGGTGTTCCAGAACAAGGCGAACGGCCGAACCTTCGTATCTGTCGCACCGATGATCGAGGCAGCCGAATAACACCGGACACATATTTTCCGGTGGTCACAAACCCCGGAAAACAAAGCACCATGCGAGTTTAAGGGGAGAGGGGCCACCGTCCTTCTCCCCTTTTGCATGAACCTTAGGAGGGTCGCATGGTTGAAAGCGAAAAAATCGAGCAGTTTGAACGTCCTGGAATTAAAGGCGATGCGCTCAAGAAAATCGCGCAAACAGGCGGTCTCCAGTCAAATCCGGTTCACCGAACGCAGAACCATGTGACGCCCGTCGAGACTGATTTTGGGGTGCCGATGGTGTTGAGCACAAAACGCCTTACGTTGCGTGCACCGCATCGCCGGGACCTCGATGACCTCGTGGTGCTTGCCAATGATGTGGCAGTCTCGAACAACCTCGGGACGATGCCCTATCCCTACCGTCGGGAAGATGGTCTGCACTTTATCGATCACCTGTCCGTTCCGGGGCCGCAACGCCGGATGTTTGCAATTACCGATCGCTATTCCGACCGATTTATGGGCGGATGCGGTTATCGGCCAATTGAAGAGCATCCTGATCGACTCGGCATTGGCTACTGGTTGGGCAAGGCGTATTGGGGGCAGGGGCTCGCCGCCGAGGCGGCTCAAGCACTCATCGATCATGCCTTCACGAGCGAAGATATCGGCGACATCTGGGCTACCGTGCGTATTGCCAATCACCAGTCCAAACGTGTGATCGAGAAATGTGGTTTCCAATTCGTTCACAACGGTATGTCACGGTCCCTGGCGCTCGGCGGTATGGTACCGATCGACTATTACTGCATGTCCCGGAAAACCTGGGAAAGTCTGCATGCATGGGGTGAGCGCTGATACTCGCAATGGCGCTATAGTCAGGTCCGCGTTTGAGCGCGGACCTGCGACACTTTGGCTGAAATTCTTGCGTGAGAACCCGTAGGCGAAAGTGGTCCAAAATTAGAGATGCTCCGTAAAGACAGCAAATGTTCAACAGGAGCAGCAACAATTATGCGGAATTTTCTTGCGACCGCGGCGAGCCTTGCCCTCGTTATCGCACCGGCATTCCTGACATCTGCGACCGCTAAGGAAGCACAAGGCGACTCGGTTCCCTTTACTTTGGAGGACTACTTCGTTGGAAAATCAGTCGCTCGCGGAGTCTTCGTCAGCAAAATCGCTGGTGCAAACCGAGCCTTTGACGTCTATCTGGATGGTCAGTTCGATGGGACCATCCTGACCCTGCGCGAAGACTTTGTGTTTGCTGACGGCGAAAAAGATCGCAAAACCTGGGTCTTCGAAAAGATCGCAGACAATCAATACCGCGGAACACGTGAAGACGTCGTCGGCGACACATTGGTTACGATCAAGGACAATGTCGCTCGCTTTTCTTATCTCGTGGAAATCAAGCGCAAAGACAAGGATCCGATCAAAGTCCGCTTCAAAGATAAAATGATCCTGAAGGAAGACGGGCTTTTGCTTAACCGCGCTCGTGTCTCAAAGTTCGGCTTTCCTATTGCGAACGTTCAGGTCAATTTCCGCAAGGGAACAGATATCGACGCGGTTGAGGCGCCGAATCTCTAATTTCGACGGTTTCCATCCCCGGGAAACGGGTGCTTCCTCACGCAACCGGCGCGAGGGAGCGCCTTCTAATCAGCGTAGACGACCAGCAAATCCTTCGCGTCGATCTGATCGCCGACTTTGACCAGCACTTCTGAAATCTCCCCGTCGCGCTCTGCATGGAGGGCGGTCTCCATTTTCATGGCTTCGATCGACAATATGACGTCGCCAGATGAGATTTTTTGCCCGGATTTCACCGCCAGGGTGGAAATGACGCCGGGCATCGGGGCTGCCATATGAGCGGCATTTCCTGATTCTGCCTTGCGACGCTGGGTGCCTGCTGAAGCGCCATGTGTCCGGTCCGGGACTTTGCTCGTCCTCGGTTGACCATTGAGGTCGAAGAACACTTTGCAAAATCCTTCTTCGTCGACATCTGTTACGGCAAGGCAATCGATGATCATCGTTTTGCCGCGCTCGAGCTCGACGGAGATCTCCTGTTGCGGTTCCATACCATAGAAGTAAACCGGCGTCGGCAAGACAGAGGTCGGTCCGTAAAGCTCCTGCGCTTTCGCAAATTCTATGAAGACCTTTGGGTACATGAGGTACGATGCGAGTTCCTCATCACTAATCTCCCTGCCAAGTTCTTCTTCCGCCGCTTTGCGTTCCGCTTCCAGATCCGCAGGCGGCAAGAGGCTCCCGGGAACCGCCGTAATCGGTTCCTGACCTTTCAACGCTTTTTTCTGAATCGCCTCAGGCCAGCCACCGGGGGGTTGGCCAAGGTTCCCGGCGAGCATGTCTATGACCGATTCCGGAAACGCGATTTCCTTATCCGGATGGAGGACATCTTCTACGGTCAGCTCTGAGGCGACCATCATGAGGGCCATGTCGCCAACAACCTTCGACGAGGGTGTCACCTTGACGATATCACCGAACATTTCATTCACATCGGCATAGGTCTGGGCAACCTCGTGCCAACGGCTCTCAAGCCCAAGCGAGCGCGCCTGTTCTTTCAGATTGGTAAACTGACCGCCTGGCATTTCGTGCAGATAAACTTCTGAGGCCGGGCCCTTAAGATCCGATTCGAAAGCCGCATACTGGTCCCGAACGGTCTCCCAATAGAATGAAATCTCTCGGATGTGTTTCGGATCGAGGCCGGTTGCACGCTCATTGCATTCGAGGGCTGAGACGATTGAACCAAGGCAGGGTTGTGATGTCAGGCCAGACAACGGGTCCATCGCAGCGTCAACAGCATCGACCCCTGCCTCGACTGCAGCGAGCACACTTGCTGCGGAAATGCCTGACGTGTCGTGTGTGTGGAAATGGATTGGCAGGTCGCTGACATCCCGAATGGCTTTTACGAGCACTTTGGCGGCCGTTGGCTTGATGAGGCCTGCCATATCCTTGATGCCGATGATATGTGCGCCTGCTTTGTCGAATTCGCGCGCGAGATTCTGATAGTAAGCGAGCGTGTATTTATCGCTCTTCTCGCTCATCAGGTCGCCCGTGTAGCAGATCGCGCCTTCACAGAGCTTCCCGCTTTCCAGGATGGCGTCGATGGATACTCTCGTATTTTCAACCCAGTTCAGCGCGTCGAACACCCGGAAGAGATCAACCCCGGCCTTACCGGCTTCCAGAATGAAAAACCGTACCGCGTTTTCGGGATAGCTCTTGTAGCCGACGCCGTTGGAGCCGCGTACCAATGCCTGAAGGAGGATGTTGGGTGCTCCTTCCCGGATACGGTGAAGACGTTCCCATGGATCTTCGGTCAGGAACCGCATCGCCACATCAAAAGTCGCTCCGCCCCAGCACTCAAGGCTGAAGAGATCCGGCAAGGCCTTTGAATAGGCGTATGAGATTGATGCGAGATCATGGGTGCGCATGCGGGTCGCGAGAAGCGATTGGTGACCGTCCCGCATAGTGGTGTCTGTGACCAGCGTCCGTGTTTCGGCGCGCATCCATTCAGCGAATTTTTCCGGTCCAAGTTCGTCGAGACGGTTTTTCGTCCCCGGTTTTACAGGGAGATCGTAATAGGGTGCTTCGGGTTGGCGTATATCGCCTCTCGGCTCGGGGCGATTCTTGGTTTCCGGATGTCCGTTTACCGTGACATCTGCAATGTAACGCAGGAGTTTCGTTGCCCTGTCACGCGGCGTGATGGAATGGAAGAGTTCCGGTGTCTCATCGATAAAGCGGGTCGTGTATTGATCATTTTGAAATGCCGGATGACCGATAATGTTTTCAAGAAAGGCCAAGTTGGTCGCAACACCGCGAATCCGAAACTCACGCAGGGCGCGGTCCATGCGCTGTATGGCTTCGTCTTTGTTTGGCGCCCAGGCCGTTACTTTTTCGAGGAGCGGATCGTAATAGCGCGTGATCACTGCGCCTGAATAAGCAGTCCCGCCGTCGAGCCTGATCCCAAAGCCTGTCGCGCCGCGATAGGCCGTGATGCGGCCGTAGTCGGGAATAAAGTTCTGATCAGGGTCTTCCGTTGTAATACGGCACTGCAGTGCGTGGCCGTTGATTTCGATTTCGTCCTGGCGCGGAACTCCCGATTGCGGGGTGCCAATCTCGGCACCTTCCAGGATGCGGATTTGCGCCTTGACGATGTCGATGCCGGTGATTTCTTCCGTGACCGTATGTTCGACCTGAATCCGGGGGTTCACTTCGATGAAATAGAATGCGTTTGTGTCGGCATCCATCAGGAACTCGACCGTCCCCGCGCCGATGTAATTTGTCTCCCGCCCGAGCGCCATTGCCGCTTCGGTCAGTCCCTTTCGGGTCTCCTCGTCCACATAAGGAGCGGGGGCCCGTTCGACGACTTTCTGGTTGCGGCGCTGTATTGAACAGTCACGCTCAAACAGATGATAGACATTGCCGTGACTGTCACCGAGGATTTGGACTTCGACGTGGCGAGCCCGTTCAATCAGTTTCTCAAGGTAGACTTCGTCCTTTCCGAAGGCTGCGCGAGCTTCGCGCTTTGCTTCGGTTACTTCCCGTTCAATCTCGTCACTTGAACGGATTACGCGCATGCCGCGGCCACCGCCGCCCCATGACGCTTTAAGCATCAGGGGATAGCCGATGGCTTCGGCCATAGTCCGGATTTCATCGAAGTCCTCGGGAAGCGGGGCCGTTGCCGGTATAACGGGAACACCGATCCGTTCAGCAAGATTGCGGGCCGAGACTTTGTTTCCGAGTTCCCGCATGGTTGTCGAAGTCGGGCCGATAAACGTGAGGCCCGCTTCATGACAGGCATCGACAAATTCCGGGTTCTCAGACAGCAATCCATATCCTGGATGGATTGCGTCCGCGCCGCTTTGTTTGGCGACCCGGATGATTTCCGCAATATTCAGATAGGCTTCGATCGGGCCAAGTCCGCGTCCGACCTGATAGGCTTCATCTGCCTTGAAACGATGGAGGGCAAGTTTGTCTTCTTCCGCGAAGACTGCGACGGTGGCGATACCGAGTTCATTAGCGGCCCGAAAGACCCGGATCGCGATCTCCGACCGGTTCGCCACAAGTATTTTTTTGATCGCCATCCTACCCTCCAGTGTTGTTATCCGTGCGTCCCGAGGCACAGTTCGGTTTGGGCTGGAAGCCGCTTAGCGGATTTTTGCAGGTGCGAAAAGCCCGAAAAACGGGCAAAAAATAGATCGGGATGTGAAATAAAACAGAGACTTGGGAGCGCAAGCTTCAATTGAGGCTATGACGCACTGGGCCGCTTTGCCGATCTGAGCGGAAAAGGGAGGGAACCTTAAAGGCCGGACTTGGGTGAGGTGACCCAGCCTTACCGGTTCCCTCTTCTAAGTTCTGGGAGAAGACGTCTCTCTGTCCCGTATTGTAATAGTACTCATTACAACGAGGAGTTGCCGATTGGTCAGTTTGTCACATAGAACAAACACGCATTTTTCAGAAGATAATGGGCTTACGTCTTACATTAATTCTTCGGATTCCAGACAACATCTCCGGTTTTAACTACTTCATTTTCGTTTGTATGAAGACGGTCTGCAAGCTCTGCAACCGTGACGTTATTGATGCGTGT
>JBCDCU010000243.1:0-5734 GCA_039181265.1 Pseudomonadota bacterium | reverse complement strand
TCCTGGATACTCCTTTGTTGACGCGGACCATTGCCGCAAAGAAAAAGCCGCCCTTGCGCCCATGGCCGTCGGAGGAGTCCGGCTGTGGGTGCAAGAGCGGCGTCGCTTGTGGTGCCCGCCATTGGGCAAACAGAAGACTTTGGGTTAAGTCATGGAACTTGATTGCAATGCCTGTGCCAAAATCTAAACGAAACGTAAAATTTCGTTTCGCGGCGCACCAATTCATGCTCTCGAAGCGAAAATAGATATTATATTTCAAATTTTTAGTAGGTATGCATCATTTCATTCACGGTGGTCGGATTGGTCTTATCGGACCGGTATCAAACCGTACGTGCAATCACATTGCGGTTAGAAACTGTGATCATATTGTGCGCAGCAACATAAGCTCAGTGATGAATTTTCGGGCAGAGCCGGTCTTCGCGTCAGCTCTTATTTGTCGATTGGTATTTGCGATTTCAGGTAGGCATCGAGCTTTTCGGGATCGAAAATCGCACCATCAAAAAAGCCATCGGGACCGAGCGTGAGACTGTCGGACGTCGCACCGACGGGCGTGGGCCGAGACAGTGCCCCTTCGACCTTTGCGTTGGCTCCAGGCAGGATCGCCCCGAGCGGCCCAAGCGCGCGCCGGTAAAGATCGGGCCGATAGGAACCTGCAGCTACGGCTTCGTTTTCCTTGTCATGCTGCGCGAGATCCCACCGCACAAGCTGGCTATAAAACCAAAGGGCATGGCTTTGCCACGGAAAAGTTGCAGCGCGTCCGAAATGAATCATGAAATCGTCAATCGCGATATCGCGCCCCGCGGCCAAAGTAAGGTTCCCCGACAATCCCTTTTGAATGAGAGACGCTGGAAGGCCCAGGAACGTCTCTCTTGCAAGAAGAGCCGCCAATTCCGCGTGATTGGCGACGTTCCCGCACCACATTGCCGATCTGAAGAGCGCGCGAATGAGGCGATCGGTCAGGTCGGAATGGTCGGCCTGCCAATCAGCATTGAGTGCCAGAACCTTTTCCGGGCTGGACCGCCAGATTGCCGATTTCACTGTCACGATCTCTCCCGAGAGTTCATCGACAGCCATCGAATTGTAAGGTTCACCAACGCAAAAACCATCGATCCGGCCACTTTTTAAAGCATCCGGCATGAGTGGGGGCGGCACGATAATGATCTCGACATCGCGGTCGGGCAGGATCCCGGACGCGGCAAGCCAATAGCGCAGTTCCAGGTTATGGCCGGAATAAGGGTGGACCACCCCGAAACACAAGGGTTCGAGCGATTGTTCCTGCCGCGCACGAACAACTACCTTCAAGGCGTTGCCGCTTGCGACCGGATCGACATCCGAAAACGCCTGTGCCGCCTGCATGTCCCGGGCGAGTTTTTGGCTGACAGTTACTGCATTGCCGCCGAGGCCGAGCGCCATTGGAGCAATGAGTTTCATGGGCATCGGCGTTAATCCGAGATTAGCGGCAATCGGCATCGGCGCCAACATGTGGGCTGCATGGAAATGCCCGACGGCCATACGGTCGCGAATATTTGCCCAGGAGGTCTCACGCACCAATGTGAGGTCGATGTCTTCCGCTTCGGCAAAACCGAAGGCTTTCGCAGCAACGAGGATCGCGCTGTCGGTGAGCGGAAGAAATCCTGCAATGATCTGATCCGTCATCGCCCCTCCCCTAATCCAATAATCCGGCGGCCAAGATCAGGCTCTCGGCGACCTCGGTGAGCTTGCGGTTCTGATTCATTGCTGCCTTTCGCATCAATGCGTAGGCCTCTTCTTCATCAAGGCCCTTGGAGCGCATCAAAATGCCCTTGGCCTTGTCGATCACCTTTCGACCTTCGAGTGCAGTCTTCGCCTCTTCCAGTTCGCGTGCCATACGGGCATAGGCATTGAAGCGGCTGACCGCGAGTTCCATGATCGGAGTGACGCGCTCCTTTTTGAGCCCGTCGACGATGTAGGCCGAGACACCTGCCTCAATCGCGGCCTCGGTTGCAGCTTTGTCAGACTGGTCAACGAACATTGCCACCGGCCTTTGCGCGGCCCGCGAGAGTTGAAACATGCTTTCCAGCATGTCGCGGTTGGGATTACCGAGGTCGATAACGATCACATCCGGGTTGGCATCGGCGATCTTCTTTGCGAGCCCCCTGATATCATTGAGAATCATCAAACGGCGGTATCCTGCTTCACGCAGTCCGCTTTCGATCACTGCGCTGCGAACAGCGTCTTCATCGATGATCAATATGGAGAGGTCGGGGGAACTCATGCCTAAAATTGCGCCATGCATCTTCCCGGTGCAATTCGAAAAAATAGGCAGGCTTTGCTGAAATTTTGAACGGATTACGGATGAGGAAAGGGGAAGACGTTATGCCGGGTAATGGCGCTCTCCTTTTTCGGAATCAAGTCTGTCCACACAGTAGACAGGCACCGAAAGCCGTCACACCTGTCTAATCGCCGCAATCAAAAGCGGTTTGGCACCCTCAACGACCAACCAAAATGCCTCTGCCAAGCCTCACGACCTGTATCGATCTTTGGTCGCTTTCCACATTTTGGAGCACAAAAGACGGTTTTGTTAACCTCATTCGCCTCCAATTCTTGACAAGTGTATTTCAAATGTATACATTTAGATCATATCGTCAACAAAGGTCATGAAATGAAATCGACATCATTATCTGTCAGGGTCGACGATGACGACGCTGCATTTCTCGCAAGCATGCAGATCGATGGCGCTCGTACGCCATCGGAAAAATTGAGAGCGCTCTTGCGCATTGAACAAAGGCGACAGAAAGGAACCCGTGACGCGGAAGAAGCGACAGAAATGTTTCGAGATTCGTTAAGGCCAACCAGGCGACGGATCCGAAAAATGGAAGCGGAGACAGAGATGCGCTCCGATTTTCTCAAAAAGGTCTATGACCATTTGCCTGAAGTTGCCGGTGCAGCGCTCGCAGGTCCGAATGAAGAAGACCGCGAAAAATCAGGCCAATTGCGCGCCCTGGAAAAGTCCGCGATTGATGAGGTTTTCGATTTCATGCAGGACATCATCGAACTCGGTTTGTCGCCAAAAAATCGTGTCTACGAGACGGACTATTTTCTCGAACGCGTCGAAATTTTATTCAGATACGGGGAGCTCATCGACCTCTCCAAAAAGCAGTATGAGGAGCAGAAGTAATGGCAGAACATCTCATTAACCGGGTCAAGAGACTGGTTTCAGGCGGCGTCAACTCACTCGTTGAGGCGGTTGAAAATGCGGCTCCCGAAGCTGTCATGAAAGAATCCATTAGGGAGATTGATACTGCAATCGATGAGCTTCGCAGCGAGCTTGGTCTCGTTATCGCAAACAAACATCACGCGACAAAGCGGTTGATGGAAGCGAATAGCAAGCACGAGGATCTCGCAGACAAACTGCGCCTTGCGGTTGATCAGGGCCGCGATGACCTTGCAGAGGCTGCAATCAGCCGTCAACTCGACCTTGAAGCTCAGATTCCCGTTCTTGAGGAAGCCCTTAAAACGACGTCCGCCGAGGAAGCGGAACTGACGTCCTATGTTTCGGCGCTGAACGGCCGCAAACGTGAAATGGAAGAAGATCTCCAGACCTATCTCGCCTCCCGCGAAACGAGTGCAACCCAGTCGGCGCAGCCAGCCGACAACTCTAGCGCGATACGGAAGGTCGAGAACGCGGAGAGTACGTTTAATCGTGTGCTGCGCGGAGCGACAGGCGTTCCGGGAACCACGGGAACCGATCACGATACGGCCAAGAAACTTGCGGAACTTGAGCAGGTATCGCGTGAAAACCGTATCAAGGAACGTCTTGCCACCGTGAAAGCGGTTCAGTCCGATTCATGATGGAAATTCTGTTCTCGCCGGCGACGACATCCTTTGCCGTCGCCCTCTGCCTGATGCTGGTCATCGCGCTGATCGAGGTCTTAGGTGCGTTCTTTGGGCTGTCACCATCCTCGGCAGTCGACAATATGCTTCCCGAAGTGGACGTGGATGTCGATTTCGATACCGATATTGCGGGCGGCCCGCTTGATGGCGACACACCGGTTGTCTCAACGACCGAAAATGCGGGACCGCTCAGTCAGGTTCTGGGTTGGCTCTGCGTCGGGCGGGTGCCGGTTCTGGTTCTGCTGATCGTTTTCCTGACCGCTTTCGGGATGCTCGGGTTCGCCATACAGGGGCTCGCAAACAGCCTCATTGGCACGCCGCTACCCGAATTCCTCGCCGTTATCCCGGCCCTTGCCGGCGCTCTTCCGGCGACGCGGTTTTCCGGCCTCACCCTTGCGAAGCTTATTCCCAAGGAGGAGACGGAGGCGGTCAGCCAGGCTCATTTTATCGGGCGCCTCGCGACGATTACCGGCGGCGAAGCCCGTCGTGGATTGGCAGCGGAGGCCAAGGTCGTCGATCAACACGGGCAGGCCCACTACATCCGGGTCGAGCCCGATGACGAGACGCTGCGGTTTGCCAATGGGACAGACGTCATCGTTGTGAGCCAGAACGGTGGCATCTATCACGTCATCGAAAATACAAGCTCTGCGATGACTGATTCGGAGACGTGACCCGCGTCTCCTGACCCCAGCGGGTCGAATAAAACAGACGACCAATACTCCGCGAAGACGGCCAGCCTGACCAAGGGCTGACCTCAATTTGACTTCACACATACAGACTAAGTGAGAGATACCCATGATCGAAAGTGTTCTGAATATCGGCTCCTTTGCCCTCATCCCGCTGATTGCCCTTTTTGCAATCGGCTTAGTATTCGCGCGGCTTTATCGGCGCTCATCGAAAGAGATCTCTTTCGTGCGGACAGGTTTCGGCGGCCAGAAAGTCATCATGAATGGCGGCGCCCTTGTGTTCCCGGTCCTGCATGAAGTGATCCCGGTCAATATGAACACGCTTCGCCTTGAAGTGCGCCGGTCGAACGAGCAGGCCTTGATCACCAAGGATCGCATGCGCGTTGACGTACAGGCTGAGTTCTACGTCCGCGTCCAGCCGACAAAAGAATCCATTGCAAATGCCGCCCAGACCTTGGGTCGTCGGACGATCGAACCGACGCTCCTGAAAGAACTGGTCGAAGGCAAATTTGTCGATGCTTTGCGCTCGGTTGCAGCGGAGATGGCCATGGAAGAACTCCATGAACAGCGTGTCAGCTTTGTTCAAAAGGTGCAGGCAGCCGTTTCCGAGGACATTTTGAAGAACGGTCTTGAACTGGAATCGGTCTCGCTGACAGGTCTCGACCAGACCAACAGAGAATACTTCAACCCGGACAACGCGTTCGACGCCGAAGGTTTGACAAAGCTTACGTCAGAGATCGAGGAGCGTCGCAAGAAGCGCAACGACATTGAGCAGGAAACCGAAGTCCTGATCCAGCGCAAGAACCTCGAAGCCGAACAGCAGAAGTTTAACATCTCCCGTGACCAGGAATATGCACGCCTGGAACAGGAACGCGAAATTGCTGTGCGGGCTGCAGAACAGGCCGCTCAAATCGAGAAGGAACGTGCGGATCGCGATCGTGAAGCCCAACAGGCCAAGATTATCGCTGAGCAGCAGGTTCGCGAATCCGACATCCAGAAGGAACGCGTCCTTGAGCAAAAGGACATTGAAAAGCAACAGGTCATCGAAGCCGCGGCCGTTGAAAAGGAAATGCAGATCCGGCTTGCCGAGCAGACCAAAGACATCAAGGTTGCCGAGCAGTCGCGCCTGAAATCGGAAGCCGATGCGGCAGCCGACGAAGCGCGGGCCGTTGCAG
>JBCDCU010000242.1:0-5750 GCA_039181265.1 Pseudomonadota bacterium | reverse complement strand
TAGTTGGAGCCGATCTTAACTCATGAGGGGTGAAGACAATTCCAAAGCTTATGGATAACAAAGTGTTAAATTCAAACTCTACGTTCCCATAACCAATTGGAAAATAGGAATTTTTTCTGATAATACAGATAAATCAAATAGGCTGTCCGTTTTCATAATTGTAATACTTGGAGGTCGCTTGTGTGATGTGCGACCCGGGCATGCGGTGACCGAGATCGATCAAGCACAAAGAACTGTGTCGCTCAGTAGCTGTCGGCCCTATAATCTACCCTATGTTGCTTTCTTTTCTCCGCTATTTCGAGAACCGGATTAATCCTTTCGCACGCCGCGAGGGAATGATCCCGCGTACCTTCTTCGCTTATATTTTGTACTTCGTTCGCCAGGCGCCGGTGACATTCACGCTCGCACTGATCCTCGGTGGGCTTCTTGGTTATGTGGAAATCACACTCTTCGGTTACGTCGGAGAGATTGTCGATCTTCTCGACGGAGCGAGCCCGGCGGATGTTTTCGCGGAATACGGGGAGGAACTCCTCTGGATGGCTTTTTTCATTCTCGTCATCCGTACGGGCGTAATGACGCTTTCCACAATCCTTGACGAACAGGTCATTGTCCCTGGCTTTTTTAATCTCGTGCGCTGGCAGAACCACCGCCATGTGATCCGCCAATCCGTCCGTTTCTTTCAAAACGATTTCGCAGGGCGCATCGCGACTAAGGTCTCACAATCCGGTCAGTCTCTTGGCGACTTCCTGATCTCGTTGCTCCAGGTCGTATGGCTCTTCGTCATCTACGTGGTTGGCGCCTTGGTTCTGTTCGCCGATCTTCACCTTTATCTGACCGGTATCGTTGCGGTCTGGGCGCTCGCTTACGCGGCAATCCTTTTCCATTTTATTCCACGCATACGCCGTTCAGCCAAGAACCTCGCAGAGGGACAGGCTGTCGTGAACGGACGGCTTGTTGATGCGTATTCCAACATCACGCTCGTGAAGCTCGATGGCGAAGAAGAACGCGAGGATGAATTTGTTGCGGATGGAATGCGCGGCTTCATCAGGTCTATCAAGGCCTATACCCGCAACATCACGGGAATGCGCTTTTCGCTGAATGCGATCAACGCCCTTATGATCGTGTCTGCGGGATATATGGCGATCTCACTCTGGCAGATCTCTCTTATGAGCCTCGGTGCTATCGCATTTGCGCTCGGAATTATGTTGCGGCTTGTCATCCTCTCACAGCGCATGCTTGGACAATTCAACGGCCTCTTTCGTGCCGTCGGCACGATCCAGAACACGATGGAGACCGTTACCCAACCCATTACACTTTCCGACCGCGAAGATGCTTATGCGATGCCGCGCGCTGAAGGTCAGATTGACATTCGCAATCTGCGGTTTCGCTATCAGGCAGAGGATCGTCAGGAGGTCATCGATGACCTGTCATTGTCGATCAGGTCTGGTGAGAAGATCGGTCTCGTTGGTCCGTCGGGGGCGGGAAAGTCGACGCTTGTCAATCTCATCCTGCGCCTTCACGATCTCGGCGATGGCGAAATCAGGATCGATGGGCACGATATCCGCGCCGTCACGCAAACCTCGCTCAGGCGTAATTTCGGGTTTGTGCAGCAAGACAGTGCACTCCTCAACCGATCGATCCGGGATAACATTGCCTATGGCCGCCCCGAAGCTGATTGGGATGAGGTTGTCGCAGCCGCGCGAAAGGCGGAAGCCCATGATTTCATCCTGACCCTTGCTGATGCCAAGGGACGCAGTGGATATGACGCCCATGTTGGCGAGCGCGGGGTGAAACTGTCGGGAGGTCAGCGCCAGCGTATTCAGCTTGCAAGGATCATCCTCAAGAATGCGCCGATCCTCATTCTGGACGAGGCGACAGCCGCCCTCGATTCGGAAACCGAGGCTGCGATATCGTCAAATCTTGCTCAACTCATGGACGGTAAGACGGTTATTGCGATCGCGCACCGTCTATCGACGATTGCTGCAATGGACCGATTGGTCGTTATGAATGAAGGCCGTATAGTGGAGACTGGCAAACACGAAGACCTTCTTGAAGCGAAGGGGCTTTACGCCCGGCTCTGGGCACGTCAGTCCGGCGGCTTTATCGATGCGAGCGAGGCCGCGGGGTTTAAAGGAAAATCCAGGGTTTTGGAGACCTTTGGCTAGACCGCCTTATCTTTTGGTGGAAATTTTGTCACATAAGCAACGAAGCTGAGGCGGCGAGGCTGGACAATCGGTATCTTCCTTTCTAGAACCGCGCAGCGAATTCCTGACTAAAATCAGGACTCGCGGTACAATTTGTCGCATAATTGGGGTCCTTTTTGTTAAGGGATGCGGCGCTACTTGCCCCGGTGACGCTGGCTCGACCGGCCAGATAATGAAGAAAACGAGGAAAAGACGTGTCTGACGAAACCTACGAAGATCCGACAAAGCGTGATTTTCTATATGTGGCAACTGGCGCATTTGGCGCGGTAGGTACCGCGGCGCTTGTTTGGCCCTTTATCGACCAGATGAATCCGGACGCATCCGCTCGCGCGCTCGCTAGCATTGAAGTGGATGTGGGATCGCTTGAACCGGGCATGTCCATGCGTGTCAAATGGCGCGGCAAACCCGTTTTCATTAGAAACCGGACCGACGAAGAAGTCGCGGCTGCGAACGAAGTCGATCTAGCAGCGCTTCCGGATCCCGATGCGCGCAACGGCACGGGCGAAGAAGCAACCGATCTGGCCCGCTCAGCCGGCGAGGGGCGCGAAAATCTGATCGTCATGATCGGCGTTTGTACGCACTTCGGTTGTATACCGCTTGGCGAAGAAGGCGAATTCGGCGGTTGGTTCTGTCCTTGCCATGGATCACACTACGATACGTCTGGTCGGATCCGTAAAGGGCCAGCGCCGGAGAATTTACCTGTGCCGCCATACGAATTCATTTCCGACAGCGTCATCAAAATCGGTTAGCGGGGAGGAACGAACGAATGTCCAATCTTGAACATCACGGTCATTACGAACCGAAATACGGTGTGACAAAGTGGATCGACAAACGCATGCCGCTGCCGCGCATGATGTACGACAGCTTTGTTTCCTATCCGGTGCCGCGCAACCTGAACTACATGTACACGTTCGGCGGCATTTTGATGCTGATGCTCGTTTGCCAGATCGTGACCGGCATCGTGCTCGTTATGCACTATACGCCCCATACGAGCCTGGCGTTTGCGTCAGTCGAGCACATCATGCGGGACGTGAACTACGGCTGGCTGATGCGCTATATGCACCAGAACGGCGCATCAATGTTCTTTATTGCCGTTTACCTGCACATCTTCCGCGGGCTGTATTACGGATCTTACAAAGAACCGCGTGAACTTTTGTGGATGCTCGGCGTCGTGATCCTGCTCCTTATGATGGCGACCGCCTTTATGGGCTACGTCCTGCCATGGGGTCAGATGTCACTTTGGGGCGCGGTTGTTATTACCAACCTTTTCTCGGCGCTGCCGATCGTTGGTGAACCCATTGTGCAATGGCTGTGGGGCGGGTTTGCCGTCGATAATCCGACGCTGAACCGCTTCTTCTCACTGCATTATCTGCTGCCGTTTATGATTTTCGGCGTGGTTATCCTGCACGTCTGGGCGCTGCACGTAACCGGTCAGACAAATCCGACAGGGATTGAAGTGAAGGAGAAACAGGATACTCTGCCATTCACACCTTATGCGACGGTCAAAGATGCGTTCGCACTGATCTGCTTCTTCATTTTCTTCAGCTGGTTCCTGTTCTATATGCCGAACTTCCTCGGCCACCCGGACAACTATATCCCAGCTGATCCATTGGTCACGCCGGCCCATATCGTTCCGGAATGGTACTTCCTGCCATTCTACGCGATCCTGCGGGCAATCACAGATGACCTCTGGCTGATCCAGATCGTCAGCTTCTTCCTGCCATTCTTTGACGCGAAGCTTGGTGGTGTGATTGCCATGGGTGGTGCGATCATCGTACTGTTCTTCCTGCCCTGGCTTGACACATCAAAGGTACGGTCTGCCTCTTACCGGCCGATCTATCGTTTCTTCTTCTGGGTGTTCGTATTGAACTGCGTGTTCCTCGGTTGGCTCGGATCGCGTCCGGCGGAACAGCCATACGTGATCATGGCGCAGCTCAGCACGCTCTACTATTTCGCGCACTTCCTGGTGGTTATGCCATTCCTCGGGATTTACGAGAAAACGAAGCCGCTACCGGCATCGATTTCCGAAGCCGTCTTGTCAAAGAACGGTAGCGCCAGCGGGGCCGCAACCATTGCTGGTGCGGCAGCCTCTCCCGAAAAGAAAGGTTAGAGCTGAAATGAAATTGACTGCTTTTCAAAATCGGGGGTTAACCGTGAAATCCACTTTGTTTGCCGTCCTTGGCGCCGCCGCCGTAATTGGCGTCGTCATGACGGGAAGCGCAGACGCCGCCGGTAAAGCAAAAAAGCCTGAGTATCAGGATTGGAGTTTTGCCGGGCCCTTCGGAACTTACGACCGCGGCGCACTACAGCGTGGTTTTAAGGTTTATCGCGAGGTCTGCGCCAGCTGCCATGCGATTGAGCTCGTAGCCTTCCGCAATCTTATGGAACCGGGCGGCCCTGAGTTCTCAGAGGATGAAGTAAAGGCGATTGCGGCTGAATACACGATTATCGCTGCAGATCCGGATGAGTTCGGGGACGAAGTTGAGCGCCCTGGGGTTCCCGCTGACCGTTTCCCAAGCCCATGGCGCAATGCGGAAGAGTCAGCCTCAGCCAATGGAGGTGCGGCTCCCCCAGACCTCTCGCTCATCACCAAAGCGCGGGCGGTCGAACGTGGCTTCCCGAATTTCGTTTTCGATATCTTCACGCAATACCAGGAGCAGGGACCGGACTACGTTCATGGTCTTCTAACCGGCTATGCCTCAGATGAACCGAACGACGACGGTACTTACCCGAACCCGTATTTCCTGGCTGGAGATGCCATCAGGATGGCCCCTCCGTTGGTCGAAGGCATTGTGACCTATGATGACGGGACGCCGGAGACGGTGGAGCAATATTCTCTCGACGTGACGCACTTCCTTGCGTGGACGGCAGAACCGAAGCTTGAGGAGCGCAAAGCACTTGGCCTGAAAACGATGGTCTTCCTGATCATTTTCGCCGGTCTTCTTTACGCGACCAAGCGGCGCGTGTTCTCAAGCGTTGCGCATTAGGGCAGCGTTTATCCAGTCTATGAACGAGGGCGCCTATTCGGCGCCCTTCTTCGTTTCATTGCCTTTTTGATGGCACGCACGGCAAACAGGTGCTATCGACAATACGATCTTCCCAGCCCTCGCTCTTGGAGTTTTTTGTCGTCATGAACGCCCGGATGGATTTCGACCTGAAGGATCTCATCAGAACCATTCCCGATTATCCCAAGCCGGGTGTTCAGTTCCGTGATGTTACGACGCTGATTGCTGATCCAATCGGTCTTCGGGCATCCGTCGATTTGATGTTGCGCCCGTTCATTACCGCCGACATCAGTTTTGTTGCAGGTATTGAAGCGCGCGGCTTCATTCTGGGCGGGGCGATTGCTCACGAACTTGGACGCGGTTTTGTTCCTATCCGCAAAAAGGGAAAGCTTCCGGGCAAGACGATCGGGCAGGATTATGCGTTGGAGTATGGCTCAGACCGTATCGAAATCCACGAAGATTCGATCCAGCCCGGAAACAGGGTTCTTATCATCGACGATCTCATTGCAACGGGTGGCACAGCAGAAGCTGCAATAGAACT
>JBCDCU010000241.1:0-5796 GCA_039181265.1 Pseudomonadota bacterium | reverse complement strand
GGTATTTCGATGGCATGGTTGTAGTTGGAAAACGGCGGATGAATGCCGTCCGCATGAACCGGCTTCAATCCGGCCCCGTGGGATGATGATGACATGAAGCTGTCCGCTTGCTAGGAAACGCGAGGAATGATCATACGTTGAATACAATCAGAGATTTGGCGAAAGCAACAGCGAAAAGGTCCGTCTTTTCAAACGCTCGCTTGTCTTTCAGCACACCTCCATGTGAGACCTCAATGCGCCCAGCGAAAACACGGGACATCCAGAACGCCCATCTTGAGTCCACCTACTGGAACAATTTCCCCTTTCGTGAGGGTGACATTGTCATCAACACCTATGCGAAATCCGGCACGACCTGGATGCAGCAGATCGTAAGTCAGCTGATATTCGATGGGCGCGATGACCTCACGCTTCCTGACCTGTCACCCTGGATCGATATGGTGCTTCCTCCAATCGAGGAAAAACTTGAAATCCTTGAAAAACAGGATCACCGGCGCTTCGTTAAATCTCACCTGCCGGTCGATGCCATCGTTTTCTCTGAGAAGGCTCGCTACATCTATGTCGCGCGCGACGGGCGCGATGTGCTCTGGAGCCTGCATAACCATCACATCAATGCGAATGACTTCTACTACGAGCGGATCAATGAGCGGCCAGGCCGGGTCGGTCCACCCTTCCCACGCGCTAATCCCGACATTTCAGCTTACTTCGACCACTGGTTAGCCAATGACGGAGACCCGTTCTGGTCGTTCTTCGATAGTGTCAAAACCTGGTGGGAAGTGCGAAACCTGGACAACGTCCTTCTCGTCCACTTCGCTGACCTGAAAACGGATCTTGAGGTCGGCATTCTGCGCGTCGCGGATTTCCTCGATATCGAGGTCAAAGCGGATCTCTTGCCGACGGTCGTTACCCATTGCAGCTTTGACTACATGAAGACCCACGCAACACGCGTAGCCCCACGCAATGGTGCCGTCTGGGAGGGTGGCGCGCAGACCTTTATGAATAAAGGAACCAACGGCCGCTGGCGCGATGTGCTGAGCCCGGAACAGATTGAACGCTATGAGCGCATGGCGTTGGAACGGCTTGGACCGGAATGCGCCGGCTGGCTTTCTGAGGGCGGAAGTTACTAGGTGTTTCGCCTTATGGAGCTTCCTTCAGTCTTGGATCTTATGCGACGCGGTCGCCGGGCTCTCGTCCCGCAAAAACCGCATCAAGATTATCGCAGGCCCGAAATCCCATCGCGTCGCGCGTTTCGAACGTTGCCGATCCAATATGCGGAAGCATGAAGACATTCGGAAGCTTTGAAAGTTCCGGATTACCGCCGGGTTCATCGACAAAAACATCGAGGCCGGCAGCGAAGAGCTTGCCCGATTTCAACGCTGCGATCAGCGCATCTTCATCAACAAGTGCGCCACGTGCGGTATTCACGAAAATCGCATGGTCGGGAAGAAGCGCAAAGGTCTCCCGGTTCATCAGCCCTTTGGTCTCAGGGGTTGCGGGACAATGGAGCGACAACACATCCGCGTGCAGCAAAAGTGCTTCCACGCTGTCGTGATAAATCGCGCCCTTTTCAAGGTCTTCCGGCAGGCGCCGTCGGTTGTAATAATGGACTTCCATCCCAAAGCCACGGCCCCGATCCGCCATAACCTGACCGACCCGGCCCATGCCGATGATGCCAAGCCGCTTTCCGGTGATTTCAACACCGACCATAAAGGCCGGGCTCCAGAAATCCCATTGTCCTGCACGAACCATGGCATCGCCCTCGGCTCCGCGCCGTGCAGCACCGAGGAGGCACAGAAATGCAATCTCCGCAGTCGCATTGGAGAGAACGTCCGGCGTGTTCGTAACAATCACCCCGTGATTACGCGCCGCTTGAAGGTCAACGTGGTCAACCCCGACGGAGTGATTTGCAATCACCTTGAAGCGCTCCGGAAGAGCGGCAATCACATCGGCATCGAAATGTTCGGAATGGCAGGGAAGGGCTGCATCCACGTTCTGGCAAAGATCAATCAGCTCCGCCTTGGGATAGACGCGGTCTTCCATGTTGAAGATGGGGTCGTAGTCGCGTTGAAGCCGCTCGTGGACGGCATCCGTCAGCCTTCGGCAGACGAGAACGCGGGGCTTGCTGCTCATAATTGCCTATCCCGCCTGCTATCAATCTTTGCCGTTTTTCCCGTTCTTGCGGGGCTCGATCACGAGCATGCGATAAAAATCGTAGGCCGCCATCGCGACCACAACCAGACAAACGATGATGAGGCTCGGTTCCGGCACCCAGATAATAATGATGCTGACGAAAGTGAGGAGCATCAAGAGCGCTAGAATTGCAATAAACTTATCGACCATGATTTCCTGTTCCCATCATTCTTCTTCGTCGCCCGCGGCAAGTTCCCGGACGAGCCAATTCGCGGTGCGCAGCAACCTTCCGTCTTCGCCTTTGGAGCCGATCAATTGTACACCGATCGGAAGGTCGTTGTCGCCAACAAGGAGCGGCAACGTGATAGCCGGAAGACCGCAATAGGTCCAAAGTGTACAGGCACCCGCATCACCTGTTGAGGAAAGCCCAAAAGGAGCGGTGCCATAGGCAGCTGGTGTAATCAGGGCATCATAGCGCTCAAAGATCTCATCGAGCCCGCTCGAGAAGACACTCTGCCAATCACGCGCTGCGAGATAATCGTGTGCGCTGTAGCTTTTGCCTTCTTCCAGGATGGTTCTGAGAGCATCGGAAATCGGCTGGTCCTCTCCGAGATAGCGTGAAAGATGACGGCCCATTTCGGTCGACATGATGACCCGGTGCATGGACAGACATTCCCGATAGATGAGCGGGAGCGGCACTTGATCGGTCTCACCCGGTATGGCTTTGACGAGTTCTTCAAATCCGAGGCGAGCGTCGGCCTCGGCTTTATCAGCCCAGTCAGGTGCAGGAATGAAGGCGAGCGCCGGTCTCACGGGAGGGTCCGTTTCACCAATGGCGCCAAAGCGCGGCGGCGCACTGATCGGAACGCCGTCATCGGTGCCATCAGCACCCGCCATCACGTCGGCGAGAAGCGCCGCATCATCGACACTGCGGGCAAAAACACCGATCTGATCGAGGGACGGTGAGAGCTCAAGGACACCCGTGCGCGGGATTTGCCCAAAGCCCGGTTTGAAGCCCACAACCCCACAGAAGGAAGCGGGGCGAATAACGGACCCGTTGGTCTGGCTACCGACGGCAAGCGGAACCATGAAGTCCGCGACTGCCGCAGCAGAACCCGATGATGAACCGCCCGGCGTATGATCGATATTATTCGGATTGCGGGTTTTGCTGGGATTGTAGTAAGCGGCTTCCGTGGTGACCGTTTTACCGATGATGACGGCACCCTCTTCCCGGATCCGCGCGACAATCGTTGCATCGCGATCCGCCTTTCGTCCCTGATCGGCGGCAAGTCCGTTTTCGGTCGGGTAGTCGGCGGTATCGATGATATCTTTCAGGGCAACTGGAACACCATGCAATTTTCCAAGCGGATGACCCGCCGCACGGTGTTGGTCGAGCCGTTCAGCCTGGGTAAGCGCATAATCGGGATCGAGGTGCTGGAACGCCTGCACCTCACTATCCCGCGCATCAATGCGATTAAGGCAGGCACGCGTGACGTCGACCGCAGACACGGTTCCATCCTTGATCAGTGCAGCAAGCTCAATCGCACCAAGTGTGTGTAGGTCGCTCATAATCGACGGTTTCCCAACGCCCTGCTTTCTCGCTTAGGGGTAAAGATAATTCGGTAACCCGTAAATTATCACCGGGAAATTATAGACGAGCACCATGGTCGTTATGATCATAACAAGATAGGGCATCACCCCCTTGAAGATCTGCACCAGCTCCACGCCGGGTGGCGCCACCCCTTTGAGGTAATAGGCAGCCATCGCCATGGGCGGCGTTAAGAAACTCGTCTGCAGGTTGAGCGCCACCAGAATACCGAAAAAGAGCGGGTCGATTTCGAAGACCGAGAGAAGCGGCAGGAAAATCGGCACGAAGATGATGATGATTTCCGACCATTCAAGCGGCCAGCCAAGAAGGAAGATGATGGCTTGCGCCAGGATCAGAAACGCGATCGGCGACAGATTGAGCGCAATCACGAATTCTTCGATCAGATGTTCTCCGCCAAGCTTGCTGAAGACAGATGAAAAGACCCAGGCGCCGACAAACATCCAGCAGACCATGGCGGTCGTTTTCATCGTCAGATAAACCGAATCCTGAAGTTTCTCCCAGGTCAGCGAGCGATAAATGATCGCAAGAAGAAGACCGCCAAGAGCGCCGACCGATGCCGCTTCAGACGGTGTCGCGAGCCCGAACAGGATTGCACCAAGGACCGACAGAATCAGGATGGCGAGCGGAAAGAACGACGTGATCAGCATCAGGATGACGCGCCCAATCCCAAGATCTTCGACCTCGTCTTCAGGCGGTTTCGGTGCAAGGCCCGGATTGAGTGCCGCACGCCCGACCACATAAATCATGTAAAGACCTGCAAGCAGGAATCCCGGCGCGATCGCTGCCGCATAGAGTTTCACGATCGAGACGTTGGATGTTGCAGCATAAACGATCAACATGATCGACGGCGGAATGAGAATTCCGAGGCATCCGCCAGCACAGATAACACCAGACGCGAAGCTGGTGTCGTACTTTGCCTTCATCATGGCCGGCAGAGCGAGAAGACCCATCAAGGTAACAACCGCCCCAATGATACCGGTCGCAGTCGCAAACATCGCACAGGTCGCAAGGGCCGCCACAGCCATCGCACCCGGCAGGCGATGGGCCGTAACATAGAGCGTCTCGAATAATCGGGTGACTATATTCGCTCGCTCCACAATGTAACCCATGAAAAGAAAGAGCGGTATCGCGGTCAAAACATCATTCGACATCACCGAAAACGTCTGGTTCACGAACAGATTGAAGATGATGTTGATGTTGCCGTAGGCATACCAGCCGAAGCCGATGCCCATAGCCATAAGGGTGAACGCAACGGGAAAGCCCAGAAAGATCGTCAGAATGAAAATACCAAGCATTCCGACGGCGATTTGTGGATCGGTCAGACCGAACATCAGGATTTGCCCCCACCCTTGATTTCAGGATTGTTCTTCAGGAAATCTTCCGAAAACGCACCTTCCGCGCCTTTTTTCAGAAGAATGTCTTCAAGCTCTTCAACGTCTTCCTTGTAGGCAGGCCATTCGTTGTCCCGCATTGCGATGACACACCGTAAAACCTGCGCAATACCCTGAATGAGAAGAAGAGTTCCGGCTGCGACGATAATCATCTTGAATTGAAAAACCGGAACGCCCGCAGGGCTGAAAACGCTCACTTCCCACTGGCTCGGATCCCTAAGGTTCCAACCCTGGTTTTCTCCGGCACGCCTGTAGGTCGCGACTGAGCGCGCCGCATAATTCGATCCTGCATAGATGAGCGCGATAACGCCGGGGAAGAAGAAGATGAAGTAAAGGACGAACTCAACGGCGCCCTGTATGCGGGGCTTCCACAAGCGATAAAGAAAGTCGCCGCGCACATGCCCATTTCGCGACAGGGTATAGGCGCCTGCCATCATAAAGAGCGTGCCGTACATCATGTAACTGAGATCGAAAGCCCAGGACGTCGGATCGCGCAGCACATAGCGCACGAAAACCTCGTACCCGACACCGAATGTCATAATCAGAATGCACCACGCAAACGCCTTGCCGAACCAGGCACTAATACTGTCGATCAGATCGATGACCTTTTCCATGGAGATCTCCGTTCAGAGGACCGGTTAGGCAGGAGGCCGGAGGCGGCACTGGGTG
>JBCDCU010000240.1:0-5810 GCA_039181265.1 Pseudomonadota bacterium | reverse complement strand
TACGTGCATAACGCTTTGTTGGATCGCAGCACATAAACAGAAATTTGCCTCGCCTGACACGAAGGCATATATGGGGTAGGGTCTGTGATACGGCAATCACAAAGCCGTCAACCTTTTGCAGGGCCTCAATGATCGACGACGTCTACAACGCTAAAATACTGGAATATGCCGGCACCATCTCTCGTTTGGGCCGACTTGATGATCCTATGGCGAGCGCAAAGGCTCATTCAAAGCTTTGCGGTTCGACTGTCACGGTCGATCTTAATGTTGAAGACGGCAAGGTTTCTGACTTTGCCCATGAGGTAAAAGCCTGCGCCCTTGGCCAAGCCTCCGCGTCAATCATGGCACGTATCGTTGTTGGCACACGGACTGAAGATCTGAAATCGCTTCGCCAGACCATGCATAACATGCTGAAGGAAAATGGAGCGCCACCGAACGCCCCCTTTGAAGACTTCAAATATCTTGAACCTGTCCGCGACTACCGAGCGCGCCACGCTTCGACACTTCTCACTTTTGATGCTGTCGTCGATGCGATCGAGCAAATTGAAGCAGCCAAGGGTGATGGTGCGCCCGTAGCGGCGGCCTGACGACATGGGGCGGGTTCTGCGGGCACTGATCCGCTTTTATCAGCTCTTTATTTCTGCGCTTCTCGGTCCACGTTGTCGCCACCTTCCCACCTGTTCAGCTTATGCTGACGAAGCCATTTCGAAATTCGGTCCTTGGGCGGGATTATGGCTTACCCTGTCGCGTTTCGTGCGGTGTGGACCTTTTGGCACGGCTGGATATGATCCCGTACCCGAGCGGTTGTCTTGCCGCGCACGCTGGTATATGCCGTGGCGCTACGGATATTGGACCGGCCAACACATGGATAAAGACACAAGCCTTCATTGATGTGCTTCGTCATTCTGTGCCACTGACGCCGACAATCATCCTGTAATTACAACGCGAAACCTCTTACCCGCATACGTGAGCGGTGATTGAGAAGGAGTGCACTATGGCGACCTTGACTTTTCCCGACGGCAATCAACGCAGCTTCGACGACGGTACGACCGGTCTCGGCGTGGCGGAGAGCATTGCAAAATCACTGGCAAAAAAATCCGTTGCGATGGTTCTCGACGGAGAACTATGCGACCTCAACGATCCTTTGACCGGCGATCATGCCATTGAGTTTGTGACCCGCGACGACCCCCGCGCTCTCGAGCTTATCCGTCATGACTGCGCTCATGTGCTGGCAGAGGCGGTGCAGGAACTTTTCCCGGGAACCCAGGTCACTATAGGACCGGTTATCGAAGAGGGATTTTATTACGATTTTTTCCGCGAGAAGCCATTCACGATCGACGATTTAGCGTCAATCGAACAGAAGATGCGGGAGATCATCAAACGCAATCAGCCTTTCACAAAGGAGGTCTGGTCACGCGACGAGGCCAAAGCGCATTTCGCTGCCAAGGGGGAAGACTTTAAGGTTGAGTTGATCGATGCCATCCCCGAAGGCGATGACGTTAAGATTTATCGCCAAGGCGAATGGCTTGATCTGTGCCGTGGACCACATATGACGCGTACCGGCGCTGTGGGCGATGCCTTCAAACTGATGAAAGTTGCGGGCGCATACTGGCGTGGCGATTCGAATAATCCGATGTTGAGCCGGATCTATGGAACAGCATGGGCCAGTGACAAGGATCTTAAGGCCTATCTCACAATGCTGGAGGAGGCCGAAAAGCGCGATCACCGTAAGCTCGGACGGGAGATGGACCTGTTTCATTTCCAGGAAGAAGGACCGGGTGTCGTGTTTTGGCATCCAAAAGGCTGGAAGCTTTTCCAAAGTCTTGTCAATTACATGCGGCGGCGCCTTGAAGTCGATTATGAAGAAGTCAGCGGCCCGCAAATCCTCGATAAGGGGTTATGGGAAACGTCTGGGCACTGGGAATGGTATCGCGAAAATATGTTTGTCACTCAGACAGAAGACGAACGGGTCTTTGCAATTAAGCCGATGAATTGTCCGGGACATGTTTTGATTTTCAAGCATGGGCTCAAATCTTATCGTGACCTTCCACTTCGTCTCGCCGAGTTCGGGGCGGTATCGCGCTACGAGCCGTCAGGCGCGCTCCATGGTCTGATGCGTGTGCGCGCCTTTACACAGGATGATGCGCACGTGTTTTGCACTGATGAGCAGATGGCGGAGGAATGCCTAAAAATCAACGATCTGGTCCTGTCGACCTATGCCGATTTCGGTTTTGATGAGATCGTTGTGAAGTTATCAACTCGACCTGAAAAACGCGTCGGCTCAGATGAGCTTTGGGACCGTGCCGAAGCTGTTATGGCCGATGTTCTGAAGATCATTGAAGAGCAATCTGACGGCAAGATTAAAACAGATATCTTACCGGGTGAGGGCGCTTTCTACGGTCCTAAGTTCGAATACACGCTGAGAGATGCGATCGGACGGGAATGGCAATGCGGAACAACCCAGGTTGACTTCAACCTGCCTGAACGTTTTGGCTCGTTCTACATAGACGCGAATGGGGAAAAGCAGATACCTGTCATGATCCACCGCGCGATTTGTGGCTCGATGGAGCGTTTTCTTGGGATCCTGATCGAAAACTTCGCCGGGCATTTCCCGCTCTGGATGGCGCCGGTTCAGGCGGTCGTTGCGACAATCACGTCTGACGCTGATGAGTATGGGAGCGAAGTGGCTGCTGTTCTCAAAAGTGCAGGGCTCAGAGTAGAGACTGATTTTCGCAACGAGAAGATCAATTACAAAGTGCGTGAGCATTCTTTGACCAAGGTACCGGTCATCATTGTCTGCGGTATGCGGGAAGCTGAGGAGCGTTCCGTCAACATCCGTAGACTCGGATCGAAATCGCAAACTCCAATGAGTCTGGACGAAGCCGTGCGTGTGCTGACTGAAGAAGCCACGCCCCCCGATCTTGCACGTGTTTCGCCAGCTCTTGCCCGTGCATCTTAAGGATACCCTTCGAGCTTTGATTTGCTGAAGCACGTAAAAACGCTAATATGTCTGCGCGGTCGGGTCATTCCTACGTGACCGCGTAGGATGCTGAATACAGGGAAACGCATGCCGGAAGGTTCGGGACATCGTGGGCGCACCAAACGCCGCCTCAAATTGTTCAGGACGAAACGCGAGCCGCGTTTTCCTGAATTGAGCTATGCGGCCGATGGTGATCCGCGCCTGAAACGCTGGGTTATCCATACGGTCGAAGGTTTGTCCGGTCGTGACCGGTATCTCGATCTTTATGAGACATGGCGGGCGCGGTTCGTCGGGAAATCCGACACGATCATGGGCGATCTCCTGCGCCTTCTAAACGTCAGAATTACCCGGCATGCGAAGCAGTGGCCGCCGAATGAGATTCCCGACGGCCCGCTTGTACTCGTTGCGAATCATCCCTTTGGCGTTGGTGACGGAATGGCATCGCTTGCTCTTGCTGAAGAACTCGGACGTCCGTTTCGCGTCATCATCAACAAGGAACTGATGAAGATACCGGAGATCCGGCCCTATTCGTTACCCGTTGATTTTAATGAGACGCGCGAGGCGCTTCAAACCAACCTGCAAACGAAGAAAGAAGCGCTACGCCTTCTGGCCGAAGGCGTGACAATTGTCGTCTTTCCGGCAGGCGGTGTTGCAACTGCCAAAAAAGCGTTCGGCAAGGCGCAAGACCTTCCTTGGAAACTTTTCCCGGCGCGACTTATCCAATCGGCGAAGGCAACGGTTCTGCCGGTTTACTTCGCCGGCCAGAACGGACCGATCTTTCACATTGTCAGCAAGTTTTCGATGACGCTACGCCTGTCGCTTCTCATCAGGGAGTTCAAACGTTTCACAAAATCGGCGGTTCATATCTATATCGGCGACTTCATTCCTTATGAGGATCTCGCCCATATCAAGGACCGGCAAAAGCTGACCGATGCGTTACACGATAGCGTTCACGGTCTCGCGCCGGAACGTCCGCCGCATCGGCGCCGCCTGTCAGCCTGACTATTCCATGAGAACTTCTACGTCGCGGTGGACGCCGCTTTCGACCGTGAACGACATCTGATGATTCTCGTTGTCATGGCGTGCAAACGCCACATAATCCCCGGCGGCCAGCACAAATCTTGGAAACGCACTTGCGATTGTGTTGACAACCGTATCACCGCCGGGGGTCAGTACAGTCCATGACGTGTTGGCGAGGGCTTCTCCGCCTGGTTCGCTCACAAGCTTCAATGTAATTTCCGCACCGCGCTGATAAAGCGTGAGCTCGGTGAGCTTATCGCTCGGAACATTGACTCTCGCGCTGACCTCCGAATTGATTTTCCCATAACGGCTCGTCACATGATAGGAGCCCGGAGCGAGCCGAATGACCTCATCAGCGCGTACATCCGAAACGATGGTGCGTAGGTTTTCACCCTCCTGGCGGGCGATCTCAAAAATCAGATCTTTCGCGGGGATGAAATCTCCATCCCGAAACGCGGCATTCAGTCTAAGGCCGCCCACTGCGATCTTAAACGTGTGTTCGGTGACCGGGGGTAGAACCTTTATCCGCTTTGCAAGACCAGCATAGCCAAACGCCCCGTGCACAACGTAATAACCTGCCGGCAAGCGAAACGAGACGTCGCCTCCTGAATAAGTACCAAGCAGCGGGAGCTTGCCATCCGGCCCTTCCTCTTCGCGAAAGATGCGCCAGATGATGTCGCCGCTAATTGCGATATCTTCCGGTCCCATAACGGCACTCAGTTTCAAAAGGGCATCTTCGTTCGGAAAGACTTCTTCGATTTCCTTTGGGCCTTTTCCAAATGGAGTGACCAATTCCCCACTTGGGCCGGGACGCGCTACGGGAAGCGGAATCACGCGTTTGACAGCGACATTGCTTTGGGCTGTCGCTTCATGTGTCAGGCCAAAGATAAAGCAAAATGCGATGAGTAGCAGAAAGGTGCTCGCGGCGCGCGCTACCATACTGCGGGTCAACAAAGTCATGGTTCGTAACTCGTGATCCTATGAGCAAAGCCTGTGCTCCGACTCTCATTTAGCGAAAAGTCGGCGTGCTGATCAACCATTGCGCTTGGGACTTTTTAGACGCAAGAGGATGACAAGCCGCTTTCGGACGCTTAAGTACGGCGCACAATGCCCTCGTTCCGGCGGATTTCATGAGTGATCCCAATCTAATCCACTACCTATCGACCCGACGTACTGTACCGAGCATCAGCCTTGGTGAGCCCGGGCCGGACAATGATACGCTTGCCAAAATGCTTGAGATCGCGGCGCGGGTGCCGGACCATGGCAAATTGGCCCCCTGGCGTTTCATCATTTACGACATCACGAAAGGGACGACGATCGGTCAACGCCTGTCGGCTATCTGGTTATCGAAGGAACAGGATGCGACCGAGGACCGCGTCGAAGCTGAGCGTAATCGCTTTCAGCGCGCACCGCTTGTCGTAGGCGTCATTAGTAGCGCGCGGCCCCACAAAATCCCCGAGTGGGAACAGGTCCTCTCAGCGGGAGCGGTTTGCCTGAATCTCCTCCACGCAGCGCAGGCCTACGGGTTCAAAGCTCAGTGGCTGACCGAATGGTACACCTATGACGACGAGGCTGCCCGATTCCTCGGAGCGGAAGACGGCGAGCGGTTCGCCGGATTTGTTCATATCGGTACGCCGACGATTGATCCTGTAGAGCGTGCGCGTCCGGACCTTGCAACAAAGACAACCTATTGGAACGTTTGAGAGCACTTACATGTTTTATGAACCCGCGAAACGAAATCACGGACTGCCACATGATCCTTTCAAGGGTATCGTCGCACCAAGGCCAATCGGCTGGATCGGCTCCTACG
>JBCDCU010000239.1:0-5965 GCA_039181265.1 Pseudomonadota bacterium | reverse complement strand
TTTCTGGAGCGTTTGCTCGAAGAGTTCCGTCGTGAAGATGTCGATTTAGTCACGCTGGATGAGGCGCTTCTCAGGATGAAGTCCGAGCCTTCAGGGCGTCCCTTTCTGGCCGTGACATTTGATGACGGCTATCGCGACAACTTTGAGAATGCCTATCCCATCCTGAAGCATTTCGATGTGCCGTTTACAGTCTTTCCCTGCACGGGATTTGTTGATCGGACAACACCGATCTGGTGGCTCAGTCTGGAAGCAATCTTGTGTGCCAACAAAACGCTTTCACTTGCCAAACTTGGTACTGGAGAACAGATCCAGGTTGGTTCGAGCAAAGAGAAGTGGTCGGCGTTCAATGTCGTCGCCCGGTTTCTTCGCAGCTTGCCGCATTATGAAGGATTAGAGCGTTTCCGGGCGTTTGCAGAAGACCATGATCATGATGCGCTCGGTCTTGTGGACACCGTTATGGCCGATTGGCCGATGATCCGAGATGCCGCGTCGGACCCGATTGTGTCGATTGGAGCTCATACGATCACGCACCCGATGCTCGCTTCCTTGACACCGGACGAGGCGAGATCGGAGATGATCGGTGGCGCGGACCGGATCGAAGAAATGATCGGGCGCCGGCCACTCCACATAGCATACCCGTACGGATTTCAGGAAGCTGTCGGAGAACGTGAAGTCGCGTTGGCTCAGGAATGTGGTTTCGAAGTCGCCTTCACTACGCGCAAGGGGCTTCTTTATCGCGAGCACCTGAAACACACGCTCGCTCTGCCGCGTGTATCTGTGAACGGTTATTATCAGGATATGAATGCGATGCGAGCGTTGTTAAGCGGGCTTCCGTTCTTTCTTGCAAATCGCTTCAATAGAATTGCGACTGTTTGAAGCCTTCAACTTCTCCGATTTCGCGACGCTGACGCATTCGTCCGCTAACGCTCGGGCTGAATGGCACGCTCTCCGCGCCAGCCCAGCCATATTATAAAACCTGCCGGAATGACCCAGATCAGCCCCGTGACCGTGTAGAAGACTAGCTGGAAGAGAGCGGATGTCTCAGGAAGAAGGCGCACGGCGAAAACCATAACGGCCAGCGAGTATATGATGATGAAGGTGACGAGGGCGAACGTCGCCACAATTTTCCGAAGTGTTTTCATGGATTGGGTCTAGGGCTGTAAGGAAATGGTCAAGTGCGTCTTTGTTGCGGTTGCACAATGAAGATAGGGACGCTATCTCGCCCTTCAACAAAGGATAAGCAGAATGACTCTCGCTCTTGATCCATCTTCGCCAGCATCTGCAACGCTTTCGCGTGACAATGCAGAACTACGGCTCGTGCGCCTCTGGCTTTATGGAATTGCTCTCCTCATCACGGTTATGGTGACCGTCGGGGGCGCCACGCGTCTGACGGATTCCGGGCTTTCAATCACCGAATGGAAGCCGATCCTGGGCGCCATCCCACCCCTTAATGCGGCGGATTGGCAAGAAGCCTTCGATAAATATCGTCAAATCCCTGAGTACCAGGAAATCAACAAGGGGATGAGCCTGGAAGCCTTCAAGGTCATTAACTGGTGGGAATGGGCACACCGATTTCTTGGGCGGATTATTGGTCTTGCCTTTTTTGTACCGGCCGCGACGTTCTGGATGCTTGGCTATCTCCCAGGGGCTTTGAAGCCAAAAATCGTTGGTCTCTTTCTGCTTGGCGGGCTTCAGGGGGCCATTGGCTGGTGGATGGTGGCGAGTGGCCTGGTCGACCGGGTAGACGTGAGCCAATATCGCCTCGGCGTACATTTGACGCTTGCGTTTTTCCTGTTCGCCGCAATCCTCTGGGTGGCTTTCGGGCTCAGGCAAAGGGCTGCCGAAGATCATCCGCCCTTTGCCTTGACGGGCGTGAAGATCCTGACGGTGCTTCTGTTCCTGCAGATATTTTTCGGGGCGCTGGTCGCTGGGTTGGATGCAGGACTACACTATAATACCTGGCCGTTAATCGATGATGCCTTCATTCCTGGCGGGCTGATGGAGATCGCGCCGGCTTATCTCAACCTTTTCGAGAACATCAAGACGGTACAGTTCACGCACCGAATGCTGGCTTATCTCTTAATCGCCGCGACTATCGCTTATTCGGTCTATCTGTTCCTAGCCAATGTCTCGAAGCGCGCGAAAATTGCAGGCATACTCTTCGTTGTCGCGCTTTTGTGGCAGGTCTATCTCGGTATTGTCACGCTTCTCAACGCCGTTCCAATCGAGCTTGGCCTGACCCACCAAGCCGTAGCGCTTGGTATTCTCGCGCTCTTTATCTGGCACTGGCGGGCGCTTGCAGGCGGATATCGTTTTAAACGTGAAGCCGTTCAACCGGTTTTAAGGGAAGAGCGGTAGCTGCTCGAGGCCTGCCGTTTCTTTCAAATCGAAGGCAAGATTGAAGTTCTGTAGAGCCTGCCCCGACGACCCCTTAACGAGATTATCGATTGTCGAGATGATGATAACGCGTCCGTCGATCCGGTCTTCGAAGACGTTGACAATGCAGTGGTTCGAGCCGCGCACCATCTGGGTCTGCGGGATCACGCCCTCGTCGGCGAGATGGACAAAGGGTTCGCTCTCATAGGCCAACGCGAGCGCGGCTCTGACATCAGCCAGAGTGCGTCCAGCCTTCAACCTCGCGTAAATCGTACAGAGTTCACCCCGTGCCATCGGGATGAGGTGTGGCGTGAAATTGACGTTGACATCGATACCAGCCGCTTTTGAAACTTCCTGTTCGATCTCCGGTGCGTGACGGTGTTGCGCGATACCGTAGGGTGTCAGTCCTTCGCCTGCTTCTGATAAGAGTGTGTTTTGTTTGGGCGCGCGTCCGGCCCCGGTTGTACCGGACTTAGCGTCTACAATCAGGTCCCCCGCAAAAATCGTGTCGGCTGTGATACACGGGATGAGCGCCATCAACGCCGCAGTCGGATAACATCCAGGACACGCAATCAGCCTCGCCTGCTTCAGCTTTTCACGATAGTGTTCGCTGAGGCCATAGACTGCCTCTTTCTGTAGCATAGGTGCACGGTGTTCGATGCCGTACCACTTGCCGTATGTTTGGGTGTCGCGAAGCCGGAAATCGGCGGACATATCGATGATCTTGATGCGATCGTTCACCGCATAAATCGTCTTGGTAACATCCTGGGTTGTGCCATGGGGCAGGCCACAAAAGACCGCGTCTACGCTGTCCCAGTCGACATCTTCCCAGGTTACAAGATCAGGCAGGTCCAACATGAAGAAGTGCGGAAAGACCGCATTCATGCTCTTTCCTGCCTGTGCGTTCGCTGTGAGTGCGGCAATCTCGATATTCGGATGACGGGCTGCAAGGCGGATGAGATCGGAGCCGGTATAGCCGGACGCTCCCAATACGCCGATGCGTATCTTCTTATCTGCCATGGCAAGGACCTCGCGATTGGAATTCGGTGTCGTGCTGCTTAAGCCTTTGCAGAACCAAGTGCAAGGTCGGCCTTTTCACCAGTTTTTGAACCGCTGAGAGGGGCGGGTTTCTTGAACAGAACAAGCGCGTTGAGAAGTTGCAGAAGGCCTTGGACGCCAATCGCATAAACAGCGCCAAGGATGCCATGCGTTGGGACGAAGTAGAACGCCGTGAGCGCCGTGCCTGTAACGGTAAGAATATTAACGAGAAGATGGAAGCGAAAGGCCTGAAGTGCTGGCGGCACAAAGCCGATAAGGGAGCCGACGTAGAGCGGCAGGGAAGCAAGGGCAATCGCAAAGACGAGTGAGTCATATCCTGAAAGGCCAGGACCATAGATCCACGTCACAATGAGATCACCTGCAAACCAGGCCACCGCGATGAAGGCAAGCGACAGGAAGCAGGCGATTGCAACGCAGAACGCTATCTCGCGGTAGAATGCGATGAAATTGTGCTCAGCGAAGTATTTTGCGACCCGCGGTGTGATGGCGGCACCCAAAGAATTCAATGCCAGCATACCGATTAACAGAAGATGGCTTATTGCCGCGAAGACCCCTAGAGCGGCCGTTGTTTCATATTGATCGAGAACGATCCGGGGGACGGAAAACGTTGCATAGACAATGGCGGCTGAAAGCGCCATCGGTGCTGCAAATCGAATTAGGCCGGACACGCGGCCGTACCGGTCGGCTGCCGGCTCAATTGGTGAAAGTGATCGGTCATAGAAAAGAAAGCACGCCCACCAGACCGCCGAGAAGGCAATCAGGCTGAGATCCAGCCGTTCTGTTGAATAAAGCACCATGCCCAGCACAATCGATGAGATGCCGGCGCGCGCGATCATTGAAAGCGCAATTGTGCGCATTTCGCCGCTCTTGTGGGGAACCGAATAGCTGATATCGCTCATCGATTCCGCCATCTTCCAACTTGCCGCAATCATGATGACGATTAAGGGCAAATCGCGATAGCCGAGCATCCAACCTGTTGCAATGATTGCAAGTGCGCCGGTCGGCAGAGCGAAAAGCCGTACCTTATTGAAGATCCCGAAAGACCACCGCTCAGAGCGTTCTGTCACGTATACCAAGCGCAACATCAGACTTGCTACGGCCATGATCGGCGTTGCGATCGCAAGCGCGAGTGTATAGAGGCCGACGGCTTCCGGGCCCGACAGGCGCGCAAGAAGGATCATATTGAGCCATTGGAAACCGTAGAACCCTATCTGACCGGTGAGGCTCCAACTCGCTTGGGACAGGAGTCCGGTCGGCTTCATAAGGACTTCCTTGAAAGGGACGGTGCGCGCAATCTGAACAGAAGCATTTTCATACGGTTGACACTGTCCCGGGGCACCAGAAAGGCGAGGGTGCTGCGGGTAATTCCCCAATAGCTTCGCCAGTTGAGGGGATTGAAGTGCTTCAGTTGCACGCTCAATCGGGAGGCTAGCTGAGCGCGGCGCCTTGACAGGGACATGGAACCAGCGCGGATATTGTATCGCAATACGAGACTTGGAACATTTGCAGCTTTGCAACCTGCGGCAAGGACCCGTGTAATCATGTCGTAGTCGAGCGCGTATTGCGATGCGTCGTAAAATCCAACCTTCTCAAACACGGCCCGCCGGTACACCACAGTCGAGTGCACAAATGTTGAGTTGATCGTGTTTCTTCTTCGAATGGAGGCATCATCGGATGGGTGGTGGCAACGCCAAAGGATACGACCGGTATCGTGATCCGCCATATCGGCTCCACCACCAACAATCATGAGATCGGGGTCTGCGGTGAATGCCGACAATTGATCTGAAAACCGGTTTGGATAGGAGATGTCGTCGGCATCATTGATTGCAACGAGATCGACGCCTTCGGCGAGCGCTGCCTTTATGCCTCGGTTTAAGGATCCGACCGGCCCCAAATTGTCTTCGTTGCGCAAATAATGAAACCAGGGCTCATCGCCGTATTCTTCAAGAACCGCGTGCGGCGGTTTTGTAGAACAATCGTCGACAAGAAAAAACAAGAATGGCGTCTTGGTCGCCGCAATTACTTTCACAACCTGGCCGATGGTTTCGACCTCATTGTGATAGGCGGTGACAACACCCAGTTTCAGCACGAACACCTCCATGGCGTATCGTCAGCATACCAACAAAAGAACGTTAAATAACGCTTTCGTTTTGCGATTGGTTGTGAGCCCATTTCACATAAAATGAAAAAAGGCCGCTCAAAAAGAGCGGCCTTAAGCGTTCTGTCGTATTTACAGATCGACAGTTAACGTTTTGAGAACTGGAATGAACGGCGTGCCTTGCGCTTACCGTATTTTTTCCGCTCTACAACACGGGAGTCACGGGTGAGGAAGCCCGCCTTCTTCAGGGTCGTACGCAGCTCCGGCTCATAGCGGGTTAAAGCGAGCGACAGCCCGTGACGAACGGCACCTGCCTGACCGGAAAGGCCTCCACCTGAGACCGTTGCCATGATGTCATACTGAGTTTTGCGATCGACAAGTTCGAGCGGCTGATTGATGATGAGCTGAAGGACTGGACGGGCGAAATACGCA
>JBCDCU010000238.1:0-5999 GCA_039181265.1 Pseudomonadota bacterium | reverse complement strand
ATAGCCGATGCCTGAGTTTGAGCCGGTGATGACGGCGTTTTTTCCTGCGGACATGAATTGGATCCCGTTTCTTTGAGCGTAACTGCTAAAAAGCCCTTTGGCTTTTCTCTCTACCGGAGTGTTTCCAGGGAAGGTTGGAAGTCACCCGCGATGCTGCGATGCACCATACCCCTTTGCCACCACTCGGCAAGGTCCGTTATCATCACAATATTACATCACAGAGACGGTTTCACGCACCGCACCATGAGGCGAAAGATTGAAAGGCGGATGAAGACAGAGTATCAGACGGTCAACAAGCGAAACGCCATGTGCACCGGTCTTGCCAAAGAACGCGGTGCCTGAAATCGAAGGGTGCATTGATGCAGGACTATTTCGCGAAACCGTTCCCACGCAGGCAATCGGTCGGCGTGAAGGTCGGCAATGTCATGGTCGGTGGCGGCGCCCCCGTGGTCGTCCAGTCGATGACGAATACTGACACTGCCGATATTGACGGCACCGTCAAACAGGTTGCTGATCTCGCCCGTGCCGGTTCTGAGATTGTCCGCATTACGGTCGACCGCAACGAGAGCGCCGCAGCCGTGCCCCACATCCGTGAGAAGCTCGACCAAATGGGCGTCGATGTCCCCCTTTGCGGCGACTTTCACTACATCGGTCACAAACTTCTGAAAGAGCATCCGGCCTGTGCCGAGGCTTTGTCGAAATACCGGATCAATCCGGGCAATGTCGGCTTCAAGGATAAACGCGACACCCAGTTTGCCGAGATGATCGAAGTTGCCAATTCGCATGAAAAGCCGGTCCGGATCGGAGTTAACTGGGGCTCGCTTGACCAGGAATTGCTGACCCGTCTCATGGACGAGAACGCGGATTCGAGCGACCCGATGAGCGCCACTGAGGTCATGTATGAGGCGATCATTCAGTCAGCGCTTCTGTCTGCGGAGCGGGCCGAGGAACTCGGCATGCCGCGCAATCGTATCGTGTTGTCCGCCAAGGTCAGCCAGGTTCAGGATCTGATTTGCGTCTATACCGATCTTGCGCGCCGGTCAGACCATTGTCTTCATCTCGGTCTCACGGAAGCAGGCATGGGCTCCAAGGGCATTGTCGCGTCATCGGCTGCGATGGGCGTTCTTCTGCAGCAGGGAATCGGGGACACAATCCGCGTTTCTCTGACCCCGGAACCCGGTGGTGACCGCACCCGCGAAGTTCAGGTTGCCCAGGAGATCCTCCAGACAATGGGCTTCCGCCAGTTTATTCCAATTGTTGCAGCCTGCCCGGGTTGCGGGCGCACGACATCGACGGTCTTCCAGGAGCTTGCCCAACAAATTCAGTCCGATATTCGCGAGAACATGCCGGTCTGGCGTGAAAAGTATCCGGGCGTAGAGGCGCTTAATGTGGCGGTTATGGGCTGTATCGTGAACGGTCCAGGCGAGAGCAAACACGCCGATATCGGTATTTCTCTTCCCGGTACGGGTGAGACACCCGCAGCCCCCGTCTTTATCGATGGGCGCAAGGCTGCAACATTGCGCGGCGAAAACATTGCCGAAGAGTTCAAGGTGATGGTGTCCGACTATATAGAAAACCGGTATGGCGTCGGAAGCAAGGAGAGCGCGGCTTAGGAGCTGGTCAGCTTAACAGGGATACGCGTTAGCTGTGGATGATGACCAGTCCGGTCATAATCAATGCTGTGCCTGCGAAGAACTTCCAACTTGTCGTCTCACCCAACAACCAGACTGCCAGTATGGGAACGATTACAAAGGTCAGCGCCATAAAGGAATAGGCTTGCGCCAAAGGCACGCTCTTTAAGACGTAGATCCATATCAGGGTAGCACTTCCGTAGATGACAAGTGCTGACACGAACAAAGGTTCAAGAAGAACAGACTGGACTAGAGATCCATTGCTGCTTGCGAGGCGAGCGCTGGTCATCTTGAAGAGGATTTGACCGCCCGCGATCATGATCGGGGTGAGGATCAACAAGGCCCAGATGTGCGGAGAAAACGGCATCAGGCGGCTTTATTGGTGTCGGTGTTGATCATTGCAATGGGCACCGCCTCCGAGCAGTCTTCGCGATAATAGATATCGCGGAGGATATCCACACACTCAAAGTCCTGCGGAACAGGGTGCATGGCGCGCAAAAAGGAGTGCGTGTACGGGAAGAAATTGAAATGCGGGTTGAACGTGTAAGCGTACTCACGTTCAAGCGGGACGACGATGATCAGACGTTTCTTCGCTATCCTTCTCAATTCCTTGATCGCGGCACGATAATCGAGAATGTGCTCAATGACATGGGTGCATATCACCGTGTCGAAGGCACCGTCTTCGAAAGGTAAATCTTCAATCTTTGCAGCCACATATTCGATGCCTGGAAGTGCTTCCGCGTCGTCAATCGCAAAATCGACACCGGTCAATTTTTGGACATTGGGCTTTGCCTGACGGATCTTTTTCAAAAGGATCCCCGTACCGCATCCAACGTCGCAAACACTGTCACCGATCACGTCTTCGATGATCCGCTCGATGCAGGCGTCTGAGTTATCCGTGCCTTCATGAACACGTGGGTGCTTCTTGTAGAGATCCATATACTCGTCTTCACTCAGGAAGGCAGCGCGTTTCCGGAAATCCGCGAGATCATCAATATGGCGGCCCCAGGCGAGCTTTGCGAAGGAGCGAAAAACCGCCCCATCCCGCAGGACTGGCGGAATGAGCTCTTCCAGAATGAAGCGGATCTTGTTGGTTGTCTCCCGTTTCATTCCACGCTCCCACCCGTTCGATAATGCGCTTCCAGGGCATGCCCTTGATTGACCTTCCCGCTTGTTCTTGGAAACAGAATTTCGACGCCGTCCAAAGAAGGACTGGTCTTGAGCGGACTGATCGACAGGTAATGGACGCGGCGTTGTTCGGCCCTGCCGCGTGCAACGCTGTCGAGGATCGTCCCTGCCGTCATGGCCATCATACCGGCCGTGAACAGCGTCATCGCAAGAACCCAGGTCGGAATCCGATCAACCAGACCGGTGTTGAAGTATTCGACGAGAACCGGAAACATGAATGCGATGCTGGAGAAAAAGAAAACGGCTGAAAGAATGCCGAAAAACCGGAATGGTTTGGTCTCCTTCATGAGCATGATCATTGTCGTTAAGATCCGAATGCCGTCTCTCACCGTTGATAGCTTGCTCTCGCTCCCTTCGGACCGTTTCCCGTAGTCGAATTCAAGCTCGACCACCGGCAGGCGCAAGACCGAGGCATGGACAGACATTTCCGTTTCGATTTCGAAACCTTGCGACTCAGCCGGGAAGCTCTTCACATATCGGCGCGTGAACGCGCGGTAACCGGAGAATATGTCGGTGAAATCATCTGCAAATAGCGCCTGATAAATCCTGTTGAAGGTACGATTGCCCCAGGCGTGACCTTTGCGTTCGGCGGATACTTCCTTGTATCGACGCTTCCCGACAGCCATGTCCGCGCCCTCGTCAATCATTGACTGGATCAAGGTCGGCGCTTTGGTGTGATCATAGGTACCGTCACCATCGGCCATGACGTAAATGTCCGCTTCGATGTCGGCGAACATCTGACGGACAACATTTCCCTTCCCGCGCCTGCGGCACGGAACAACTTTCGCGCCGGCAAGAGAAGCCTGGGCCGCTGTGTCGTCTGTCGAGTTGTTGTCATAGACGTAGATTTGCGCGCTCGGCAGGGCCTTGCGAAAATTCACAACAACCTGAGCAATAGACTTGCCCTCATTGTAACACGGAAGCAGAACGGCAATCTGCCAAGTATTTTCCATTGCATTACTCTGTTTTAAGAGTGTCCGATCGTTGATTTTAAAATAGTTTTAATGGGTTAAGTTTATATTTCAGAGTGCTTCCCAAATCTCTTAAACCTCGAATTGGTCTGGTAATGGTTAATCAATTTGTAATGCGTTATCCGGTGCTGTTTGCAACGTTCATAACCTGTGCTGTTGCCTTGGGAAGTGCCGCTTATTTGGGAAAATTGGGCGTAGTTGGCGATGACAGCGATGATCTGATGCGCCTCATCCAGGTTCGCGATCTGCTGGCCGGGCAGAGCTTTTTCGACACCCACCAATACCGCCTCGGTCCGGATGGGGGAACGTTGATGCATTGGTCGCGGATCCCGGATATTCCGCTTGCGGTGCTGATCGGTTTTTTCAGCGTGTTTTTCTCATTGTCATTTGCAGAAGCGCTTGTGATCAGTTTGTGGCCGCCAATGTCAGCCGGGTTGGCTTTCCTGGGCCTTGTGACCGGCGCGCGCAATCTTGCCGGACCAAAAGCTGTTCCTTTCGCCGTGATCATCGGTCTCGCGACACTGGCGCTTTATTATCGTTTTCACGTCGGCGCCCTTGATCATCATAATCTTCAGATTGCTTTTTTGTTGATTTCGCTTGGGTTTCTTGCTGACCCATCCCATCGATTTTCGTCCTTCCTGATTTCGGGCACTGCGGCTGCCGTTTCAATGGCAATCGGTGTGGAGGTCTATCTATTTGTCGCGGTGATATGTGCTTCCGTGCCGCTCCTTTGGCTGGTTCACGGACAGTCTGTCAGCCGAGCGCTTTCAGGATTTGGTATCGGATTTGGCGCAGCGTCCGTAGCGCTTTTCTTTGCGACAACTTCTCCTGTCCACTACCTCACCGTCTACTGTGATGCTTTTTCTTCAATAAATGCCGCGGTTGCTGGCGCCGGTGGCTTGCTCTTGCTCATTGCCTCGCATGAGAGGTTGCAGGGAGCATTCAGGTGGCGCCTGTTTCTCCTATTGGGAATGGGGAGCACCATTGGAATGCTCCTGCTAACGGCTGCGCCGCAATGCCTCGCCAGCCCGCTTTCTACGCTTCCCAACGATGTGAAAACCCTTTGGCTCGACTTGATTTTGGAAGCGCGCCCGGTCCTCGCCTTGGCGGATCTTAATCCGCTGATTCCGGTGACCTATCTCGGTGCGCCGCTCCTGACGCTTGTGCTGCTTGTTCGTGACATTCGAATGGGCCGCAACATGTTTGCAAATCTTGTCTTTGCTGCCGTCATTGGCGCTGCGGTGGCCATGACTCTTGTTCAGGTCCGCTTCTCGGTTTTTGCCCATATGTTCTGTTTGTTTGCCTGGGTCTGTTGCGCGTTGCAGGTCTACCAACACAGCCAGAAGTACCGTTTCAAATTGTTACCGGCCACTCTGGTTGTCTTTGTTTCAACGCAAACCGCATGGGCGCTCCCTGCTGCGGTCTACAACGTCACGTCTGAAACAAAACGTCTGGATGTTGAATCATCGAGCCTATGCATGGGTACGGTTTCGATGACGCGTCTTAAGAGCCTGCCGTCAGGGACGGTACTCGCACGTCCCGGATTGAGCCCGTTGATTTTAGATAAGACTGAGCACCGTGTCTTGAACGGGAACTATCATCGCAACGTCAATGGGATCGAAATGTCCGTCCGGATCTTTATGAGCAATCCGGAAAGCTCTTTAGACTTACTGCGGGAAGCAGGCGTAACTTATCTCGTGCTTTGTCCCAAAGGTGGCCAGGACTCATTTCTCGCTAACCGCGCGCCCGATGGTTTGGCGGCAGGACTCCTGGCCGGCAAGTCCTATTCGTTTCTTGAGCCCATTGAGGATGCGGATAATTCTTCGGCCGCCCGAGATTCAGCGAAGATGTTTCGGGTTGTTTTCTGACAAATCCACCAACCTTCACCGCATCGTTAGGCGTCATAGTGCACCCCTCGCGGAAAGCTGTGCTACGCTCACCCGACTACAGCAATCAGGCGGTCAGTGGGAGGCGCAATATGCAAGGTTTTGATGGGTTGAAAGGGGCGGTTTTAAGCGCGTTTGCAGTCATTTGCGTTGTTCTTTCGTCTGGTTTCGCTGCCCTCGCCGACTCTCCCTTTAAATCCGATCAATTCGGCTTCGAAGTCGTGTTCCCGGAAAAGCCGCGGGCGCAAGCGGGCGTGCGGAATTTCGCATCAGGACCGGCCCAGGTCATTCGCTTCAAGTCTACGGGGGAGGTGATCAGGCCT
>JBCDCU010000237.1:0-6007 GCA_039181265.1 Pseudomonadota bacterium | reverse complement strand
TTCCCTCTTCCATTGTCGGAGACAGGGCTGGCATCAAAATATCGATTGGCATTGTTTTTACTCCCAATCCCGGCCGTTCAATGTGGCCGTCGTTAAGCGGATTTTGCCGTCATCGGCGGGTATTCGGTTTGCGGCCTGCTGTATGAAGACCTGGATTTCGACCGCCTTCAGGACCGCGATATCGGGATCGAGCGCAGCGGAAAAGTGGTCTTCCAGCGCTTGACGGGACACTTCGACAACGAGAGCCGGACTGCGTGCGGTTGTGTCGAACTGAACTCCGTCGTTCATTCGGTCGTAGCGGACTGATTTGAGATCGAGCCTGATCATGATCGCTGCAACCGTTTGGTCCTCCCCTGGCATTGGCCGGTTCGGCGGCACGAACCCTCCTCGTCCGCCCGCCGAACAGCGCATGTCCGTCAGGCCGTGTAGGTGACCGCCTTTACGGCGTTGACCACCTCATCGGTTGTGACGAGCGCTAATTTTTCGAGATTGGCCGCATAGGGCATTGGAACATCCTTGCCGCACAACGTGATCACCGGCGCATCAAGGTAGTCGAATGCGCGTTGCATCACCTGACTTGCGATATGGTCACCGACAGAAGATTGCGGGAAGCCTTCTTCGACAGTGATGCAGCGTCCGGTTTTCTGGACCGAGGCAAGAACCGTATCGAGATCCATCGGGCGAATGGTTCGCAGGTCAATGACCTCCGCGTCGATGCCCATGGCACCCACAATCTCCGCCGCTTCGATCGCGTAACGCATGCCAATTCCGAATGAAACGATGGTGACGTCATTACCCGGGCGATGGATGCGCGCTTTCCCGATCGGCAAGACGAAATCATCCATCTTGGGGACCTCGAAGGACTGACCATAGAGGATTTCGTTTTCAAGGAAGATGACCGGATTTGGATCGCGGATCGCTGCTTTCAACAAGCCTTTGGCGTCCGCCGCTGAATAGGGCTGGATCACCTTCAAACCAGGGATGTGACTGTACCACGCCGCATAATCCTGGCTGTGTTGGGCTGCAACGCGGGCAGCTGCACCATTGGGGCCGCGAAACACAATCGGGCATCCCATCTGGCCACCGGACATATAAAGCGTCTTTGCAGCCGAATTGATGATCTGGTCGATTGCCTGCATAGCGAAGTTGAAGGTCATAAACTCGACGATCGGACGCAAGCCTGCGAATGCCGCTCCGACACCAAGACCTGCAAAGCCGTGTTCGGTAATCGGCGTATCAATCACCCGTCGATCGGTAAACTCGTCGAGAAGACCCTGTGTGATTTTGTAGGCGCCTTGATATTCTGCAACTTCTTCACCCATGACAAAGACATCGTCACTCCGGCGCATTTCTTCGGCCATTGCGTCCCGCAAAGCCTCGCGCACGGTGGTTGTCACCATTTCCGTACCCGCAGGAATATCGGGATCGCCCTGCACTTCGGCTTGCGGCGGACCGGATTGGATAACCTCGGCTGGTGCGGCAGCTGCCACCGGCGCAGGAGGCGCTTCACTATTAGCGGCAGCAGGCGCAGCAGGAGCTTCGACGGCGCTTGCGTCTTCTCCGTCAGCAGCGAGCAAGGCGATTGGCGTATTCACTTTGACGTTTTCGCTGCCTTCCTGAACAAGAATCTTGGCAAGCACACCCTCGTCAACGGCTTCAACTTCCATCGTCGCCTTATCGGTTTCGATCTCAGCGATGACATCACCGGGCGCTACACTGTCGCCCTCGGCCTTCAGCCATTTGGCGAGATTGCCTTCCTCCATCGTCGGCGAGAGCGCCGGCATCAAAATTTCCGTTGGCATATGCGGCCTCCCTTAACGCAGAATGTCGGTATAGAGCTCGCTGACTGGCGGCTCCGGATCGTTGGTCGCAAAATCGGACGCTTCGTTCACGACTGCACGAACCTCTTTATCGATCGCCTTTAGGTCTTCTTCTGTCGAGTCACCGCTATCGATAAGCCGCGCCTTAACCTGTTCGATCGGGTCGTGTTCAGAACGCATTTTCTGAACTTCGTCTTTCGACCTGTACTTTGCCGGATCAGACATTGAGTGTCCGCGATACCGGTACGTGCTCATTTCAAGGATCATTGGCCCCTTGCCGGAGCGGCAATGGGCAACAGCTTCCTCGCCCGCCGCGTGGACAGCCCGAACATCCATGCCGTCAACTTTCACACCCGGGATCTCGAAAGATGCCCCCCGTTGCGCGAACTCAGTCTGGGCTGAAGCGCGAGAAACCGATGTTCCCATCGCATACTGATTGTTTTCAATGATGAAAATGACCGGCAGCTTCCAAAGCGAAGCCATATTGAAGGTCTCATAGACCTGCCCCTGGTTCGCCGCACCATCGCCGAAATAGGTCAGCGATACTTTGCCATCGCCCCGATACTTATTCGCAAAGGCCAGTCCAGCACCGAGCGGCACCTGCGCGCCTACAATGCCATGACCGCCGAAGAATTGTTTCTCACGTGAGAACATATGCATCGAGCCGCCCTTCCCTTTGGAAAGACCACCCACGCGCCCTGTGAGTTCAGCCATGACACCTTTTGGATCCATGCCGCAGGCGAGCATATGACCATGGTCGCGATAGCCGGTGATAACCTGATCCTCGCCCTCATTGATGCACATCTGCATTCCAACGACGACAGCTTCCTGACCGATATAAAGGTGACAGAACCCACCAATCAGACCCATGCCGTAAAGCTGACCGGCTTTCTCCTCAAACCGGCGGATAAGAAGCATGTCCTTATAGGCTTGAAGCTCTTGTTCTTTGGTGAATTTGGTGATCGGTGCTTTTGCAGCTTTCGATCGCGAACGTCCAGTGGCTCGTTTCGCCTCGGTCGCCATCGCTCTCCTCCCATGCCGGTTGGTTTCGCAACCTATAGCAGAAGCACTGGCGAAAATAAACGGAAAAACCTTACAGAAAAATACGTGTAATCTCTTGATTTTGCGATAAAAGATGCAAATTAACTTGATTATTGCTAATTTATATTATTAGCTATATTTCAGTTATTTTTAATTATCCTGCTGTGAAATCAACACAATGACTTCGTTGGGATGGGCCACATTGAGCTGGGCGCGGGCATATTCCTCGACAGTATCACGATCAAGTGAGCTTGAGCCAAGAAGCGCGACCTGTCGCTCGAGCCGCTCCCGTTCAAGAACGAGTTCGTCAAGGACAAGACGGCGTTCATCGATCGTTGTACGGATAGCCTGGAACCCGATCAGACCATAGGTGCCGTGCAGGGCGTGAAAGCCAAAATATCCAAGGAATGCGAGAGTTAAGCAGGGAAGAACAAATCTTCCGATGACGGATTTCTTGCGCTGGCGTGTTGCCATGAAAAACTCGTTACTGGATCAAATTCACCAGCGCCACGATGACCAAACACCCTTATGAATTCGTAAATAACCCGACCATAAAACGGCATTCAGTCGGCAAGACCGCTGCTGCGACCGACGACCGTTCGCGTCGTTCAGTTTAAAAGTCGCTTGTATTGAGCTAGAGGAACGAGAGCGCTCCGCGCCCGGCATAGACCGCCTGTCCGCCAAGCTCTTCCTCGATCCGGATGAGCTGATTGTACTTTGCCATGCGATCCGAACGGGCAAGGGAACCGGTTTTGATCTGTCCGCAATTCGTCGCGACCGCAAGATCAGCAATTGTTGCATCTTCCGTTTCACCTGATCGGTGCGACATCACGCTGGTATATTTGGCGCGGTGTGCCATCTCCACGGCATCCAGGGTTTCCGACAAAGTGCCAATCTGGTTCACTTTAACGAGAATCGAGTTTCCACATCCTCGGGCGATCCCATCGCTCAAGCGCGCCGTGTTCGTGACGAAGAGATCGTCGCCGACCAACTGACACCGGTCACCAATAAGATCGGTCAGAAGCTTCCATCCCTCCCAATCGTCCTCGGCCATACCATCTTCGATAGAATAGATTGGGAAACGATTGACGAGGTCGGCAAGGTAATCCGCCATGGCCGCGCTATCGAGTGTCTTGCCTTCGCCCTTGAGGTTGTAGACGCCGCCTTCGAAAAATTCGGTCGAAGCACAGTCAAGCGCGAGACCGACATCGTCGCCAGGCTTATAACCGGCTGTTTCGATAGCGCGCATGATGAACCCAATCGCTTCATCCGTTGAGGCAATGTTCGGCGCAAAGCCACCTTCATCGCCAACATTCGTGTTATGACCTGCACCGGAGAGCGCTTTTTTCAATGTATGAAAAATCTCAGATCCGATCCGGACTGCATCTGCCAGACTTTCGGCGCCGAGCGGCATAATCATGAATTCCTGAACATCAATCGGATTATCAGCATGTTCACCGCCATTGATGATGTTCATCATTGGGACCGGTAGAACATGAGCTCTCACCCCGCCGACATAGCGGTAAAGGGGAAGCGACGCCGAGGCCGCTGCAGCCTTGGCAAGTGCAAGAGAAACGCCGAGAATAGCATTCGCACCGATGCGGCTCTTATTGGCCGACCCATCAAGGGCGCACATCATCCCATCGATCTTTGATTGCTCTCGGGCATCAAGACCGCTCAGGGCCTGGAAGATTTCTGAATTAACGGCTTCAACCGCTTGCCCGACACCTTTGCCCATGTAAGTGGGACCACCATCGCGGAGTTCGACGGCCTCGTGTGCGCCGGTTGATGCACCGGAGGGGACGGCAGCCCGACCGAATGATCCGTCTTCCAGCCTGACATCGACTTCAACGGTCGGATTTCCCCTACTGTCAAAGATCTGGCGTCCAACAATATCAATTATAGCCGTCATGGTGTGGTGTCCCCTGTCGTCAGTCAAATTGGCGTTCGGCACCAAGACTGAACACCCCGGCCCGCTTCCTAGCCCAAGCAGCGGATCGTGAAAAGGTCTTTGTCGAACGCAGATTAGCCAGTCGAATCAAAGTGTGGCCTGAAATCGTCAAGTTGAGATTTTCTAAACAGTCCGTTCACACTTGATTGAGCATATCGTGTTTTGCAAACGACAAGATCGACACCATCTCAAGACCACGAGGCAAGGGCCGCCGCGATCTACCGAAGTGGTACTATTGGTAAGGTCGCGAACGGTACATGTCGAAAATGCTCGAACAACCATTGGTTTCCGAGGTGACGGCGATGAAAGAACTCTTATTATCGGCTTTGGGCGCAGCCGTTTTAACCGCACTTTTCTCCGCCCCGGTTTTTATGACGAACCATGGGGAACAGGAGATCGCCACTGTTAAAACGCTCGCGGATGAAAAGCAGGCGACACAATAATAAAGGGGCCGGGAACGCTCCCAAGAAAGGATGTTGGCTATGAAGATGAAGATTACTGCGCTCACGCTCGTGGGCTTGTCCATTTCAGCTTTCGCTATACCCGCTCATGCTGGCTTCGGTGGTGCAGCGCCACTTGGTCAGAATCCGGATCAGATCCTGACGATTGCAGAACGTCAACAGCTTCAGCGCCTTCGCCTTAAAGGCAAGATTAAAAACATTTACCAGTCGGACGTGAATCGTCTTCAGGCCATCGAAGAAGACAGGTGGTTTCTGACGCGAGAAAAACGACGCAAAAACCGCAAATAATGAGAGCGGTTTAAAGCACAAAGCATTGCTGGCGACCAAGCTCCAGCGCTCCTGAAAACCAGAACATCTACGAACCGGCTCGCGCACAAACGTCCGTCGGATGGACTTTTGTGGTCTGTCGAACCGTATCTCAAGAGGATCAAATCAATGCAAAAAATCGCCATGATCGCAGCAATCGCCGTAGCGCTCGCCGGAACGGCAATCGTTCCACAGGTCAATGCAAAAGGAAGCAGCTTCGGCGTATCAGGCGATTCATTCCTGACACTCGCCGAGCGCAACCACAAGAAACGCTTCGAAAAATCGCGCAAAGAGACTGGATCGAGCTTCAACGGTTTCAAAACCGAAAAGAAAAAGAAGAAAAAGAAATTCTTCTAAGCCTCCAACGGCCCCAACCTAACCTCTTCCCGGCGAAGGAAAAGCGATTTTCCTTCGCCGTTTTATCGAGA
>JBCDCU010000236.1:0-6048 GCA_039181265.1 Pseudomonadota bacterium | reverse complement strand
TGCTGAAAAGACCGGCTGCTGCCAGCATCCAGAGGCCACCTCTCACATTGCCGTTCTGCCGTGCCCACCACTTCGCGGGACTTGCAAGGAAAGACGGATGAGAGTGTTGCGGCATATTCCCCGTGTGAGGCAAAAACCGCGCGCAGTCAAACTAACATCTTGCCCGGATGACAAAACAGGATAGGTTCCCGGTGAATTGGTGTCGGGATGTATCTGCCCGATTTGTGGCACCCTGAAAGGCGAAGCTCGATGAACGACATGTCCCCTATCAAATTTGGTCAAAAGGGTGCTCTCGGTACTGCATCCAAGCGAAAGGAAGACGCAGCCCTTGTTCAGGGCCTCGGGCACTACACCGACGATGCGCATCATGCGGATTGCCTGATCGGCTATGTCGTGCGTTCCGGTTACGCTCACGCGAGGTTCTCGATTGGCAACCTCGATGAAGTGCGTGCGATGGATGGCGTCCATATGGCGCTCGCCTTTGACGATGTTGCAGACTATAAGCCGCTGCCCTGTGTCATCCCTCTCGGCAAGGATAAGAATGGTGAGCGGTATCAAGAACCGCCGCGCACGATGCTTTGCAAGGATATTGCCCGGTATGTCGGGGATCCGGTCGCGTTCATCGTGGCCGACACAAAGGCTGCCGCAGCCGATGCCGCAGAAGCGCTGGAAATCGATTACGAGCCCCTTGATGCGATTGTCGGGGCTGAGGCTGCGCTTGATGGCAACGCGCCGCTCGTTTGGCCGGGTATTGGGACGACCAATATTGCAAACGAAGCTGCGGTCGGCGATCTCGCCAAAGTGGAGGCTGCATTTGAAAAGGCTTCCCGCATTATCGATTTCAAGGTCATCAACAATCGCCTGGTCTGCAATTACATGGAGCCGCGCGGGATTGTTGCTGAATACGATACCGACGAGGACCTGTTGACACTCACCCTTGGCACCCAGGGCGTCCACTCAATCCGCGATACACTTTGCAAGATGCTTGGTCTCGACGCAGACAGGCTGCGCGTAATCACACCTGATGTGGGTGGCGGTTTCGGTACCAAGAACTTCATGTATCACGAATATCCGCTTGTTGCGCATGCGGCACGTGCATTGAAGCGTACAGTAAAGTGGATCAGTGATCGGACTGAGCACTTCATGACAGATGCCCATGGGCGGGATAACATCACGACGGCGCGCCTGGCGCTTGACGAAAACAATCGCTTCATCGGTTTGAAGGTCGATATTCTCGGCGATATGGGTGCCTATCTTTCTGAATTCTCGGTGATCATCCCCTGGTTTGGCGCAAGTATGGCGACGGGCGTCTATGATATCCCGGCCCTTCACGCGACGGTCACCTCGATTTACACAAACACAGCTCCAACCGATGCCTATCGCGGAGCAGGCCGACCCGAGGCGGCCTATTTGCTTGAGCGCCTCGTTGACTATGCGGCCGGTGAAATCGGCATCGATCCTGTCGAACTGCGGCGCATAAACTTCATCAAACCGGAGCAATTCCCATACAAGACCCAATCTGGCCGAATGTACGATGTTGGCGAGTTCGAGGGGCACATGGATCGTGCGATGGAGGTTGCTGAATGGGAAACCTTCGCGGCCCGGCGCGCTGACAGTGAAGCTGCGGGCAAGATCCGCGGGATCGGTCTTGCAACCTATATCGAAGCCTGCGCTTTCGCGGGATCAGAACCCGCCAAGATTGATCTCAACGATGATGGGAGCGTCACCCTTTACATCGGAACCCAGTCGACCGGACAAGGCCACCAAACCGCTTACGCGCAACTGATCTCGGCAGCGCTGAACCTGGACATGGACCAGATCCACGTTCGGCAAGGCGACACGAATGAATTGCCCGCAGGTGGTGGTACAGGTGGTTCGCGCTCGATTCCGATCGGTGGTGTTTCTGTGAATGCCGCCGCGACGGATCTCGCTGATCAAATAAAGGATCTTGCAGCCGACAAATTGGAAGCAGCCTCCGGCGATCTCGAACTCATCGATGGTGTTGTGAAGGTTGCAGGCACGGATCGCAGCGTCACATTTGCCGAGCTCGCAGCGGAGAGTAGCGATCCTGTCGTTGGAAATGCGACCATCGAACAGAACGAAGCAACCTATCCGAACGGCACCCATGTCTGCGAGGTTGAGATCGATCCTTCGACAGGCATTGTCGAGATCACGGCTTATGTGGTCGTTGACGATTTCGGGGTCACCGTGAATCCGGATCTTCTCGCAGGACAGGTCCATGGTGGTATCGTCCAAGGTGTTGGACAGGCGCTCCATGAGCGCACCTATTATGACGAAGGTGGGCAATTGATTTCGGCGAGCTTCATGGATTACGGAATGCCGCGCGCAGATAATCTTCCGCCAATTCATTTCGAAACCCGTAATGTGCCGTCGACAACAAATGCCCTTGGGATCAAAGGAGCGGGCGAGGCCGGATCCATCGGATCCTGTCCGGCTGTGATGAACGCGGTCGTCGGTGCGCTTTCCAAAGCCTACGGCATCAAGCACATTGATATGCCAGCCCTGCCTCAAACGATCTGGGCGGCAATCCAAGAAGCCAAATGATCGGCCATCGGTGGCCAGAGACATGACAGCGATTGCGCTTACGATTGCCGGATCCGATTCTTCGGGCGGAGCTGGCATTCAGGCGGACCTCAAGACTTTCTCGGCGCTGGGCGTTTATGGAGCAAGCGTCATCACGGCGCTGACCGCGCAAAATACGATGGGTGTCAACAGTATCCATGACGTTCCAGCTGACTTTGTAAAATCCCAGATTGCCGCGGTCTTGTCGGATCTCGAGGTCGGCGCGATTAAGATCGGGATGCTGTCACAAGCACCAGTCATTGAGGCGGTCGCCGACGAATTGAGAGGGCGTTACACCGGACCGGTCGTCCTCGATCCGGTCATGGTTGCAACGTCCGGCGACCTTCTGATCGCAGAGGATGCCATTCAAATGATGACCAGGGCTTTGTTTCCCGTTGTCTCTCTCATCACACCAAACCTGCAGGAAGCCGCGCGGCTGACTGGTACCAGCGTCGCACGCGACGATAAAGAAATGGAGGCGCAAGCCGATACGTTGATTGGCATGGGTGCTGCTGCCGTTCTCATAAAAGGCGGGCATGGTCACGGAGCCAGGGTACGGGATTATCTGTTGACTCCGACCGGAGGCCATTGGTTCGAAGCAGCGCGGATCGCAACCAACAACACCCACGGGACGGGATGCACCCTGTCTTCCGCGATTGCAGCCGGGCTTGCCAAAGGAGAAGATCTTCAAAGTGCGGTTGGAGAAGCCAAGCTCTACATTACTGGCGCAATTGATGCTGCAACCAGGCTCTCGATCGGTGAAGGAAGCGGACCCACCCACCATTTTTATCGCTGGTGGTGATTTTCAACTGATTCGCAATTGGCGAAAAACCCTCGATTTCCTGTGAAAATGTGGGTTAGTGACGCTGCCGCTGCCCCATCTGTGTGACAATCAAGTGACACTATGGTGCAAAATTGTCGCCCGCCGATCGGCCATTCACCGTTGATACGATCGCGAAATTTTTGATTTTGCTTGGCAATTTGAGAAGGGCAGAAAATAACCCATTGATTTCGTTAGGGTAGGGTACTTGGTCAAAGACTTTCTGGTTCCTTTTACTGCATTTCTCGTCCCGATTGCGCGTAATCGCAAATTTACAACGCATGCAACCCGTGAACTGCAACCCGATTGTCAAACGTCTTGAGTTTAGTAGGGTTTAGCAACGGAATTCTGGAGGGGACATGCCATGAAGACTGAATTCGGACGCAAAGCGCTAATTCTCTGCGCAAGCGTTTCTGTCGCAGCGCTTAGCGTTGCGCCTTCCCAAGCTGCTTTCTTCGCGCTTCGCGAACAGAGTGCTTACAACCAAGGCTCATCATTTGCTGGTGCGTCTGCACAGACCAATTCTTTAAGCTCGTTTTTCTTCAACCCGGCTATCATGACGGAGTTTGAAGGGTTTACGGCTGAAGGTACACTGTCTGCGATCTTCCCGTTTACCGATGCGGACACAACGGTTGACCCGACAACGGGCGCTGTAACATCCGGTGCCGCCGGAGCGTCTTTGATCGCTGATGATTTGTCGACCTTCCCGACAACGAGCAACATCGGCCGCGAGGCGCTATTGCCTGCGAGCTATGTCAGCTACCAGGCGACTGACAAGATCTGGCTTGGCGTCGCCCTGAACTCACCTTTCGGTCTCGCAACCCGGTCAGATCCGGACAGTTTGGAAGCGGCAAGTTCGCAGGAATTCAGCGCGCTGACCTTCAACTTTCAACCGACAGTTGGCTATAAGTTCTCCGAGCGTTTTTCAGTGGCAGCGGGCCTTCAAGTCCAGCATTTCGATGTTGAGCAATCCTCAGCAACGCTTGCAGGGGTCAACACCGAGCTTAATGCGACGGGCTCAAGCGTGGGCGCTATTTTCGGCGCAACATTCAAGCCGACCGATAAAACAACGATCGGTCTTGGTTACCGTTCACAGATGAATGTCGATCTTGAAGGTGACATCCGTACGATTGTAACGGATCCCGGTTTTGTCGGACTTCCCGCAGAAACGATTGTCGGCGTGGCTCCAGCAAGAGCTGATCTGCCGCTTCCTGATATTGTGAATTTTGGCATCAAGCATCAGCTCACCGAAAAGCTCAGTCTTCTCGGCAGCTTCTCCTGGGAGAATTGGAGCCGTTTGCAGGCCGTGCCTGTTGTCACAACTGGTGGTGCAACCGCCGCAGCCTTCGAATTCAACCTCTCGGATTCATTTTTCGGCTCCGCTGGTGCAGAATATGAGATCAATGACCATTTCACGGTTCGGGCCGGGATTGGTTATGAAACATCACCAACCAATGACGAAGATCGCAGTCTCGCTCTGCCGGACAACAATCGCCTATGGCTCTCCTTTGGCGGCACACACAAGTTGAGTGAACATATCGAGAGCGATTTCGGCTTCACATACATCCGCGTTGAGCAAGATACGCCGGTGAGCAATGAGTTCCAGGCTCCAACGACAGTTGCCGGTGCAGCTCTGACACCTCTCGGCCTTGGTGGCGCACCGATTGCCAGCGGTACAGCCGACAGCCAGGTTGTGATCTTTACCGTCGGTACCCGGCTCAAGTTCTAGAAAAGTTTCCTTACGCAGAAAAAAAGCCGGTGCATTTGCACCGGCTTTTTCTTTTTCACACCCTTGATGGCCGCTCAAACTACGATCTTAAAATGCGCCGTTGAACAGGCCACCATCAACCAGAACGTTCTGGCCGGTTATATAGCCTGCATGATCTGAGCACAGGAAAGAGCAAATCTTTCCGAACTCTTCGGTATTTCCAAAGCGCTTCGCCGGTATCTCCTGCCGCTGCTTCGCAGCTGCGGTTTCGTAGTCGATCCCCGCATTGTCGGCAGCCCCTTTGATACCGCCGCGCAGGCGATCCGTATCCATCTTGCCCGGGAGGAGGTTGTTCACGGTCACGTTGTGTTCGGTGAAGGTCCGGCAAACCCCAGCCATAAAGCCGGTAAGGCCGGCCCGCGCGCCGGAGGAAAGGTCGAGGCCCTCGATCGGCATTTTTACCGAAAGGGATGTGATGTTGACGATCCGTCCAAATTTCCGGTCGATCATGCCGTCGGCAACGGCTTGAATAAGCTCGATCGGAGTGACCATATTCTGAAGGACGCCCGAAATCATCGCATCGCGGTCCAGGTCTCGGTAGCTCTTGCGTGGCGGCCCGGCATTATTGTTGACGAGAATATCCGGATTTGGACAAGCTTCGACAAGCGCTGACTGACCCTCTTTACTGCCAACGTCCGCAGCAATCGGTATGATTGTTGCTCCCGTCGATTTGACAATTTCCTCCGCCGTCTTCTCAAGAACGGAAAGCGTCCGCCCGTTGATGACGACCTCGCATCCTTCTGCAGCGAGTGCGTCCGCGCAACCACGGCCAAGGCCCTTACTTGATGCACAAAAAATCGCTTTGCGGACCTTTAATCCAAGATCCATTCGATTTTCCATTCTTTTTCAATAGCTGTCGAAATTTACAGCGATTAGC
>JBCDCU010000235.1:0-6076 GCA_039181265.1 Pseudomonadota bacterium | reverse complement strand
GAAAAGCGCGACGCCGATTTGTCCGCGCGGCTTGTGCGCGAACACACAATGCGGCTTCACGATCATATCGACCGCACATGGACGAAGCTTGAACAGATTTCGCAGAGGAGGGCCGCTTCCGGTTGAAGAACCGGTCAGGGAGGAGCGGCAAACATAAGTTTCTTGAGGAGGAAACGAAGATGGCATTGGCGGAAGTGAGCACGACAGCGCACGATACACTGGCGAAGAAGAGCACCGATGAGAGCATTGTCTCAGGCGGTCGCCTTGTTGCAAAGGCTTTGAAGGCCGAGGGTGTCGACACGATCTTTACCCTGTGCGGTGGCCATATAATCGACATCTATGACGGGTGTATCGATGAAGGCATCAAGATCGTCGATGTACGCCATGAACAGGTCGCAGCCCACGCAGCCGACGGCTATGCGCGCCAGACCGGTAAGCTCGGTTGCGTGGTGACGACCGCAGGACCCGGCTGCACCAACGCGGTGACCGGCGTTGCAACGGCGTTTCGCTCCGAAAGCCCGATCCTTCATATTGGCGGACAATCGTCCTTGACCCAGCACAAAATGGGGTCGCTTCAGGATCTGCCGCACGTCGATATGATGTCGCCGATCACGAAATTCGCCTCAGGTGTCTTTTCCACCGAGCGCATCGCGGACATGATTTCCATGGCCGCACGCGAGTGTTTCGCAGGTGCCTATGGGCCGAGTTATCTCGAAATTCCGCGTGATATTCTTGATGCGGAAATCCCTGTTGAAAACGCGCGCATCCCGGAACCCGGCCATTATCGGACATCGGTTCGTTCGATTGGCGATCCGGCAGACATCGAAAAACTCACAGATATCCTCGTCGCTGCAAAGCGTCCCGCCGTTTTGTTCGGCCAGCAGGTCTGGGCATCGGGCTCCCATGAAGAGGCCGCAGCCTTTGCCAAGGCACTCGATATCCCGGTCTACATGAACGGAGCTGCCCGCGGCATGATGCGGGCCGAAGACGAGCATTGTTTCGACCGCACCCGTTCCGATGCTTTCAAGGATGCAGATGTCATTCTGATCGTCGGCACACCATTCGATTTCCGCATGGGCTACGGCAAACGCATCAAGGCGCCGACGCTTGTTCAAATCGATCTCGATTATCGGACTGTCGGCAAAAACCGCGACATATCAATGGGCATTGCCGGTCATCCAGGCGCGATCCTGACGGCGGTCATGGATGCGGCATCTGGCCGGATCGACCAGGGCGCACGCGCTGAGCGCCGTGAATGGATGACGCATTTGCGGGATCTGGAGGCGAAGAAACTTGAAAAGCTGATGCCGCTTTTCACGTCCGACCGTTCGCCGATCCATCCCTATCGCCTTGCCTGGGAGATCAACGAATTCCTTGGCGAAGACACGATCTATATCGGCGATGGTGGCGATGTGGTGACGATTTCCGCTCAGGCTGTGCGTCCGCGCAATCCGGGCCAATGGATGGATCCCGGGGCACTCGGCTCACTCGGGGTTGGAACGGGATTTGCGATGGCCGCAAAACTTGCCCATCCGAATAAAGAAGTCATGTGCCTCTATGGCGATGGGTCTTTTGGCATGACGGCCTTCGATATGGAGACGGCACAGCGTTTTGGGGCACCCTTCCTTGCTGTCATCGGCAACAATTCGGCGATGAACCAGATCCGCTACGGCCAGATCACGAAATATGGTGAGAACCGCGGCGATATCGGCAACAAGCTGGGTGACGTCGAATTCTCGAAGTTCGGCGAAATGATTGGCGGCTATGGCGAAGAGGTCCGTGAAGCGAGCCAAATCCAGCCCGCCATGCAACGCGCGCGTGAAGCGATCGCTAAAACAGGAAAATGCGCCGTAGTGAACGTTTGGATCGATCCAAATGAATATGCACCCGGGACAAAAGCCCAAACAATGTATAAGTAGTTCCCCGGAAGAGGGATCAAGCAAGAACAACCGGTCCGCCCTCGAACCCTTCATCGGGCGGGCCCACCAAACGAAGGAAGAAGACGATGAAGGCTCTTGAGGGCGTCAAAATTCTCGACTTTACCCATGTGCAGTCAGGTCCGACCTGTACGCAGCTCCTCGCCTGGTTCGGGGCGGATGTCATTAAGGTTGAGCGGCCGGGCGTGGGTGACGCGACCCGGAAGCAGCTTGTCGATAAGCCGGGTGCTGACAGCCTCTATTTCACGATGCTGAACCACAACAAGCGTTCGATCGAATTGAACTCAAAGAACGAGACCGGCAAACAGGTCCTGACTCGCCTGATTAAAGAATGCGACGTGCTCGTCGAAAACTTCGCGCCGGGCGCGCTCGACCGTATGGGCTTTTCCTGGGAACGCATTCAGGAAATCAACCCGCGTCTCATCATGGCGTCGGTCAAGGGTTTCGGACCGGGCAAATATGAAGACTGCAAGGTCTATGAGAATGTCGCGCAATGCGCGGGCGGCTCAGCGTCGACCACCGGTTTTCTCGATGGTCCACCAACAGTAACCGGCGCGCAGATCGGCGATTCCGGGACCGGCCTTCATTTGGCGCTTGGCATTGTAACGGCACTCTTTCAGCGGGAGAAAACCGGTCGCGGTCAAAAGGTGCTGGCCGCCATGCAGGATGGTGTTGTCAATCTGTGCCGCGTGAAGCTGCGCGACCAGCAGCGTCTTGAGGCGGGTCCATTGAAGGAATATTCGCAGTTCGGTGAAGGTGTTCCGTTCGGTGAGGCCACCCCGCGCGCCGGTAACGATTCAGGCGGCGGACAACCCGGCCGGATCCTGAAATGCAAAGGCTGGGAAACCGACCCGAATGCCTACACCTATTTCATCACCCAGGCTGCCGTTTGGGAGAGCATCTGCGACATCATCGGCAAGCCGGAATGGAAGGAAGATCCGGATTACGCGACACCGCCTGCTCGCTTGCCGCGCCTCAACGAGGTTTTCGACACAATCGAGCAATGGACGATGACCAAGACAAAGTTTGAGGTCATGGATATCTGCAATCCGGTCAACATTCCGGTTGGTCCGATCCTCTCAATGAAAGAGATCGCCGAGGACGAGGGCTTGCGCGCAACTGGCACCATCGTTGAGGTCGATCACCCGGAACGGGGTCCATACCTTTCCGTTGGCTGTCCAGTGAAACTCTCTGACAGTCCGGTTGAAGTGGAGCGTTCGCCGCTTTTGGGCGAGCACACGGTTGAAATCCTGCAGGACGTTCTCGGCTATCAGGGCGACGAACTACAATCAGTGATCACGTCCGGCGCGGTCGGCGACATCAAGGAAGCCGCCGAATAGAAGAATTTGGACCGCCGTCGCAGGAGGGGCTTCGGCGGTCCACGATTGAGTTGACAGAGTTCTGCATCAGCGGTTGGGAGGAGAACCAAGATGCGCGTGATCGTTATGGGCCAGCAGGCCTTCGGCAAGGACGCTCTTGCCAAATTGATCGAGACGGGAACCGACGAAGTCGTGGCCGTTTATTGCGAGCCCGACAAGGAGGGAAAGCCCGTTGATCCGATCAAGGAATTTGCTCTTGAGAAGGGTTTGCCGGTCCACCAGCCGGCCCATTTCAAAGACGATGAATCTCTCGATCTTCTAAGAAGTTTTAACGCCGATCTCATGGTCATGGCGTTTGTGAATGTTTTTGTTCCGGAAGCCGCGCGCGATATCCCGAAATATGGTTCTATTTGCTTCCATCCCTCCCTGTTGCCCCTCCATCGGGGACCATCGGCAGTAAACTGGCCGATTATAATGGGGTCCGATAAGTCGGGCTTCTCCTGGTTCTATCCGACCGATGGCCTTGATGAGGGCGACGTTCTCCTGACCTGGGAATGTAACATCGGACCCGATGACACGGTGATCGACCTTTACTTCAAGAAGATCTACGCGGCGGGTGTCGCCTCGGTTCTTGAGGTCTGTGATCTCTTCCGTACCGGAAATCCGCCGCGCATCGAACAAAATGAGGCCGATGCGACCTATGAACGTCGTTGCGTCAAGAAGCATGCCCGCATCGATTGGAATAAGCCTGTCAGTCAAGTCTACAACCTCATCCGCGGGACCAACCCGTCGCCGGGGGCGTGGACGACCCTCAATGGCGAAGAGCTTGGCATATTCGACTGTGTACGCGTACCGGGCGATGGCATTTCAAGCAAAGTCATGGAGGTTTCGGACGACGGTGTAAGCGTGCAGTGCATTGGGGGACGGATTCTCGTCAAGCGTGTGCGCCCGGCCGGCGAAGGCAAGCAACCGGCGGCAGAGTGGGCCGCTACAGCCGGGCTCGCCAAGGGCGATGTCCTCGGTTCGTAAGACAAGGACAGGATGAGATCCATGAGCGACATCGAAATTGCCCGCAAAGCGAACAAAAAGCAGATCCAGGAGATTGGATCGAAACTCGATATTCCGAGCGAGCACCTGCTGCCCTATGGCCACGACAAGGCAAAAGTATCAGCTGAATTCATTAAGAGCCTCGGCGATAAGCCGGACGGTAAACTGATCCTTGTGACCGCCATCAACCCGACGCCCGCAGGTGAGGGAAAGACAACAACCACGGTTGGCCTCGGTGACGGTCTTAATCGGATCGGCAAGAAGGCAGCAATCTGCATCCGCGAAGCGTCACTCGGTCCGTGTTTCGGGATGAAGGGCGGTGCTGCGGGTGGCGGATATGCGCAAGTCGTGCCGATGGAGGAGATGAACCTTCATTTCACGGGTGACTTTCACGCAATCACGAGCGCACACAACCTGCTCGCTGCCATGCTCGACAACCACATTTACTGGGGTAACGAGCAGGAAATCGATATCCGTCGTGTCGCATTTCGCCGGGTCATGGATATGAACGATCGGGCACTCCGGGAGATCGTTTGCAACTTAGGCGGTGTCGCAAACGGTTTCCCGCGTGAGGCGGGCTTCGATATCACGGTTGCATCGGAAGTGATGGCGATCCTGTGCCTCGCCGATGATCTTGATGACCTTCAAAAGCGTCTCGGCGACATTATCGTTGCCTACAGGCGTGACCGCTCGCCGGTTTATTGCCGCGATATCAAAGCTGATGGCGCGATGACTGTTCTCCTGCAACAGGCAATGCAGCCGAACCTCGTGCAGACGCTTGAGAACAATCCGGCTTTCGTTCACGGCGGCCCATTCGCTAATATCGCGCACGGTTGTAACTCGGTCGTTGCCACCAAAGCTGCCTTGAAACTTGCGGATTATGTCGTCACCGAAGCAGGCTTCGGCGCGGATCTTGGAGCCGAAAAGTTCTTCGACATCAAATGCCGCAAGGCTGGTCTCAAGCCCGCTGCCGCAGTGATCGTTGCGACCGTGCGGGCGATGAAAATGAATGGCGGGATTTCCAAGGACGATCTAGGCACAGAGAACGTGGATGCTGTCAAAAATGGGTGCGCTAACCTCGGCCGCCACATCGAAAACGTGAAGCAGTTCGGTGTGCCGCTGGTTGTCGGGATCAACCATTTTGTGACCGACACGGATGCCGAAGTTCAGGCAATCAAGGATTATTGCGCGGAACTTGGCGTAGAAGCGATTCTGAACAAACACTGGGCTGAAGGTGGCGCGGGCATTGAAGAAACCGCGCGAAAAGTTGTCGAACTCTGCGAAGGGGGCAGCGCTCAGTTCCAGCCGCTCTATCCATCAGAAATGCCGCTTTTTGAAAAAATCGAAACGATCGCAAAGCGGATCTATCGGGCTGACGAAGTGCTCGCTGACAAAAAGATCCGGGACCAGCTGCGCCAATGGGAAGAGCAGGGATATGGCGAGCTACCCGTTTGCATGGCGAAGACCCAATACAGTTTCACAACCGATCCAAACCGGCGCGGTGCCCCGACAGGGCACAGCCTTCCGGTGCGTGAAGTCCGCCTGTCGGCAGGCGCCGGATTCATCGTGGTTATTTGCGGTGAGATCATGACGATGCCGGGACTTCCGAGAAAACCATCGGCGGAGTTCATTTGCATCAATGACGAGGGACTAATTGACGGATTGTTCTAATACCTTAGTTTAATCAGCCTGTGGGGAGGACATGACATGATCCGAAAGATCCTCGTTCCTGTTCGAGGTGACGGCAAGGGCGACAACGTCCTTGCCCATGCG
>JBCDCU010000234.1:0-6079 GCA_039181265.1 Pseudomonadota bacterium | reverse complement strand
CCAATTCCGCGGTATTGCGAGCAAGGGCATCTGGATCTTCTATAAGGGGCGAAAGATCGAAATCCTGTTTCGATTGGCCGTTTCGAGTGTCTTTACGCTCCGTCATACCCTCATTCCCGCGTACTTTTTGGAACGCGGGTCCCCTTGCTTTCGCCCGTAAGCACCATTGGCTTAATGGGCGGATCACTTTTCGACGAGGTCAACAAACAAGCGAGGCGACATCGATGGTCGCGCGTGGCGTCCTGAGTTTAACGAAGCCTCCCAAGGGAACCAAGATGTATCAGCATGAGCGGTCCCTAAGGCCGTCATACCGGAACATTTTTCCTCGGCGTTTGTTTTCCTCCAAGCGATATATTATCTTAAAAAACATTCGCCCAAAAGAGTGGCTTATACGGGCTTCGATTGCCTTTTAGGCTTAGGCGACTGTTAGATCATGACAAGCGAAACCGCAAGATGATGTCATTGCGCAGGATCAATTCGACGCTGTGTTTGCTTCTCCTCGCAATCGGCCTTTTCGGTTGTGCGCTCGGAGAGCATACGGCCTTTGATCTTGAGGCCGAACGAACCGGCCAGGTCGATGAAAACGGCTTTCCGGTATTTCTCGGAAAACAATACGAACGGGACGTGCCCTTAATGAGCACGACCGAGCGCGCGCGGATCGAAAAGGATCTTGAGGCTTTAGCTCAATCTAGAACGCCTGGTGCAGATGAAGAAGCCGCCGCTCAAGGCGAGGTCCGCGATGCCAACCAATTGCAGGAGCGTTTGCGGTCTATTGCTCGCAGCCATGCCGCACAGGCTGAAGCGGAAATCGATCAGGCCTGTGAGACTCGCAGTAATGGCCCGGTGGTTTGCGCAGGCGAAACCCAACCTTGAGGCGTACCCTCTTGGACCGCATATCTACGTCAGCACTTCTTGCTCACAGAATGGTCTGAAACTCAGCTTTGCCTTTGAACGGGCCGAAAGCGATGCTATGACTTCGCAACTCCGAAAATTTTAAGTCTTGCGGCAAGCGGACCGAAACGATCAGGCGACGGCTATGCAGAACTTTCACCCGGTAAGGCGACTTCCGCCTTATGTCTTTGAAGAAGTCAATCGCATTAAGGCGAAGGCGCGTGGTGACGGTGCGGACATCATTGATCTTGGAATGGGTAATCCGGATCTGCCGACACCACGGCATATTGTCGATAAACTTGTCGAAACGGTTCAAAGGCCTGACACCCACAGGTACTCTCAGTCGCGCGGCATTAAGGGACTTCGAAAAGCTCAGGCATCTTATTATGGACGCCGCTTCGGTGTGAAACTTGATCCTGAAACCGAGATTGTTGCAACGCTCGGATCCAAGGAAGGTTTCGCGAACATGGCGCAAGCAATAACTGCCCCCGGCGATGTGGTTCTCGTGCCCAATCCGACCTATCCGATTCACGCTTTTGGTTTCATTATTTCCGGCGGGGTCATTCGTTCTGTCCCAGCGACCCCCGATGCGGCGTTCTTTGAAGCCTGCGAGCGGGCGGTCAAGCATTCGATCCCGAAACCGCTTGCCCTCATTCTGAATTATCCATCAAATCCGACCGCCTATGTGGCCGACCTCGATTTTTACCGGGACGTAGTGGCGTTTGCCAAGAAGCACGACATCTTTGTTCTTTCTGATTTGGCCTACTCTGAAATCTATTTCGATGGCAATCCGCCTCCTTCTATTCTTGAAGTTGAAGGCGCCAAGGACGTCGCCGTCGAATTCACATCCATGTCGAAGACTTACTCCATGCCGGGTTGGCGTATGGGATTTGCCGTTGGCAACGAACGTCTCATCGCAGCTTTAGCGCGAGTGAAATCCTATCTCGATTATGGTGCTTTCACGCCGATTCAGGTCGCCGCAGCCGCCGCGCTCAACGGCGATGATTATTGCATCGAAGAGGCCAGACGGATCTACAAAACCCGACGTGATGTTCTGGTTGAGGCCTTCCTCCAGGCAGGTTGGGACGTCCCGGCGCCACCTGCAACCATGTTTGCCTGGGCGCCGATCCCCGAGAGCTTCCGTGAACTAGGTTCGCTGGAGTTTTCCAAACTTCTTGTTGAGCGCGCTGGTGTTGCGGTTGCGCCTGGTGTTGGTTTCGGTGAGCACGGTGACCAGCATGTGCGCATAGCTCTTGTGGAAAATGAACAACGCATTCGTCAGGCCGCACGAAATATCAAACGCTTCCTTGCGTCTGAAACGGAGACCGTGCAAAAGGTGATCCCGTTCTCCGCCTGACAATTGGGCGGACCTTCCGTTCGACCCTTCAGGAAATTCGTTCATGTCACAAGTGTTGCGCATCGGGATCGCCGGTCTTGGCACAGTCGGAAGCGCACTTCTCCACCTTCTGGAAGATAACGGCGACGAGATCGCGGATAAGACGGGACGCGGCCTCTCAGTTACGGCTGTCTGCGCGCGCAACCGCAATGTCGACCGTGGCGTCGATGTTTCCGGATACACTTGGTTCGACGATCCGGTTGGTCTCGCAGAGAGCGACGATGTCGATGTGCTCGTTGAACTCATCGGCGGTGATGAGGGGCCCGCGCGGGCTTGCGTCGAAGCCGCGCTTTCCCGCGGTAAATCAGTGGTGACAGCAAACAAGGCGCTTCTTGCAAAGCACGGCGCGTCGCTTGCTAAACTTGCTGAGGCGAACGGTGCCGGACTTTCCTACGAGGCAGCCGTTGCAGGTGCCATCCCGATCATCAAGACATTGCGCGAGGCCCTTTCGGGAAACAGGGTGTCGCGAATTTTCGGCATCATGAACGGCACCTGCAATTACATCTTGACCCGCATGGAAGCCGAAAAAATCAGCTTCGCCGATTGTCTCGCTGATGCGCAGCGGCTTGGATACGCGGAGGCTGATCCGACTTTTGATATTGGCGGCCATGACACGGCTCACAAACTTGCCATTCTGACGAGCCTCTGTTTCGGGACCGAGATCTCTTTCGACAGCATCTATCTCGAAGGCATCGACAAGATTACTCTCGCCGATATCGAAGCCGCCGATCAACTGGGCTACCGGATCAAACTGTTGGGTGTTGCCCAGCAGACCGAAACGGGCATTGAACAAAGGGTCCACCCGGCAATGGTACCGAAAACGGCGGCGATCGCAGGGATCGATGGGGTTACCAATGCGGTTGCGATTGAGGCGGATAAGGCTGGCAGCTTAATGTTGAGCGGCCCCGGTGCGGGTGGCGCAGCGACAGCATCGGCGGTCGTCGGAGATCTTGCTGATCTAGCGCGAGGGCAACGAGTTCCGGTCTTCGGAAAGCCAGCAGAGGGCCTTCAGCCTTACGTGCGCGCCGGAATGCGACTTCACGAAGGTGGCTATTATCTGGCCCTTGAAATTGCCGATAAGCCCGGGGTTCTCGCACGCATTGCAACTCTCATGGCCGAAGCGGAGATTTCTCTGCAAAGCGTGGTTCAACATCGAGAAATCGAACAGGAAAACGGTAAGCCTTTGCGGGCACAGCCGGTGATTATCATTACGCACGAGACCACCGAGAGTGCGGTGCGTGCCGCGTTGGAACGGATTGAGGCCGACGATAGTGTGCTGGGTACGCCCAAAATGATCCGCATCGAAAAACTAAGCTGACAAAAAGTTCGGTGCGGCTTCAAAGGACACGAATGAATGGAAGGGTGTGAGGAGACGGTTCATGGCTAAGAAAGGCAAGGCAAAAAAAGATGTTGCCGAACGCGATGTCGAGGAGAGTCTTGACCGCAAGCTGACACTTGAACTTGCCCGGGTGACCGAGGCCGCGGCGGTTGCGGCCGCCCTTTGGCGGGGTAAAGGTGACGAGAAAGCAGCCGATCAGGCAGCTGTTGATGCCATGCGGCGCGAACTCAATTTTCTGCCGATCCGTGGAACTGTCAGGATCGGCGAGGGGGAGCGCGACGAAGCGCCTATGCTTTATATCGGCGAGGAAGTCGGGACCGGCGAAGGCCCGGAGCTTGACGTTGCGCTCGACCCGCTTGAAGGCACAACGATTTGCGCCAAGAATACACCGAACTCGCTTGCCGTGATCGCGCTTGCACGCACAGGTAATCTTCTCAATGCACCGGATTGCTATATGGAGAAGATTGCCATCGGCCCCGGCTATCCCGACGGGATAATCTCGCTCGATGCACCAGCATCGGCCAATATCGAAGCGCTTGCAAAGGCGAAGGACGTTAAACCGGAACAAGTCCGTGCTTGTGTTCTAGACCGGCCGCGTCATGCGCAAATTATCGAGGACATTCGCAAGACCGGCGCGTCGATCCGTTTGATCGGCGATGGTGATGTCGCGGGCGTCATTCACACCACCGATCCGGATGAGACGGGGATCGACATCTACATCGGCACCGGCGGGGCTCCGGAAGGTGTTCTTGCTGCCGCGGCTTTGAGGTGTACGGGCGGTCAGATGCTAGGACGGTTGGTGATTGCCAACAAGGACCAGCACGACCGCGCGTTAAAGATGGGGATCGACGATCCGTCAAAGATCTTTTCCATGGACGAAATGGCGCGCGGGGACGTCCTCTTTGCCGCAACCGGTGTCACCGACGGCAATTTCCTGAAAGGTGTCAGGTTATCCCGTGATGGCGTAGAGACCGACACCGTGGTCATGCGGTCGTCGACGCGGACAATCCGCTATATAAAAGGCGTCCATCGCGAGACGGCGAAATTCAGGATCAACTGACGGAGCGCTTTTGCCAGGAGACGCTGACCGCCGAACCTTTTTGAACGTCAACCGATCGGTTCTAGGCCGCCGTTGGGTCGACCGGCTAACACCGGCCGGTGATCAGACGGCTCTAGCGATCTCTCAGTCGACCGGCCTTTCGGATCTCACATCACGGCTTCTTGCCGGACGCGGTATATCGGAACACGAAGCGAAAGCTTACCTTGATCCATCGATCAAATCCTTGATGCCCGATCCTTATGTCCTGACTGACAGGGAGGAGGCGGCAAGCCGGCTTGCCCACGCGATTCAGTCCGGTGAGACGATCGCGATCTTTGGCGACTACGATGTTGACGGTGCAACATCGTCAGCCCTTCTTTATCGGTTCTGCTCTCATTACGGTCTCACGCCCACGATTTACATCCCTGACCGAATCACTGAGGGTTACGGTCCAAATCCGGAAGCGATCCAGTCTTTGATTGAGGATGGTGCGTCGCTCATTGTGACTGTCGATTGCGGTGCGACGAGTTTCGATGCGCTTCAAAAGGCGAAAGAGCTCGGCGGCGATGTGGTGGTTCTGGACCACCATCAGGTTGGAACGACGCTCCCTGAAGCGCGTGCGATCGTCAATCCGAACCGGCATGACGATCGATCGGGGCTTGGGCATCTTGCGGCTGTCGGTGTTGTCTTCATGGCGCTCGTCGCGACCCAGCGTATTCTTAGAGATTTATCTTCAAGTGAAATATTAAGAGATCCAATTAACCTTTTGGATCTATTGGATTTAGTGGCGCTCGGTACTGTGTGTGATGTGGTGCCCTTGAAGACATTGAATCGGGCTTTTGTGCGCAAGGGACTCGTTGCGATGCGCAACCGTCAGAACCCTGGAATCGGCGCCTTGAGCGTCGTTTCGGGTGTCGATGGGGCAATAGAATCCGGTCATCTTGGGTTTGCCCTTGGTCCGCGCATTAATGCTGGTGGCCGGGTGGGTGATGCAGCTTTGGGGGCACGGCTTCTAACCGTGGCGGACCCCTTCGAGGCAGAAGACATCGCAGGCCGTCTTGACCGATACAACGCAGAGCGACAGGCGATTGAAAAAGCCATTCTGGAGGATGCCGGAGCGCAAGCCTTGAATGAGCTGGGCCCGGATGGCGATGCTGATCAAGAAGGCGGTCCAGCGCATTTCATTGCTTCAGGTGAGGGGTGGCACCCGGGCGTTCTCGGTATTGTCGCAGCAAGGCTTAAGGAACGCTACAACAGACCTTGCTTTGCGCTCGGCTTTGACCGGTCGGGAATGGGGACCGGCTCGGGCCGCTCGATTTCAGGTGTAGACCTTGGCAAGGTCGTCCGCGAAGCGCTTGATGAAGGGGTCATCCTAAAAGGCGGCGGTCATGAAATGGCAGCAGGCCTCACTGTG
>JBCDCU010000233.1:0-6177 GCA_039181265.1 Pseudomonadota bacterium | reverse complement strand
TCCGGTTGCTCGGAATTTCTTTGTGAAAGGAGAGCTTCCGGAGACGCCCATAGACAGGGTGGATAATTTTGTTTGGGAACCGATCCCGGAAGGTGAAGCAGCCCTTCAAATCAGCCCGAACTTTGAGGGCGATACTGCTGCAATCGCCAATTAGGATGCACGGCAACGGAGCATTGTGACCGTGAAAGAATTGGCGGCACAATCCTTCGACCGTGCCGCCTGTTTTCAACTAGAGCGCTTTCCAGAAGACGACCTTATCGTCTCCCGCTGCCCAGAAATCGCGAATTCGCGCTTCTTCTGTGTAGCCGATCTTTCCGTAGAATTTCCGTGTTCCCGAGAATTCATCCGCTCCAGACGTGTCGACGATGAGTACGCGTTGACCGCGCGTCTTCAAGTCTTCCTCGAGGCGCTTTACAATCAGTCTGCCTGCTCCTGTACCCTGATATTCAGGAAGAACAGCTATTGCCAGCATATTCCACGTTCCCTCTGTCATCTCTTCTGGTCTGGCGAAGCAGAAACCTATGGCAGTTCCGTTGAGTTCGCAGGTCAACCAAATGGCTTCATCCGTCTGGCTGGCCAGAAACGGGTGAAGCATGTCGGGCAACATGTCAGCTGGAAAGAGACCGGTCTTGTTCACAACCTTTCTCAGAGCGTCGCTATCCTCCGACTTTGTCGGTCTAATTTTCATTGATTTTGATCTTTCACGATAAGCCGCGCGGGCTTTTTATTGCCCGCCCAAACGCGGCGTGGCCCCGAGTTTCAGCCGTGTTTTTCTGTGATTAAACGAGTGAAAAAGGGCCGCGTTAAACCTTGGCTTGCCCCTAGCAAAAGGGGAGCCATTGAGACGTCGGTGACCCCATCATTTGGGATCAGCGGCTTACCGCAATCGTGAACATAAAATCTCCGTAGCTCGACTGAGTGCCGAGCAATACGGTTGAGTATCACCGGATATGGCGAGCGGCAATGCGGCTTTGATTTGTTTAGCTTACTCTTGCCGCGACCGATGCTTCTTTGCACCGGATCGGATCATTCGGACCTGTTTTGGACCAGGTCTTCGAGGGCCGTGGCTGCTTGAACCGGCACATAATCATGGCGAAACACAAGATAGGTCGTGACAGATTTGAAAGCTTCGGGGAGCGGTTCCACAGTCAGATCGTGACTGCCGATGGCCGACTTCAACGCGCGCATCGGCGCGACAGTGAAACCCATATCGGCTGAAACGCAGCCAAGGATCCCGTCAAAAGATCCCATTTCGAGGACTTCATAATCCGGATTTCCGGTTGCCCGCATCCAGGTTTCCGCAAGCCCCCGATAGCTGCAGCTTTGAGGAAACGCGATGAGCGGACCATTTTTCACATTGCGTGGACCTCTTGCGATTGCGAGTGTTTCCTCGAAGGCAGGAATAGCCCGGAATCTCTCTTCATCGATTGGGCCTGCGACGAACGCCCCGTCAAGAACCTGCTTCCATACGAGATCCGTGAGGCGGCCGGTCGGCCCTGTGGTCAGTGTGACCGGGGATTTCGGACAGGCAGTGCGCAGTTTCTTCAACAAAGATGGCAGCCGGACGGCGGCCGTCGTCTCCATTGAGCCAAGACGCAAGGCTCCTGAGCCGTTTGCCAAATCGTTCAACTCACAATCGGCACGGTCAAATTCCCGAATGAGGCGGGTCAGACGTTGATAGGCGACCTCGCCAAATGGGGTGAGCTGGGCGCCACCGCGGCCCCTGTTAAAGAGGCGTTTGGCGTAGTGGGATTCAAGACGTGAAACGCGCCCGGTCACATTCGATTGGACCGTATTGAGTGCGGTTGCCGCACTCGCGAAACCTCCGGTTTCGGCGACGGTCAGGAAAGTTCGGATGAGTTTCAGATCCATATATCTCTTTTAGAGATAGAAAATTCTAAAAACAATCATTATTCATGGCAAAGTTAATCTGTTAGGGTCCAGATATGGCTAGAAAACTGACCACTCGGCTCACCGAGTTCTTGAACATTGATCATCCCATACTTCTCGCGCCGATGGACAAGGTGGCGGGTGGACGTCTTGCTGCTGCGGTTTCCGCGGCTGGTGGTCTTGGACTTATCGGTGGGGGCTACGGCGACCGGGACTGGTTGGAAGCAGCCTTGGCAGATGCCGGCAATCAGGACGTCGGTATTGGCTTCATAACCTGGAGTGCGAAGCAAAATCCGAACGTCATTGACTACGCGCTTTCGCGAAATCCAAAGGCTCTGATGGTGTCCTTTGGCGATGCGGATGACGTGATCCGGGCTGCGAAAGAGCGCAACATCCCGACGCTCTGGCAGGTGCAGCGGCTTGAACAGGCAAAACAGGCGATCGAGGCGGGTACGGACATTCTCGTCGTTCAAGGCCAGGAAGCCGGAGGGCATGGAATGGATCGTGGCCTGACCGCCCTTCTTCCAGCAATCCGCGACTTAGCCGGGCCTGATCAGATGATTGCAGCTGCCGGAGGTATCGCAGACGGTCGCGGATTGGCGTCAGCCCTCATGCTTGGAGCGGACGGCGTTTTGATGGGAACACGGTTCTGGGCAAGCACGGAAGCAGTTGGAAGCGATGCAGCCAAGAACAAACTCGTCGAAATGGCGGGGGACGACACAATCCGGACTAAGGTTTTCGATGTTGCACGCAACGTGGATTGGCCCTGTTATTTTACCGGGAGGGTTGGCCGCAATGCTTTTTCCGACGAATGGCACGACGATATCGAAACTCTGAAAAGCAATGCCGAGCGCGAAAGCCTGCGCTACGAAAATACCGATCCCGATGATTTCTCGACCCGTGTCGTCATTGCCGGTGAGGCTGTTGATCTCATTGATGCTATTGAGCCCGCAGGCGCGATCATCGAAAAGACGGTCGCAGAAGCCGTTTCCTTGTTGGGTCAGGCACCGCGTTTTGTGACATCGGCGGGATAATCAATTGCTTGAATCCGAACCCAAACGCGCAGGGCGGAGACCATCCTTTTGATCAGAACCTTGGTAAGGACTTGAAAATGTCTCTCCTTGATCGCCTCGGAATGACCGTTCCAATCATTCAGGCTCCAATGGCGGGCGTTTCCACACCGGACATGGCCGCCGCGGTTTCGAACGCAGGCGGGCTTGGATCGATCTCGGTTGGTGCGACTGATGCCGACGGCGCGCGTTCGGCGATTGAAGCAACGCGTTCAAAGACCAACAAAGCGTTTAACGTCAACGTCTTTGTCCATCCTGAAGCGAATGCCGATCCCGATCGTGAAGCGGCATGGCTTGCCGCACTCGATCCGCTTTTTCGCCGCTTTGATGCCAAGCCACCGGATCAATTACGAACGATCTATAAGAGTTTCGCCGAAGACGATGAGATGCTTGCGGCCCTCGTTGAGCATGCACCAGCAGTTGTGAGCCTTCATTTCGGGCTCCCGGCCCAAGACAAGATCGATGCTTTGAAAGCATGCGGTTCCGTTCTCCTTGCTACAGTCACAAATCTGGACGAAGCGAAGGAAGCGGAAGCGGCTGGGATCGATGCGCTTGTTGCACAAGGCATAGAGGCTGGCGGGCACCGTGGCATGTTCAATCCTGATGCTTCGGATGAAGGTCTTGGCACATTTGCCCTGACCCGTCTTCTCGCGTCGAAGTCTTCCCTGCCGGTCATCGCCGCTGGTGGCATCATGGATGGTGCGGGTATTCGTGCCGCTCTTGATCTGGGCGCCGTGGCTGCACAACTGGGGACTGCCTTTGTTGCTTGTCCTGAAAGCACGGCTGACCAAGGCTTTCGCGCGGCACTGGCGGATGCAGCAGAAACCGGCACGGCCATGACGTCAGCCATTTCAGGACGGCCCGCCCGAGGCCTCGTCAACAAGTTCGTTAAATGGGGGGAGGGGGATCTCCCACCTCTTCCGGACTATCCGATAGCCTATGACGCCGGAAAAGCGTTGAATGCGGCTGCAAAGGCCGCAGGAGAGGCGGGCTTTAGTGCTCAGTGGGCCGGGCAGGGCGCGCCCTTAAGCCGTGCCCTTCCGGCTGCTCAATTGGTTTCTGTGCTCAATGATGAACTGATTGCCGCCTCGCAACCGAACGCCTGACCCGCACCGGTCACGCCGTCTCGAGGGCCGGCAGCCCGGCGCGCAGACGACCTTCATCGGTTTTCAGGGAAAAGTCGGTCCCGGCGAATTCACGTCCTTCTTCGCCGGAAAGAAACAGGATTGCTTTGGCGACCCATTCCGGGGGGATGTGAACGCCCGGGTCTAACTGGCTGACCGGATTGATCCCGGATGCTTTGATTGCCGTCTGCATATCTGTTGCAACGGTCCCCGGGCTTAGACCCACCGCAGTAATGCCCGCCTCGCGGTATTCTTTGTCGGTACAGCGGGTGAGCGAGAGGACTGCCGCCTTTGTCGCGCAATAATGGCTCCAGCCTTCAAGGGCGCTCGTCGCCGCGCCAGAGCTGATATTGATGATCGTCCCTGATCCCTGTGCGATCATAGATGGCAAAGCTGCCTGAAGACCGTAATAGACACCCTTCAGGTTGACGTCGACGATTTCCGACCAAGCTGAAGGATCGCTGTCAGCAAGTCTCGCAATTGGCTCGATCGTACCGGCATTGTTGACGAGCACGTCGATACTGCCGAATGTCTCGATCGCGTGTGTGATCAGGGCGGAGACCTGATCATAGTCGCTGACATTGCAGGGGAAGGCGCTTGCCGTTCCACCTTCAGCCGTAATCTCCCGCACGATATTTTCGATACTCTCGGCTGAGCGCGCAGCAAGAACAATGTTTGCTCCATGTTCGGCGAGATAGCGTGCCGTGGCTTCACCGATGCCGCGGCTCGCGCCCGTGATTACGATCGTTTTGTCTTTGATGGGTTTCATTGTTGCTTCTCCGAGTGTGCGTAAGGTAATCAGGCAAACGCGGCTTTGATGTCAGCCTCTGCTCTGACCATGTTTGCTGCAAGCTTTTCGTCGGTCCCGGTTGTTTCCTGAACGGTGATAACTTCGATTTTTTCGATCCCGAGGAACGAGAGAAGAAACCGCAGATAGGGCTCGAGATAATTCGCCTGTTCAAAGGCTTCACCGGGCAAATAACCGTTCGCGCCATAGGCACAGATGACGATGGCGCGGCGGGTTTTAACGAGGCCTGCAAATGCGCCGTCGGTGAAGGAAAATGTGTGTCCGATCCGCGTAATCTGGTCGATCCACGCCTTGAGGGCCGCGGGAACCGAAAAATTATAGATCGGTACAGCGAGAAGAAGGGTTTCCGCTTCCTGTAGCTCCAGGATCAGGCGGTCGGATAAAGCCGTTGCTTTCCTTAAGCCATCGGTCAATGCCTCTGCCGGGGTGTAAAAACCGGTGATTGTATCTTGTGAAAGGATCGGGATCGGATCGCGCGCCAAATGGCGCCGCGTTACCCTGCCGTTCGGGTTGAGCGCTTGCCATTTTTCTTCCGCGAAATCGGCAAGGCGCGATGAATGCGATCCAACGGTCCTTGAGGAGCTATCTATCCGAAGCAGTGTGGTCATCGAGTTCTCCTTTGGTTTCTGTTGCATGACCTAACCCGTGCGGAAACATCAAAAAATGATTGGTTTTATGAGATAGTCGTGCGATTTATGCATGAATGGACATCTCTTCGCTGAAGGTCGTGCTTCTGGTGGAAGCTCAAGGAAGCCTCGCGGGCGCTGCCCGTGTTCTCGGTGTCGATCCGTCTTCCATTTCCAGGATCGTTTCGAGTGTTGAATCGGAGCTTGGGATTCGCCTGTTCCAGCGGACCACGCGTCGCCTTGTCGTGACTGATGAAGGGCGGACGTATCTGCAGAGGCTTGGACCGCTGCTAGAAGAAATGGATGCAGCGCGTGAAGAAGCGACCGGGAAACGCAGTCTGCCCACCGGCATTTTGCGGCTTACGGCATCGACAGCATTTTCAACCGAGGTAATCGTTCCACACCTCCCCGAGTTCAGGAAGCGCTATCCGGATATTGCAATTGATCTCATCAGCCACGACGCCAATCTTGATCTTGTCGAGAACCAGATCGATCTGGCGATCCGTCTGGCCCCGGTTCCGAAAGGAGATCTGATCTCAACCCGCTTGATGACAACAGCCTATCGTGTGGTTGCCAGTCCTGCCTATCTCAAACGCCATCCGGTCGGTGGTGCGCCATCAGACGTCGCGAGCCATGATTGCCTTCGCTTTGCCTTGCCG
>JBCDCU010000232.1:0-6225 GCA_039181265.1 Pseudomonadota bacterium | reverse complement strand
TGTCTGCATGGGCGCGGCTTTTGCCGTCCTTCGTGACCGCAGTTTTGCTTCAAAGCGTTAACATAGACTAAAACGGATCCGAAAAAGTTCGGATCCTGTAAGGCCTGACAATAGTTTAGATAAATTAGGCCGCCTGCGCTTTAATCGCGACAACCTCACCTGAAATATCGAAGGAAATACCAAGACCGGACAGACGTGCAAGCAACCCTGCATAATAGGGTTGAACATTATGCGCATCGACCTTTGCATCGGACATCGGACCACCGGCAAGTTGCGCGATCGCCTCGGGAACGCGGGCGTTGCGTCCTTCGCAAGTCAGGATGAAGACCGGATCTTCCGCAGACCCTTCCATGGCCACTTTGATTGTTCCACCATGCGGAATGCAGTTGAGCGCCAGCAGGACCATATTGAGAATGAGTTTCACCTGATTCTTAGGTAGCAGCAGGCGCGGGACTTCCCATTCGAGATCAGGTTTTTCGGCTTCGAGATATCCGCGAGCAACAGCTTCCGCATCGCCCGTATCGATCTCTGCTCCCGCAGATCCCGCAGCACCATAGGCGATTCGAGCAAATTTAAGCTTGGCGGACGCTTGCGACGCGCTGCGATGAATGAGCTCGAAAGCCATATCCTTCATTTCGCCGTCAATGTCCTCACCCATAAGCTCAAGCCCATTGGAGATGGCGCCGACCGGTGAGATGATATCGTGACAGACTTTGCTGCAGAGAAGAGCCCCAAGGTCGGCGGCGGAGAGTTCGAGCATCGCTGATTCGGACGCGCTCCTATCGGACTTGCTTTTGTCAGCACTTTCGTCTCTCAGAAACGAGGATGTCGGGCCGTTTTCGAAAAGGCGCTTACCTTCATCGGCGGTAGAAGAGTCCTGATCGGAAGTGGGGGCGGATGTCCAAGAAGCACTGCTTGTCATGTCGGGTGTCCCTGCATTTCGCTGCGTGTCGCCAATGCCCGTATTCGGATCCCGGGCGAATCACTTTCGACGTCTTCATTAAATGGGTAACCGCTCCATCACCCATGGACAAGGCTACAGCCCGGGTTTCAGTCCTTCGACCACAGTTTGCAATGCTTTGCGGAGTTGAGGGATTCCAGCAAGCTGTTCGCGCCGTCAGCGCGCAAGCTTCTCGTAGATCTCTGTCCACTTCACTTTGGCTGCCTCAACATTCGCAGAGACGTCGCGCGCCCATCGAGCGCGGGCATCAGCGGAGTGAAAGAAATAGAGTTCGTTTTCGTAGATTGCCCAAATCAACGGGTTGCCCTCTGCGATCCGGCCTTGTGAAATCGCAAAAGCTCCATATCCATTGAAACGCGGTGCATAGATCGCGGGAGCATCAGCAAAACGAGCAGCGTTAGCTGCACTTGTGAATTGCCAGTGGGCTCCTTCCCACTCCACTTCGAAGTCAGGCTGGCCCTTTACCGCATCCTGTTCAATAAAAAACATCACCGGATCGAAACCATAAATCGCAACCCCGGTCACTGGGTCAACGACGACGACTTCCGTCGTCACAGCACGCGATATGAGGGTCGAACCCACATAAAAGACGGGCAAGAAGAGCATTATTGCGGCAATGCGAATCAAAAAAGGTCGGATCATCGGTTAAACTTTTAACGATTCGGTAAGCATTTTCGCGACCTTATCAGACAAACTTCGCCAAAGCGTTAAACGCGAAAGCGCACCGCTCAAGCCGTTTACGGGGCCGGTTTTCAAGGGGGCCGATAGGGGAGAGTATAGCGATGACGATTTCTTCACGCCCGATCAATCAAGCGATCGCAATGTGCCGCACCATTCTGACTTTACCGTCGCTCGGAAAAAATCTCCGACCGATCCACAGTGTCTTGAGTCTGTTTCTTGCGTCAGCTCTTGCGGTCGCAATACCGATGCAAGCGAGCGCTCAAGATGCAGCAGCGAGCAATCTCGATAAGGTCGAGGTCAACCAAAGAAACCTCGATCCGGAAACCGGTTACACGACCGATGAAGTCATCCAGGCCGGGCACAAATTCTTCGGCACAGTTTCCGGCGGCCTTGCAAGCGTCGTCGAAACCGCCTTTTCCCGTTTCGGCTTACCGAATGGATATATTCTCGGTGAACAGGCATCCGGTGCATTTTTCGGGGGCCTGCAATATGGCGAGGGCATCCTTTATACGAAAACCGCCGGGCAATATAAGGCGTACTGGCAGGGCCCAACCATCGGATGGGATTTCGGCGGTGAAGGCACCCGGTCCATGATGCTTGTCTATAATCTTCCCAAGGTTGAGGATCTCTACAAACGCTTTCCTGGCGTTCGGGGCACAGCAGTTGTGGTCGGAGGCGTTGGTATGTCAGTCAGAAAACGCGGCGATATTGTTATCGTTCCGATCCAGAGTGGGGTCGGCGCACGCCTCGGAGTGAATGTCGGCTACATCAAGTTCACAACAAAACCGAAGATAAATCCTTTCTAAGACACACCGGTCGCGTATATAAACGCCCAGGTTGAAGGAGATTTGGGCAACGTGATTGAGATTGTTCTTTACGGTGTCGCCGGTTTTTTGAGCGCCGCCTTATTGGCATTGATAACCATCCCGCTGCTGCGCAAGCAAGCTGCCAGGAAAGCTGTGCGCAAGTACAAGGCAAACCTGCCTTTTTCAACTGACGAGATGGAAGCCAGGATCGACCAATTGCGGGCCGATCACGCCGTATCTTTGCGCCGTGTCGAAGTGGAACTCGACAAGAAGAAGGACCGGGTAACCGAGCAGGAACTGGAACTGCGTTCTATCCGGGAAAAGCTCGACGGAACGGGCAAGGTCGCGAAAGCCAATAAACTCGCGCTCGACGAGATGCGCGGGAAACAAGACGATTTGAACGAAAAAATCCGCCAGGCCGATTCAAAATACGCTTCGCTTGAGAGCCGGGCCAGACAGGTCGTGCGCGAAAAGAAAGAGCTGGAAAACACGCTAAAAATAACGAAAGCGAAACTGGAAGCGCGTTCGAAGGGCGAGCCTGAGCCTAAAGATCCCAATACTCCGGAAATCAGCGAAGGCGGCTTGCCGGTCGCCAACAAGGAGATGGCGAGCAGGCTCAAGAAACAGGATGAAATGAACCGCGCGGAATGGCAGCGAATGCTTCAGGAGGAACGTGACCGGGTAAAAGAACTCGAGACCGAGCTTGAAGCGTTGCGGGGTGGAAAAGCACCGCCCAAAGGTTCTTCCAAGGAAGCCGACGTTTCAGAAAAGTCACAAGCACTTCTCTTTGATATCGCGGCAAGAATTACGCGCCTTACTGCTGAAGTCGAAGGCGAAGAGTCTCCCGTGCGTGATATGTTGGATAAAGTCGAGGATAAAGGCGCAAACACATTGTCCGAGCGCATGAAACGACTGGTTGACGACATTGAAGCCAACGCGGCCGTCGCTTATCTCGCAGCCGACGGCGATACCAAGGCGATTGAAGCAGCCGAGGAGGCCGACCGCGCCCTGGAGCGCGTTGTTAACGCCGGATCTGACCCGCAAAACACATCAACCAGCGCGCTTCCAAAGACCGACGAGTTCGTCTTCAAGAAGAAGGCAAAAAAGGATTCCGTTGCCTGACAATCAGACAGCGGATGCTTTCGGAGCTATTTGGTCGGCAGGTCCATAACGCTAAAAACCTGCCAGGTCTCGATATCGATGAGAAGTATGCCTCCTCCCGCCCCTGCAGGAAGCTCATAGGTCACGGCAATCATCCCGTCATCGATTGACGTTCCGGTAACGCGTGCACCCTCAGGCAGGGGATAGCGTGCGCGACGCAGGGTCTCGTCGGTCACGAGTGCTGGAACGGCGGAAGCCTGTTGTTCCTCACCCGGCTCATTGATCTTATAGATGATTGCTGCAACGACCGAGCCGAAGCCGAGGAACATGATCAATGTTGAGCCGAGAAGCAGGCGCTTCAATCGCTGTCTCACGCGCTCCACAGCGGGATCGAGCGTTTCTTCTTCATCTTGTTTTCGCTCGTCGATTGCGTCAGACACGGTCAACCTTGCCACTTATTGGTTTGAAACGGGCAGATCTTAGAACATGACCCAAGACCCGGACGACGCCCTGATATCGGAATTCGGCACGGAAGACCATGCCTTTGATGTCGAAACCACAGCGGCAGGAGCACGCCTTGATGCCTATATCTCAAAGGCGCTCGATGGTTTTTCAAGAAGCCGGATAAAAGACCTCATCAAGCAAGGCAATGTTACGCTTGATAATGTTCCGCTCACTAGTCCGAACCATCGTCTCAAAGGTGGCGAGCGGATTGTCTTTAAATTGCCTCCCGTTGAAGACCCTGTCCCAAAGGGCGAAGCGATTTCGCTCTCGATCGCTTATGAAGACAGCGACCTCATCGTCGTCGATAAACCGGCCGACATGGTCGTCCATCCGGCTGTCGGAAACTGGACAGGAACCCTCGTCAACGCCCTGATCCACCATTGTGGTTCTTCGCTCTCAGGAATCGGCGGCGTGCGAAGACCGGGGATTGTGCACCGCCTTGATAAAGAGACCTCAGGTCTGCTTGTCGTTGCCAAAAACGACCGCGCCCACCAGGGCCTTGCCGCACAATTTGCAGATCATGGGAGAAGCGGCCCACTCCGGCGCGCCTACAGCGCTTTTTTGTGGAATGCACCGCCCCGCATGAAAGGAACGGTTGAGACTGAAATCGGACGGTCCTCTTCGAACCGCGTAAAAATGGCCGTTGTGCGCTCTGGCGGACGTATCGCCATCACCCACTATGAAACCAAGGAGCGCTTCGGTCAGTCGAATAAGGCCGAAACACCGATCGCAAGTCAGGTAACCTGCACGCTTGAGACCGGTCGAACCCATCAGATCAGAGTTCACATGGCGCATATCGGTGCGCCCCTGATTGGCGATCCAGTTTACGGGACCGGATATATGAGCAAGGCGGATACGTTACCGGACCCAGCCAACAAGGTGGTAAGTGCTCTGAACCGGCAAGCGCTCCACGCCGGGCATCTTGCTTTTGAACACCCGCTCACTGGCGAGATTCTGTCATTTGACAGTCCGCTACCGCACGATCTGGAGACCCTCAGAAACGTTCTTCGGGGGTTATAGGTGGGCGACTGCCAAGCCCTTATTCTTGAGCAGGTTTCGCTTGCCGGGCGATGAAGATGCCGCCGAGCACCAGCACCATTGCAACCAGGTGGAACCAGCGCAGATCCTCACCGAGGATTACAACCGACAAAAACGCACCGAAGATCGGCACGAGATTGAGGAACAAGGCTGCCTTGTTCGGCCCAAGTATCTCATTTCCGCGAATAAAGGCCGCCTGACAGATCACGGAGGGCACAATCGCTGCAAAAGCGACAATACCCCATCCGAGTGAGGAATGCGGCCAGATGAATTTTTCCGTCGTCATCTCGTAAAGAAAAAAGGGAACCGATGTGACGGCGGCAATGAACACAAGCACGGTCAGAAAGCTGAGCCAGTGCATCTGCGGCTTTGCGCTCAATCCAACGGAGAAGGCCGCATAGGAAAAAGCTGCAAAGAGCATGATGACATCGCCGATATTGAAGGTGAGTTGCATCAAGCGTTCAACACTGCCGCCGCTCACAACCAGAACAACGCCCAACAACGTAAAGAGATATCCGAAGATCTGCAGCCTGTATGGCTTCACCCGAAAGAACAGGAAATTGATGATAAAGATGAACAACGGCATGGCCGATTGTTCGATCGTCACGTTGAGCGCCGTTGTATAGGTCAACGACACGTAGAGAAGAACATTGAATACAGTGAAGCCGAGTGGCGCCAGCATAAGCAGAAAAAGAAAATGCTTCCGGATGATCGGCCAGTCGCGTTTGAGATGATGATGCGCGAACGGATACAGAAACGCCCCGGCAAGCCACCAGCGGAACCCGGTCAAAAGCATTGGCGACACCTCGCCATTGGCAAGTTTGCCCGCGACCGCATTCCCACCCCAGAAAAACGTGGCGATCAAAAGCATGATCGCGCCACTGTTGGTGAAGTAAGGAACGGCACGGGCAAGAGGCATGAGTATGATTCGCGATATTTGGTTTCCGGCGAGCCGGATGAGGGCACAAGCCCGCTTGTAAGCGCCTAAAGTGCGAAGAAATCAAGCCATATCCGTGAAAAAGAACCTGTAAAATACGAAGGTCTATCGCAATTTAACCAACAGGGACATATAGTTGCCGCGCCCGACATGACCATCTGGAAGTGGGATGGCCATGGCGGGTTTTTCGTGAATTC
>JBCDCU010000231.1:0-6250 GCA_039181265.1 Pseudomonadota bacterium | reverse complement strand
GCGTTTCAGCGCCCCTGGAAATGCGCTAAGTTGCAACTAGGGGTTTGGGGCTTTGTGGGCGCGTATGTCTGCCGGCCACTCGAACAAGAATAAAGGTTGTCTTGGGCGATGTCTGACCAGCGAAATCCGGTTGATCCGACAAATGAGAGGGAAGAGGAAGACGACCCTCTTGCTGAGCTTGCCCGGATTGTCAGTTCCGGAACGGTTTTCTCAGAGTCTTTCAATGATCAAAGGGCTCTGACAGATCCTGCTTTCGCGCCGCCACTCGAAGCGGATGTCGCGAAAGCTGCAGCACCAAGTGAAGAAATAGCAACACCTTCGGACTCTGAACCTTCGTTTGAACGCGAAAGCGGAGAGGTCCTCAGTTTTGATGCTACCGGAGCCGCTGCAACCGAAACCCAAGCATTTGAAATCGAGACGGATGCCATCCTCGAACCAGCCAGCGACGCGCAAGAGCCTCGACAGGACACCGATGTCGATCTCTTCCTTGGTGAACAACTGGAAGCGGAACTGGCTTTGCAACTGGCCTCTGACACCAGTCAAGAAGCAGGAGAGGCTGGTCTCAACGACAATCTGGACGCCGTCCCTCCGTCGGTAGACCCGCTCCCGGAGCTACCAGTGCTCGGAGCGACTGAAGCGATCAGTCTCAATACACAGGATGAGCCCCCCTTGGAGTTTACCGAGGATGAAGGCAGGCAGGCTGAAACCAGTGCCGAAGAAGGTCCGGACGATACCGGTCCCCGTCTGGTGGGCGAGCCGGAATTTCAGGATGAGGAGGCAGTTCTGAGAAAGATCGATGTCTTCGACAAAGAAGACATCTTTGATCGCGAAGATCTTTTGCCTGCAAAATCCGAAGAATTGGCGGATGAAATCGACGAAACGGATCACGTGGTTCTGGATCTGTCACCCGCTCATGATGGCGGTGCCGAAGATTCGGCACATTCCGATGCCAAAGCTTCTGCGGAAGATGACGACGATGAATTCGATCCGATCGGCAGTTTTATTCAGGACGAAATCGCGAAAGCCCACAATGCAGTCGCTGCGGCGAATGATGATGAGGCAATCGCCGCTCCACCGGTTGTCGATCCCAAGGCGACCGAGGCTTCAATCGCGAGTGCGCTTGATCAGGCGCTTCGCATGGATGCTCTGTTCGATCCACTTGATGATGACCCATCGGACGGCAAGAAAACAGCGGGAGAGACTCCCGCTCAACCGAAACCGCCATCCAATGAAGAGCATGAACCGCTCATAGATTTCGGGGAATTTGAAGCGGCGTTGTCTGAGCCTGATGACAAAGTTGGCAATTTAGAACGGACCGGCAGTTCAGCACGGGCCGATCTGTCAGACACCATATCTGTCGACGGCCTTCCTTCCGATCTGCCTGACGACTTTTCTCCCGACTTGGGCCTGGAGCCTGAAGATTCAGGTCAAGCCGGCAAGGCAAAAACGCTGTTCATGGCCGCCGCAGCATCTCTTCTCCTGCTTGCCGGTGTCGGCGCCTATTTCCTGTTTATCCCGGCGTCTGACGATGGTGTCGTCGTCGTGGCCGCATCCGATGATCCGGCCAAGGTCCGGCCGGAAGATCCAGGTGGCAAACTCATCCCCAATCAGGATAATCCGGCTTACCAGACATTGAACGGGGACCAGAACGGAAGTGAAGCCAGCACGCTTGTTGAAGAAGAAAGGCCACCACTTCTGCTCAACAACGATCCGCCTCCCGGCAATCCTCGGATTATTGGTTCGCCCAGCCCCGAAAACGGCACCACTGTGAGTGCAACGCGGCCACCGCTCGGCCCAAGAACGGTTGATACGGTTGTCATCCGGCCGGATGGAACACCAGTGACATCGCCCACCGACACCGCAGCGTCGCGGACGGACCAAGAGATCCAGCGTGCCGCAGAGGCTGAGGCACGGTCCATCCTGCGAAACGCTCTTCCTCCGGTCGATTCGACCAGGATTGCGCCATTGCCCGAAAGCGCCGATGAGCCCGCGCCGATCGTTGTTGCGGCTCCCGAAACGCTCCCGACTGCGGACCCGGCAGATCCTCCTGCAACGACCGAACCCGATAGTGCGCCCGCAATTGAGGCGAACATAACGCCTTCGACCGCGCCGGTCCCGGTCCCGCGTGCAAACGATAACAGGACCATTCAAACTGCCGCAAACACGCAAAGCACGCCGGCAGAAGAACGGACGCCGCTCTTCAGCAGACCTCCTCCGGTTCCCGCGGCACGGACACAAGAGCCGGTTGCTATACCAATTGAGCAGGCAGGCCCGACCGGACAGGACGCGCCACCGCCTGCGGAAACAGTGACCGCATCGGCTCCGGCTGGTTTTGTCCCGGCTCCGGCTGGCGGCGGCAACTTCATGGTTCAGCTTTCTGCGCGCCGCACCGAAGATCAGGCCCGCCAATCGTTTTCAAGGCTCGTCAGCCGCCACGGATTCCTTTCGTCCTACCAGCCCAACATTCAGCGCGCTGATCTTGGCGAAAGGGGGATCTATCACAGGCTGAGAGTTGGCCCATTCTCAAGAAACGATGCCAACGGATTGTGCCAGGAATTAAAGGCAAACGGGACCGACTGTATTTTGACGCGGAACTGATCGGTGACGATCCCAACTCCGAAGAAAGCCTTTATTGCCGGATTGGCAGGTCTCGAAGTAAGCCCGGATGAGCGGGCTTTCTTCCATAGTGAGCGTCCCTGGGGCTTTATTCTATTTTCCCGCAATTGTGAGACCGCAGAGCAGATCAAAGACCTGGTTCAGGATCTTAAAGAGTTGGGCGGCAGCGAAAGCGTGCCGGTTTTCATCGATCAGGAAGGCGGGCGCGTTCAGCGTTTGCGACCACCGCTTGCGCCGTCCTATCCGCCAGGAGCGGCCTACGGTGCCCTTTATGAGCGCAATCCTGAAGCTGGTCTGGAAGCTGTCTGGCTGGGTGGTCGCCTGATTGCCTGCGATCTCGCAAAGCTCGGGATTAATGCGGACTGTCTTCCGGTCTTGGATATTCCGGTCGAAGGCGCCCACGATGTCATCGGCGATCGCGCCTACGGAACGGATCCGGACATCGTCTCGATCCTCGCGCGAAAGGCCGGGGAAGGGCTTCTCGCCGGGGGCATTCTTCCGGTTATCAAACATATCCCCGGACATGGTCGCGCCGGTGCCGACAGTCACCTCGAGCTTCCGCGCGTGAGCACATCCCTTGAAGAGCTGCGTAAGACCGATCTCGCGCCGTTTTCATCGCTCAGGGACTTCCCGATGGCAATGACAGCGCATGTCGTCTATGAGGCCATCGACCCGAAGCGACCGGCCTCCACCTCTGACACGGTGATAGGAAACATAATCCGCACAGATATCGGTTTCGATGGCTTATTGATGTCGGATGATGTTTCCATGAACGCACTTCATGGGGAAATCGGGGAGCGTAGCCGCGCTTGCTTTGCGGCTGGCTGCGATATTGTGCTTCACTGCAATGGCAAGATGCATGAGATGCAAGCTGTTGCGGATGTGGCTCCGGTTCTCGAGGGTCGAGCGCTGGAGCGGGCCAATGAGACGCTCGGTTGTTTGAAGGCACCCGATCCGTTCAACGAGGCCGACGCCCGGCACAGGTTCGAAAATCTATTCTCGTGATCGTCGCGCAGAAGGTGCATCGCAGTCGCGACCGCAACGATGAAGACCGCCGAAACCAGAAAGGTGAGGGGATCACCCGAGATGGATAAAGACGCTGACTTGTGGGAGGCCGACCGTCCTCCGGCCCGAAACGATGATACCCTCGTGGTCGATCTGGAAGGATTTGAAGGTCCGCTCGACCTTCTGCTCCATATGGCGCGCAATCAGAAGGTCGATCTGCAAAAAATCTCTGTTTTAAAGCTCGCTGAACAATATCTGCGTTTCATTGAAAAGGTCCGCGAAATGCGGCTGGAGCTTGCAGCCGATTATCTGGTCATGGCGGCGTGGCTTGCCTATCTCAAATCAAGACTTCTCTTGCCGGAACCGACTGAGCAGGAGGAAGAAAACGCCGAAGACCTCGCAGCGATCCTGGCATTTCGGCTCAGGCGGTTGGAGGCGATGCGCAAAGCTGGCGCCTCCTTGATGAACCGTGACCGCCTCGGACGGGAGATTTTCGCGCGTGGCGATCCTGAACCCATCGAGATCGTGAAAAAGAGCACATACGCGGACACGTTGTACGATCTCCTCACAGCCTATGCGACCCAAAGGCAGCGCCAAGCGGTCAGTGTCGTTAAAATTGCACCCCGCACGGTTTGGTCGCTGAAGGATGCGAGGGGCATCCTGACAAGACTGATCGGCGAGATCAAAGATTGGGCGCGTCTTGACGATTATCTGTTTGCCTATGTGGTGGACCCTGAAGACAGGCGCACCGCCCTTGCAAGCAGTTTTACGGCCAGTCTCGAACTGGTACGCGAGGGGCTTCTTGAAATTCGCCAAAGCGGAGCGTTCGAGCCCGTCTACATGAAAAAGCCGGATCCGGACACACCCAGCACAAAATCGGAGAACGACCATGTCCAAGGATAGGGAAGAGGGTGGCGAAACGGAGAAACAGGAAGCTCCATCCAACTCACCGGGCGGCGTCGTTATACCGTTTCACGGCGGCGAACCTGTAGCCCAGGAAGACGAGACGCAGGTCATGAACCTGCGCATTCTGGAAGCGCTACTTTTCGCCGCGCGTGAACCGACCTCAATTGCAACATTAAGAACCCGTTTGCCGGACGGAACGGACGTGGAAGCTCTTTTGGAAGAACTCAGCCGTCATTATCGCGGGCGCGGTGTTCAACTCCTAAGAGTCGCTGGTGGATATGCGTTTCGGACTGCGGATGATCTCTCTTTCCTCTTGCAGAGGGATGTGGAAGAGCAAAAGAAACTGTCCCGCGCAGCGCTCGAAACGCTCGCCATCATTGCCTACCATCAACCGGTTACACGCGCCGAAATCGAAGAAATCAGGGGTGTTTCGATCTCGAAAGGTACCCTCGACGTCTTGATGGAGACGAAATGGGTGCGCATGCGCGGACGACGCAGAAGCCCCGGCAGACCTGTGACCTATGGAACAACATCTGACTTCCTTGATCACTTCATGCTCGACCAGATCGCGGACCTTCCAGGACTTGACGAATTGAAAGGCGCGGGATTGCTCGACAGCGCAATGCCAGTCAATTTCCAAATGCCGATTCCGAGTGACAAGGATGAGCTTCAGGACGATGAGGATCCCTTGGACGATGGCGATGAACATCTTGGTGACTTGATCTTAGATGAGGAAGACGCGTAGAACGACGGGGATTGGTAAGTCCACCGGACCGAAGGCGTAAGCTTTGGACGCTCTAACGAACGCTTCTATCAATGACGGCACTGTTGGCACTGCGGGTACGGCCTTTGCCGGGAGCCTGCGTTTCACAGATGTTTCAAGACGCTTCGGTGACCATTGGGCCCTGCAGGGGCTCTCGCTCGATGTGAAACCCGGCGAGACCATGTGTCTTCTGGGGGAATCGGGCTGCGGAAAAACGACGGCGCTCAGGATTGCAGCCGGGATTGAACGCCAGACCGAAGGCACGGTTGAGCTCAATGGCGTGGAAATCGCTGGCCAAAGACGATTCATGCCTCCCGAAAAGCGAAACATGTCCCTGGTTTTTCAGGATTATGCGCTGTTTCCGCATATGACGATCCTGCAAAACGTTATGTTCGGTCTGACGGCGCTTCGCAAATCTGATGCGGAGGTAGTTGCCCGAAGAACATTGGCGCGCATGCGCATGGACCATTATGCGGCATCCTATCCGCACATGCTCTCTGGCGGTCAACAGCAACGTGTCGCCCTTGCCCGCGCAATCGCACCGCGACCGCAAGTGCTTTTGCTGGATGAACCCTTTTCCGGCCTCGACAGCGTCCTCCGTCACACAGTTCGGGAGGAGACGATGGCCGTATTGCGAGAAACGCGGGCGACAAGCATCATCGTCACTCACGACCCGGAAGAAGCGCTCTATATGGCCGATCGCATAGCTTTAATGCGGAACGGGCGGATTGAACAAATCGGCACCCCGCAAGAACTCTATTTGAGGCCCGTCAGTGGTTTTGCGGCCGGATTCTTCGGCGGCTTGAATGTATTTCCTGGAACCGTAAAGAAGGGAAATGTCGCGACACCGCTTGGTACCTTTGCCGCGCCGGGTTTTGGACCGGGTGCCGAAGTGGTTGTCATGGTGCGTGTTGAAGGGGTCTAAGTCGTCGATATATCACACGACCCTGAACAAGCCAG
>JBCDCU010000230.1:0-6269 GCA_039181265.1 Pseudomonadota bacterium | reverse complement strand
GTCGCTCGGCCTTATGACAGCCACTGCATCAAACGCTGCAAACATCGTGTCCGTCGCTCAGGAAGCTGGAAGCTTCAACACACTGATCGCTGCCGCAAAGGCCGCCGGTCTCGATGGCGTTCTCGCTACGACAGATAATCTTACAGTTTTCGCACCGACCGACGAGGCTTTCGCAGCCCTTCCGGCCGGAACAGTCGAAAACCTTCTGAAGCCGGAAAACAAGGATCAGCTCGTTGCTGTTCTTTCCTATCACGTGCTTCCGCGCGAGCTTACCTCAAACCAGCTTCCGCACCGCGCAATCCCGGTCAAGACGATCAAAGCTGGCGGCGACCGCACGCTCTCTGTTGAAAAGAGTGGCGCAGGCGTCACCGTTGATCAGGCGAATGTCGTCAACGCCGACATTAAGGCCGAAAACGGCGTGATCCACGTGATCGACCGCGTCCTTCTGCCATCAAGCTAAGCTCCGGCTTTGCTGACGCAAGAAGGGGTGCCTCCGGGCGCCCCTTTTTCGTCCACTCTTGCACAACTGCAAGCCCCATCTTCCCTAAGGTTTTTTCGCTCATGACACCTCCAACACATGATCAGGCTTATCTGCGGTCACTTCTTCAGGACGATGAAATCGAGAAAAGCGTTGTGTTCTCTGATCCTTCCCGGCCGGATAACCCGATGATTTTCGTGAGCGACGAATTCGAAATGCAGACCGGCTACACACCACAGGAAGCAATCGGACGAAACTGTCGGTTTTTACAGGGAAAAGATACCAACCTCCACACCATTGAGGCGATCCGGCAAGGTCTCAAAGCGGAGACCCGTTTTACCATTGACATTCTGAATTACAGAAAAGACGGAACACCGTTTTGGAACCGTCTGCGCATCCGCCCGATCTATAACTCCGATGGTCGTTTGATGTTCTTTGCTGGTGCGCAAAACCCAGTCTGAGCGGCGCACTCAGCCGGACAATCGTTCCTGAAAGAAAGCCAGAATCTCATCCCTTGCGTTTATGGTGGGCTCGCCTTCTGCATCGATCAGATGTTGGGTTACCACGCTATGCGGATAGGCGACGTGTTTGGCGAAGAACGGAGCAACATCTTTGTTCGCCGCGCTGTCGGGCAAGGTTCGCCCGATAAAGCGGTCTCCGAGCGCCTCCGCATAGGCTTTGAACCGCTCCGCCTTGCAGATGAGATCGCCCTCGAACCGGTAGGCGAGAACGGTGAGATCGTCCTTTTCGAGACGCGCACGTATCTCAGCCAGTTCTTCGGGCGAACTCTCCAATACGCCTTTTTCATCGAGTGGCAGCGACGGTTGTGACAGGACCGGGGCAAGCATGGTTGGTTCCAGCATCATGCTCAGCGCGAAATTCCCTGTAAAGCACATGCCGATTGCACCGACCCCGGGACCGCCGCATTCGGCATGGGCGTTTTTCGCAAGACGGCGGAGCCATTGGGTCACCGGGCTTGCAGAATTTCCGCCGAGTGCACGAAACTCGGCACTGATGCAGGCGCGCTTGAAGATTTCCGCACCAGAGTCTGCCTCCGGAACTGCCCCATCGCGTCCGAAAAGCGACGGCATATAGACTGTGAAACCCGCATCGCGGACCCAGCGGGCGAAACGGGCCACATGCGGGCTGATCCCCGGCATTTCGGCCATGACGATCACAGCGGGGCCGTCGCCCGCAACCCAAACGCGCTTTTCCACCCCATTGATGGTGACCATAGTCGCTTGAAAGTCGCTGAGCGGATCGTCCCGGGTGAGGTCGTCAGGCATCATGGGTACGGCTCCCTTTCTGGTTTCAGATCAGAATGCCTTTCGGATGAGTGTCTGTCATGCTTCGATTTAAAGAAGACGCCTTGCAATAAGAGCCGCCGCTGGTCCGCCGCCGGGCACCGCGCGGACGTCGAAGGTGCCGGAGCGGGCGATCCCGCGGATGACCTTCTCGCGTGATAAAAACTTCCCGGTTCCACGCCATGTAAGGGCCTGACGCATCATCCAGCCTGCGATACTGCCTGATGGCATCGTCGCGCAAAAGGCGAGGCAGAGCACACCGCCGGGCTTAACCACTCGGCATAGTTCAGCAAGCGCCGTATCTGGCTCGGGCACCGTTTCAAGCGCCCAGGCGCAGGTGACAATATCAAAAGCGTCATCCTCGAAGGGCAGAGCTTCCAAGCGTCCGTTCACCTTGCGCACCGGCATATCGGCGCATTGGTGAAGCATGGCCGGTGATGGATCGAGGAGCGTCATGCTACCGGGCGCGACACCTTCATTAATAAGCGCGCGGGCAAAAGCCCCGGTGCCGCAGCCCGCATCCAGCAGGTTCGATTGTGGTGTGGCGAGCGCCCGCACGCTCGCTTCGAGGGCCGCCTGCGCTTCCCCTCCGGCGTGCTTCAACCAGCGCCGGTGGAGCTTGTCGTAGTCGGGCGCCAAGCGGTCATAAAGACTGACGAGGTCCGGCGACGTTGACGTTGAAAGTGGATGAGTCATGGGTCTATTGTCCGGTCGAATTGGAGGCTGCAGTTCGACGCGCAACGATCATCGGGTTCATGCGTTCTTTGCCGAAATACCGGGTCTCAACGATCTCGAAGCCCTCGTTTCTCAAGAGACGGTGGAGCTCCTCGGTACTGAAGGCCATGACTTTCGGGGCAAATCCGAGAAGCCGGAGAATGGGAAGCACCACGCGCCAAAGCACACTGGCGTTTTTAAGCGCGACGGTTTTGGAGATAAACAAGCCACCCGGTTTCAACTGCTCGCGGACACGCCGCATCGTATGAGATGCATCGTCTACGAGGTGTAAAAGACTGAAGGCGCAGACTGCATCGAACGGATGGCCCGCGATCATGTCTGCCGCATCAGCCGTTTGGAATGCGACGTTGCCGGGGCTCTCTGCTCCAAGTTTGGCCTCAGCGATCTCGATCATGACGGGCGAGATGTCCGTCGCGGTGATATGAGCGACATTCAGCGCGATGCGAAGCGCAGTGCTCCCCGTACCGCAGCCGATTTCGAGGACGCGGTCGGTGGTGTTCAACAGTTTGCCGAGATAGGCGAGTTTCTCTTCGTAAGCCGCTTGATCCTTGATCGGCTGTTTGGCGTATTTTGGGGCGATACGGTCCCAGAACGAGGCCGACGCGGAATGGGAAGTCATGGTTTGCATGGTGTACCTCTTCGTTTCGGCGCGACACTAGCCATACGTCAATGCGCGGTCGATTGCTGAATTTTGTACATCTGTTATACGTCCATGCATGAACTGGCAGGCTATTTCTTTTGATTGGAACCAGGTGCGCGCGTTCCTTGCGACCGTCGAGGAGGGTTCGTTCAGTGGTGCTGCGCGTGCGCTCAAAACCACCCAGCCAACGATTGGAAGACAGATTGCAGATTTAGAGAGTTCGCTCGGCGTTGCGCTTGTCGAACGCAGCGTTCGTGGCCCGACCTTGACCGAGGCGGGACACCGATTGCTTGACCATGTGAGGGCAATGGGGGAAGCCGCAACTCTCATCTCCATGGCAGCGACCGGCCATACACAAGAAGTCTCCGGTGAGGTGACAGTGACGGCGACCGATCTTTTGTCGGCGGTGATGCTCCCAGCAATGCTGGAACCTTTAAGAGAAAGCGCACCGGGAATCCGCGTGAAGATCATCTCTTCGAACGATATACAGAACCTTTTACAGCGCGAAGCGGATATAGCGATCCGTCATATCCGGCCCAGCGAACCGGAATTGATCGCGCGCCATGTCGGCGATTTTCGCGCAAATCTTTATGCGGCAAGTTCGTATCTCGATCGGGCAGGGCGCCCCCGTACACCTCGTGAGGTGGCCGACCATGACTTCGTCGGAAACCCGCATCCAGAACGCCTGATCGCACCACTGCACAATATGGGAATACCGGCCCGGCCTGAGAACTTCGTGATGTCGTCAGACAACGGTGTGGTCGTTTGGGAATCGCTGAAGGCAGGTTACGGGGTAACGATGTTTCCCGAGCCCCTCTGCGATAAAGAGCCAGGGCTTGAGAAGGTCCTCCCGAGCCTGCCGTCCCTTGAGTTTCCGGTCTGGCTCGTAACCCACCGGGAGATCCAGACGAGCAAGAGAATCAGGATTGTGTTCGATCACCTCGTTGAAGGTTTAAAAGAGGCAGCGAAAGGCGTGGATGTGTGATCCCGATACGCACTGCACTTCCTGATGATTATTGAAGGAAAGACCGGCGGGAAAATCCGGGTTAGGCGCCTCCCGGATTAAAACCCACCGATCTCACCCGCAGCCGGTTAGACCATGTGAGGCGCACATGGAAACCGATTGCGGATTTTTGATCCGATTGCTGGTTCGGGGCCTATTCGATGAAGGTCTGCACGATCCGATCGCTCAAAGGCTGCATCAGATAGCTGATTGCTGTCCGCTCGCCCGTATTGATGAAGAGGTCGGCGGGCATTCCAGGCACGAGATCGAGCGAAGCGATAGAAGCGGTTTGCTCATCGTCGAGTTTGACCCGGGCGACAAAATACTCCGCTCCCGTCTGGTCATCCTCGATGCTGTCGGCGGATAGGTCGACAATGGTGCCCTGTGCCTCCGGGACATCCGCCTGATCGAAGGCCGTCAGACGAACGCGGGTCTTTTGACCGATATAGAGTTTCTCAATGTCACCGGTCTCGACACGGGCCTCGACGATGAGGTCCTTATCAAGCGGAACGATATCCATGATCGGAGCACCCGGGAGGATGACGCCACCCTTCGTGTAGATCGAAAGGTTGACAACTCGTCCGGTTGCAGGTGCTTTGATCTCGACCCGCTGCCCCCTTGAAAGGGCGCCGAAATATTGCGGTTCGATTGATCCAAGCTGTGTTTCCACGACCGAGAGTTCAGCGGTAATCGCCTCCTGACGCAGTTTCTTCTGACTTTCGCCAGTGAGGCGCAATTCGCCGATTTCGTTGCGTGCCCGAGCCTGATCGGTCCTGAATGCGGCATCAAGCCCGCGCAAGCGTTCAATCTCCCGTTCGAGTGCTGCGACGCGGCTTGCCGGAACGAGCTGCTTTTTCAGGAGCTTCTGAAATGTCGCCAGTTCTTTATTTGCAATGTCGACCTGGCGCGCGTTTGATTGCCGCTGTTCTTCAAGGCCATCGATCTGCTGCATGAGGCTCGCGACCCGCTGTTCCAGTATCCGCTCCTCGCTTTGACGTGCGTTCCGGCGGGTCAGGAAGAGCTGGTTCTGGGTCTGAAACGACAGAGTGAGGCTTGGCAGGTCAGCTATTTCCGTGACCTTGGTGTCGAGGTCGGCGAGGGAAAAGTAGGCTTTGTCGCCAAGTTCCGCGAGAAGACGGGCACGGCGTACGCTGAGGTCCGCGAACTGGCCGCCAAAAACATCGAGGTTGACGTCGGTGTCGGTGCTGTCCATGCGCAAAAGGACCTGATCGGCTTCGACAAAGTCGCCTTCTTTCACGAGGATTTCGCTGACGATCCCACCATCAAGATGCTGAACGGTCTTCTTCTGGCCTTCCACAACGAAGGACGCTTGTGCAAAGACGGCTCCATCGAGTTTTGCCGTCATGGCCCAATAGGCTGAGCCACCGACGAAGAGCGTGAGGATCAGAAAGCCGAACCGCACGAACCATTTTACGCTTGTCTGGGTGCGGACAATGGTCGCTTCGGCTGCGTTCGCGGGGAAAGGTTCGCTTTTGCGTTCTATGGGGATGAGGTCGTTCATTGTGCGCTCCTTCTCGCGTCATGTTCAGTGTTTGCGGGCTGAGCAAGAGCCCGGATTTTTTGAGGTTTCAGGACGTTTTTCGTGGTTGCGCGCAACACGTCTTCCTTGTCACCGAAGGCGGTTTGCAAACCATCTGTGAGGACGAGGACTTTGTTGACAGCTTCGAGCGTGCTCGGACGGTGGGTCATGACAACCACGACAGCTCCGCGCTCCTGCGCTTCGATCACAGCGCGCCGAAGGGCTGAATCGCCCGTCGCGTCGAGATTGGAATTGGGCTCATCAAGAACCAGAACAAACGGCTCGTCATAAAGGGCGCGTGCGAGGCCGATGCGCTGACGTTGTCCGCCTGACAGGAAAACACCGTTTTTGCCGATCTCCGTCTCGTAGCCGTCCGGTAATTGGCTGATCATGGTGTGGATGTCTGCCGATCGCGCTGCCTCAAGAACCTTCCGGTCGTTCCGTTCGGTCGAAAAGCGCGCGATGTTTTCCCGCACTGTGCCATCGAAGAGTTCAACATCCTGTGGCAGATAACCGATCTGCTGGCCAAGATCGTCCTTGTCCCATTTCGATGTGGCAACGCCATCCAG
>JBCDCU010000229.1:0-6299 GCA_039181265.1 Pseudomonadota bacterium | reverse complement strand
CTTGAACACAGTTCAGATCGCCGAGGTTCTCGTGAACCGGCACCTGATCGAGCCGAAAAAACAGGCTGCGTAAGCACGGGTCTGCGCCTGCACCAACGGACAAAATCCTGATGAAGAACCGGCTCTGTGGGCCGGTTTTTTCTTGTCCTCATACGCGCGCGACAGGATGGGGACACGCCATAACCACTTGTGCGGCCTGTATTCGGTAGGTCAGTGAGCCCTAGAATTCAGAGCAGCTATCGCCCTTGGCCGTCTGCGTTACCGCAGTGATTTTATCGTCCTTGAGCACAATCTTTTCTTCCGCCAATAACTCACTGTCTGTAAAGCGGTAGCAGACCATAGCGGTTACGCCACTATCGGACGTGGCGGTCACTTTGTGATCGATCCGGCCACCTGATATGGCGCCGACCCACTCAGCCATGGAGGCGATAAACTCGTCCCGGTTCTGGGTTATGCCAAGGTCCGCAACCTCGTAGCGGAAAGGCTGCTTTTCGTCGGTATGGATAAGCGCGGAAAGGGACGGAACATCGGCAATTTCCAGAGCGTCGTACCAGCGCATTACCGGAGACATGCCATCCTCGGCAAAGGCCGGAGCCATCGCCAATGTCAGGCATAGAGCTGACGCAAATCGTTTCATTGGATCCCCCTGTTGCTTTCGACTACCAACGAACCCAATCCCGGCTCGTGAGGCCAACTCAAGCATTTTCGCTGCGGTCGAGTACAGAACCTGACCGGCCAAATCATCTCACCATGCCCCATTAGAAACGACACTAGCATGATTTAACTGCCGTTCGACACAGCGAAATGTAATAATGTTTTCAAATGGATAGTTCGCGCTTCTTCTTATATGTGGCGAGGTCGCGCCTCATTGGGGCTCAACCTTTTGTAAGCGACAGCCAGATTTCACCCGCGAAAACATCGACCGCAAAGCCAAGAGAAACGATGTTTTCTAAGCCCAGATCGCAATCCGCAGGCCTTTGTCATCCCGCTTCATATCACTTGGAAAGGCTTCCGCCCGGCCTGTTGCCAGCCTTTCTGCAATCACGACGCATGCGCAGGCATCAATGACGTCATCCATGGCTGCTCCTTTTGGTGGCGCAGCATTAAGGAAGTCTCGTGCCAGACCGTGCGCCCGCAGGATATCCATGCGTTCACGGGGGCCGGGTGCATTTAAACCACCTTTTCCCTTTTTGGGATGGTCCAACGCGCGCTCTCCATTGAGCCGCCAAAATGCGACTTCAGGATGCACTTCGAATACTCGGTTCTCGAGAGACGGGTTCATGACACGATCGATCTCGAGGATCTTTGGAAAGATATTGAAAGCCTGTTTTGAGAACTTTCGAGGCGGATCAGAGGCCTTTAATGCAAGCTCACATCCTTCCCGGTAATCTGTTGCTTCGACGGCTGACCGCGCTGGAATTGAGAAGACACTCGATCTGCGCTTACCAAGCAGAGGGCGAACGGCTTGTTCAGGCCCCCTACCCGAACCGACAATTCGGCCTGGAAGGCCGATTGGCATATCGACCGCAATGATCGCAAATCCCGCTGGGTCATTGAGGATATCCGAGAAATCCTGAAAGAGCCGGACACGGTGGCTAGCGCCGTTATCATGGCGTTCAACACCGACCCACCCGGCCTTGCAGCCATCGACACCGATGACAGGTGAGGAAAGGCTGTCAGACAAGCGGGCTCGGGCGAACGACAGCCCCCTTTCTGGTAACCGCCCCGCCAACAAGCCTTCGGACATTCACCATGGCCATTGGGCGATTGAGACGATCCTGATGCTCGACCAGGAGTAACTCGTCCGCTCCCTCTTTCACGGTCTGTGCCAGGATATCGAATACGCCGGAAGTTGCGAGTTCAAGCGCCTTTTCGATTGGCCGGTCTTCAAGGAGCCTCGCCGTCAGAAGTGCGGCGAAGAGATCTCCCGGGCCATTCGGCGCATTTTGAAAGGCACGATGTTCGGCAAGAAAGGCTTCACGCGTTTGCTTATCGAAAATCAGGGCAGCAGAAGCGTCCTTCATTAAGGAAAAGGCGCTTGTTACGGCAACACGATTGGCCGACAGACCTCGGGCTGATTCAATGATGGCTTCATTGGTGCCATGCGTTTGACCCGTGAGGTAATCGAATTCGAACCTGTTCGGTGTTATCAGATCAGCTCTCGGAACCAAAACATCCCTGATGGCCTGTGCTGTTTCATCAGCGACATAAAGACCGCTATGGTCTCCGATTACCGGATCGCAACAATAAAGCAGATCCGGGCGCCTGTTCTTCACCTGGTCGATGAGCTTGGCAATCGGCGCCGCTTGAGCCGGATTTGCAAGATAGCCCGTCAACACTGCCCCGATTTCGTCGAGCCACGGCGCCGCGGAAAGGTCATCAACCAGACTTGCGAAGGTTTCATTGTCAGCGACCTGCCGATGCGCCTTGCCGTGGCCCGGATGCCAGGGAAGGACAACGGTTGGCAGCACCCAACAGGGATGGCCGAGACGCTCAAGCGCAAAGACTGCCGCGCGCTGGCCAATACGACCGCGTACGACATGAGACGTGATAACAAGAACTGGCGCTTTTGATTTCATTGCGCCTTCTTAGTCAAACAACGGGGAATTGCCCAGCCGAAAGAAGGGGTAGGAAGAAAAGGCCGGACCAGCAAACATAATCGGCATAGAGAAGCCGGGAATTGGATCAGTACAGAACCGGCACAAACTGAGGACTTTTATGAAACTCTATCGCGTTTTAACCGGCATTGATGATTCCGCATTTTGCCATCGCGTCACGGCAGCGCTCAACAAGGGTTGGAGCCTGGAAGGTTCCCCGCAAATCACCGCGAAACCGGACGGAACAATCATATGCGCCCAGGCGATCGTCAAAGACGTTCCCGGCATTGATTATGATCCCGAGATGAAGCTATCCGATTTTTGATAGGACGCAGATTGCAGTTTAAGCTGCAATTGCAATTTGCGGTGCGGCAATGCTGCCCTTTGACCTCTTCGGGAGCCGCCATAAATCCGCATACGTGAACGTCATGCTGCAAGGTGTCACACCCGAACGGTGATGGCATTTCGTCGAACACTAAGCGGAAGTACTGATCCAAAAAATAATTGAATGGGGCACGAGATGGAGCCATGCGCGGTACGCTATCGCGTTGCGCTTGAAAGAAACGGGAACGGCCCCGCACCTGGAATAATGATGTTAGAGGGATTATGAAAACGACCGATCTTAAATCCTCCCGTCCGCTCTCCCCTCACCTTCAGATTTATCGGCCGATCCCAACCATGGTCATGTCGATCATGCACCGCATCACGGGCGCCGCACTTTATGTGGGAACGCTGCTTCTTGCCTGGTGGCTCGTTGCAGCAGCAAGCGGTGAAGCTTACTTCGAATTCGTCAGCGGCTTCTTTGGATCGTTTTTCGGCCGCCTCATCCTGTTCGGCTACACTTGGGCGTTGATGCACCACGCGCTAGGCGGTATCCGCCACTTCATCTGGGATCTCGGCTACGGCTTCGGCAAGGACTTTTCTACGAAAATGGCTTACGCGACCGCTATCGGTTCGGTTTCGCTGACCTGTCTTTTGTGGATCATCGGATATAGCCTTCGATAGGAAATCATTATGAGTTTCAAGACACCCCTTGGCAAAGTGCGCGGACTGGGGTCTGCAAAAGACGGCACCGACCACTTCTGGAAACAGCGCGTCTCCGCGGTTGCGACATTAATCCTAGCAGTCGTGGTTGTACTGACACTGGTGGGCTTAAATGGCGCACCCTATCAGGATGTTGTGGACACATTGTCGTCTCCCGTCCTGGCCGTTTTGTTTCTACTTTTTGTACTGAGCGGCATCTTCCACATGCGGCTCGGTATGCAGGTTATCATTGAGGATTACATCACCGGCGAAACGGCCAAGATCCTCGCCCTGATCGCAAACACGTTCTTCGCTCTGCTCATGTGCGGCCTTTGCGTTTTCGCGATCCTGAAACTGGCGCTTTGAGGACGCAAGAAGCGTGACTGTGAAATCGGATCCCCTGCGCGGCACACGGCAAGCATTAATCTCTGGAGGCTTTCATGGCTGACACAGCAAACTCAACGGTCAATGTGAACGGCCGGGCCTATTCATTTATCGATCACACCTTCGATGTGGTCGTTGTCGGCGCTGGCGGCGCCGGTTTGCGCGCGGCTCTCGGAGCGGCGAAGGTCGGCTTAAAAACCGCCTGTATCTCGAAAGTGTTCCCGACCCGCTCACACACCGTTGCGGCACAGGGCGGGATTTCCGCGTCTCTCGGTAATATGGGCGAGGACGACTGGCGCTGGCACATGTATGACACCGTCAAAGGGTCGGACTGGCTCGGTGATCAGGATGCGATCGAGTATCTGTGCCGCGAGGCACCGCAGGCTGTCTATGAACTTGAGCATTTCGGCGTTCCTTTCTCCCGGACGGAAGAAGGCAAGATTTATCAGCGTCCGTTTGGTGGCATGACAACGAAGTTCGGCGAAGGTCCCGCTGCACAACGCACCTGCGCTGCCGCCGACCGCACAGGCCACGCGATTCTGCACACGCTTTATGGGCAATCGCTGCGCTACGCGACCGAGTTCTTCATCGAGTATTTCGCAATAGATCTCATCATGCAGGACGGCGCCTGCATCGGGGTTGTGGCGCTCGACATGGAAACCGGTGAACTCCATCGCTTCCGATCCCAAAAGGTGATCCTGGCAACCGGTGGATATGGCCGCGCGTATTTTTCCGCAACGTCTGCTCACACCTGTACCGGTGATGGCAACGCCATGGTGTTGAGAGCTGGTCTGCCTCTGCAGGACATGGAATTCGTCCAATTCCATCCGTCCGGTATCTATGGCGCTGGCTGCCTGATTACCGAAGGCGCGCGCGGCGAAGGCGGCTATCTGACAAATTCCGAAGGCGAACGCTTCATGGAGCGCTATGCGCCGAGCGCGAAAGACCTCGCATCCCGTGACGTGGTCTCACGATCCATGACCATGGAGATCCGCGAAGGACGCGGTGTTGGGCCGAAAAACGACCACATCTTCCTTCACCTCGATCACCTTGATCCAGACATTCTTCATGAGCGCCTGCCCGGCATCTCAGAATCGGCCCGCATCTTTGCAGGTGTCGATGTGACCCGTGATCCGATCCCGGTGATCCCGACAGTTCACTACAATATGGGCGGCATTCCGACGAACTTTCACGGCGAAGTCCTGACAAAGGTCAATGGCGATCCGGATTGCGTGGTGCCCGGCCTGATGGCAATCGGCGAAGCGGCCTGCGTTTCCGTTCACGGCGCGAACCGTCTCGGCTCGAATTCGCTCATCGACCTAGTAGTCTTCGGGCGCGCGGCTGGCCTTCGGTGCGCGGAAACCGTGACGCCCGGCGAGAAACAGCCTGAGCTTCCAGACAATGCAGGCGATCTTGCGATATCGCGCCTCGACCACTTCCGTTACGCCGATGGATCGACGTCCACGGCGGAATTGCGCGCCTCAATGCAGGAAACCATGCAGGCCAATTGCGCCGTCTTCCGCACGAGTGAAATCCTCGATGAGGGCCATGACAAAATCCACAAGGTCTGGAGCGGAACTGATGACATCAAAGTCACCGACCGTTCGCTCATCTGGAACTCGGACCTGATCGAAACGCTGGAATACGACAATCTGATTGCTCAAGCGGTTGTCACAATGGATTCGGCGCAAAACCGCAAGGAAAGCCGGGGAGCGCATGCTCACGAAGACTTCCCCGAACGGGATGACAAGAATTGGATGCATCACACCCTCGCCTTCGTCGATGACAGCAAAAAGGCTGTCACCCTCGATACGCGCCCGGTCCACACCTACACGCTTTCAAACGAGGTCTCTTACATCGAGCCAAAGGCCCGCGTTTACTAGGAACGCCCGCCGACGCCAAAGCAAGCTTCAGGGACAGTTAAGACCATGGTTCAACTGACACTGCCAAAGAATTCGACGATGTCGCCAGGCAAAACCTGGCCGAAGCCGGATGGGGCGACAAAGCTAACCGAATTCCGGATCTATCGCTGGAACCCGGATGACGGGAAAAATCCTACGATCGACACCTATTACGTTGACCGCGACGATTGCGGCCCGATGGTTCTCGATGGCCTGATCTGGATTAAGAATAAGGTTGATCCGACGCTCACCTTCCGCCGGTCCTGCCGCGAAGGGATCTGCGGGTCCTGCGCCATGAACATTGACGGCACCAATAACCTCGCCTGCCTAAAGGGCATGGACGAAGTGATGGGAGATATCGTCAAGATCTACCCGCTGCCACATCTGCCGGTCG
>JBCDCU010000228.1:0-6311 GCA_039181265.1 Pseudomonadota bacterium | reverse complement strand
TGCGATCGTACGGCGCTCCAAAGGTCATGCTCAATCAGTCATTACGACGGGTGATCTACGCGTCAACCTCGATACCAAGACGGTCGAGGTCAATGGTCAGCGTGTTCACCTGACCGGCAAAGAATATCAAATGCTTGAGCTTCTATCCTTGCGGAAAGGCACAACGCTTACCAAGGAAATGTTCCTCAACCATCTCTATGGCGGGATGGACGAACCGGAGCTGAAGATCATCGACGTGTTTATTTGTAAGCTTCGCAAGAAGCTTGCAACTGCAACAGACGGCGCAAACTATATCGAAACGGTTTGGGGGCGCGGATACGTCTTACGCGAACCAGCGGAAGAAGAAATTCGCGAATCCGCGTGATCTGAGTCGCTGAAAACAAGCTTTTTAGAAAAAGCTCCGTTCTAGAAACGAACGGGGCTTTTTTACGTCTCACATCAACCCGCGTAATGTCAGCTCTGGCGGCCGACCGCCGGCATGAAAAAGCCTCCGCAAAAGCGAAGGCTGACATTAAACATGAAGATCGATGCAGTGATTGTGTCTAAGCGGACATCTTTTCTTTGACTGCATAATCCGCTTTTCGATAAAGCGAGCGAATTGCCGGATCAGGGTGGAACGCGTCACTCACACCCATTGTCGTTTCCGCGCTACCCAGAAGCATGAAGCCGTCCGGTTGAAGGATCGAGCCGACTTTCTCAAGCACTTTGCCCTTGGTCTCAATGTCAAAATAAATCAACACGTTTCGGCAAAACACGATGTCAAAACGCGGCATTGCCGCGAACGAAGACATCAGATTGAAAGGCTGGAAATTGACAAGCGCCTTTACATCAGGGGTCACGGCCCACATGTCGCCTTTCTGCTCAAAATATTTAAGCAGATATTGCGTTGGCATGCCGCGTTGAACCTCAAACTGGCTGTAGAGCCCGGCCTTTGCCTTCTCTAAGACATTCGGAGAGATGTCCGTCGCGGTAATTTCAACTTTTCGCCCCTGAAGCAGACCTCTGTTCTCAAGTGAGAGCATCGCCAGCGAATACGCTTCCTGCCCGGATGAGGCCGCGGCACTCCAGATCCTGATCGTCTCGGACGGCCCACGGCTTCCAGCAAGGTGCGGGAGCATGATTTTTACGAAATGATCGAACGGGTTGCGGTCGCGGAAGAACGATGTCTCCGTCACGGACATGGCCTCAACAACATCATGTGCGACGCTATCATTGGGCTTTGTTTTTAACCGGGCCGCCAGATCTTCGAATGATGCGAAAGAGTGCTTACGCAACACGCCAGCAATACGGTTCTCAAGCAGATATTCCTTTTCCGGTGCCAGGCTCAGGCCGGATCTTTGGTAGAGGAAATCTGCAAAGAATGAAAAGGTTTGCGGCGTCATAGGCGCCCTTCCCTGATAATACGGGTCAGTTTTCCGGCGAGATCATCCAGAGGAAATACACCGGCACAAACTCCTGCTTTGTAACACGCGCCCGGCATTCCCCAGACAATACTGGACGCTTCATCTTGAACGATCACATTGCCGCCTGCGCCGACAATTGTTTCTGATCCTTTGGCACCATCATTCCCCATTCCGGTCATCACAACACCGAGAGTTGAGGCGCCGAAGAGCTTAACGGCAGAATCGAACATGCAATCGACCGCGGGCTTACAAAAATTCACTTCCGGACCATCGTCCAGAACCACTTCCAGGCCGGAAGCTCCACGCTTGAAGAGCATGTGACGATCACCTGGAGCGACATAAATCTGTCCCGCCTTTACGGCTTCACCATCGCTTGCTTCGCTCACCTTGAGACCGGATGCCTTTTCAAGGTGTTCTGCAAATACGGAGGTGAATGCTTTCGGCATATGTTGGGTAATGACGACAGGGATGGACTGTAACGCCGGCGCCAGTCCTGCAAGAAGCGTCTGAACCGCTCTCGGCCCACCAGTCGAGCTTCCAATACAGAGGATCTCGGGCTTACGATTGTTAAACGGCCTGATCAGGCTTCCCGAGCCACCTGACTCTTGTTTACCGAACGAAGGAGTAATCGGTGCCTTAGTTCGCGACGTTTCAGGAGCCGGAGCAGGAGTGCGCGCTACCGCAGGACGAGGTGCCGCCGCAGCCTGAGACGCTCCACGGCTACCGCACAATGCATTGATCTTGGTGATAAGCTCGCTGCGAAAATCGTCCGATGTCGTCAGGCCGCTGTTCGTTGACGGCTTGGGGACGTAATCATGGGCGCCCTTAGAAAGTGCAGTCAAGCTGATCTTTGCGTTGCGTTGAGATAGGCTTGAGGCAATCAGAATACGGACACCAGGAGACGCCTTTAACAGAAGCGGGAGAGCTTCTAAACCATCCATTTCCGGCATTTCGATATCGAGTACGATAATGTCCGGTTTCGTCTGTTCGGCATCTTTCAGAGCATGCAGGCCATTGCGCGAACGGGCCACAATTTCAATATTCACTTCAGGCTCTAGCCAGCGCGACATCAACCCGCGAACCACGGCTGAATCGTCGACAAGCATGACCTTGATCTTTTCACTTCCCGATGCGCGCGGTGCCGATAATTGGGTGGTCTGATGCATAAGGGGCTCCGGATAAAAAACTGGCAGGGCCAGTTTTGAGATTCAATCAGTCGATCAGCCCGACTTCCTGAAATTTCGATTGCAAAATTTCGCGGTCAAAGGGCTTCATAATGTATTCGTTGGCACCCGCGCGAATGGCCTTTGCGATGTGGCTCACATCGTTTTCTGTGGTGCAGAAAACGACTTGTGGCTTATCGCCATTGGGCATGTCCCGAAGTGCGGACAGGAATTCGAGGCCATCCATGACCGGCATGTTCCAGTCAAGAAGGATCGCGTCTGGCATAGTTGCCTCGCAGGCACTTAGCGCCTTCTCGCCATCCTCGGCCTCCGTAATGTCGAAGCTTAGATCTTCAAGAATGCGGCGCGCCACTTTCCGGATCACGCTGGAATCATCGACAACAAGGCAGTTTTTCATGTTTCACCCTAACTAGCCGTTACGGCTCCCCTTAAGCCGCAATGCGCGCCATCATGCCCCCGAGCACACGCTCGACATCAAGTATGACCATGAGTTCACCATCAAGGCGGTGAACACCTGCGGAGATGTTCGTCCAACGCCGGTCCAGGTTTGATGGATTGGATTCCCGGCTCTCAATGGAGAGGTTCAACACCTCTCCGACTCGATCGATGATGAAGCCATACGACTCACCTTTGTAGTCGATACCGACAGCCATCTTGTTTTCACCAGAGCTGGAATCTTCCACACCAAGCATCTGACGCATGTCGATCGCGGTTACGATACGACCGCGCAGATTAAGTACACCTGCAATTTCTGGCTCGGACTGCGGAACGCGAGTAATGCTGTCCGGCATGAAGACATCATGGACTTTGTTGATCGGTAGCCCGAACAACTGACCGCCGATCACGACGGTCACATATTGGATGAGATCGGATGAAACCTGTTCGTCTTCGGTCATGCTGCAAGCTCCTGCTCACTGGTCTGCTCCTTCAGGGCGGAGATCAGTCCCGGGCGGTCGAATTTTGCGACGAAATCGTCGAAGTTATGCTCTCTGCAACGCGCGACGAGCGACGGTGTGCAGACGGATGAAATCGCGATCATTGCCGGTTTGCCGTAAGCCGGGGTACCTTCGATCGCCTTTGCGAGATCGAAACCGTTCTTGCCCCGCATTTCAACATCGCTGACAATCACGTCGTAGAATACCCCACCATCGAGAACTTCAATCGCTTCATCGACACTGGACACAACCTTCACCACGAAATTGGCAGCCGACATTACGGGCTGAAGCATATTCTGGAAGAATTCCGAGCTATCAACAAACAGAAGACGGCGCTTCGATTGCGACGGCGTTACATCGCGGGCCGTAAACCAGTCATCGAATGCCATTGGCAGGAAATGTCCGATATCGATGATTTCGGTGGCTTTACCTTTGATGACGGCTGAGCCCAACAGCCCGGCTTCATCAGTCGTAACCTCGATCTCGAGGTGATCGTCGACGATATCGACGATCTCATCGACAACGAGCCCCATCGAACGACCGGCATCAGAGAAGACGAGCATGGGCTGCGTGCCTTCCGCCTTGCGCTGATAAGACTGGCTGATGTGAACGAGCGGCATGAGCGTGCCACGATACTGGACAAGCTCGCGACCGTTTGAATTCTCGATTTCGGTGACAGCGACTTCTTCAAGGCGGGTGACCAGCGAGAGCGGAACGGCTTTTGGAACATCGGTGCCCGCACGGAAAAGCAAGAGAGACGTCGTTGGATTGTCGTTGGTGACGGCAACCTGATTCGCATCCTCCATGGCGTTTAGCTCTTCAGCCACGCCAGCGCTTACACCATTAGCAACACCGTTCGGGTCAACGATCATAATGACCGATCCATCACCCAAGATCGTGTTACCTGAGAACATGTTTATGTTGCGCAGCGCCGAAGACATTGGTTTCACAACAATTTCTTCGGTATGGAACACACCATCGACGACCACGCCGAATGTTTGCGAACCGACCTGCATAACCACGATAAAACCAGCATCTTCCGGCTTTTCTGCCAGTTCTTCGCTGCTGATGTTTTCGTTACGAATGCCAAGAAGCTTACCGAGTGGCACAAGCGGCAGAAGCTTGTTGCGCAATCTCAGAACGGGCGTGTCCTTGATGTGCTCAATACGGTGTTCCGAATTCGATTCAGCCTGAACGAGTTCCACCACCGACAATTGTGGGATTGCGAAGCGGTCGCCGGCTGCTTCGACGATAAGCGCAGACACAATCGCCAGTGTCAGCGGGATCTTGATGATGAAAGTCGAGCCTTTGCCCGTCGTCGATTTCACGTCAACGGTACCACCGATGAGCTCAATGTTGTTGCGGACAACATCCATGCCAACGCCACGACCGGACACAGAGGTCACTTTTTCGGCGGTTGAAAGCCCTGCGTGGAAAATGAACTTATGGACCTGGCTTTCCGGCATGGCTTCGATTTCGGCCTCGGTTGCCAGCCCATTGTCGATAACTTTGCGCTTGATCTTCTCAACATTGAGACCGCGCCCATCATCGGAAATCTCGATGATGATATGTCCGCCTTCATGGTAGGCTGAGAGCGTCACCACACCTTTTTCCGGCTTACCGGCTTTCTGGCGGTCCTCGCGGGTTTCAAGACCGTGATCGGCAGAGTTCCGCACCATGTGAGTGAGCGGATCCTTGATCATATCCAGAACTTGCCGGTCGAGTTCGGTTTCCGCGCCCAGCATTTTCAGGTCGATGTCTTTACCGAGTTCATTGGCAAGGTCGCGCACGATCCGCGGTAATTTCTGCCAGGCGTTGCCGATCGGCTGCATGCGGGTCTTCATTACCCCTTCCTGCAGCTCTCCAGTCACATTTGACAGGCGCTGAAGGGGGACCTTGAATTCTGAATCTTCGTGGCGGCGTACGATTTCAAGAAGCTGGTTGCGCGTCAGCACAAGCTCAGAGACCATCGTCATCAGGTCTTCAAGAGTGTCGACATTGACGCGTAGAGATTGTGTCGAAACGGAAGACTTGTTGTCACCGCTCGCTTCATCAGACGACTTGCTCTGGGCAGCAGCTGCAGGTTTCGCAGGCTTTTCCGGTGCGGCCGGCGCAGCGGGAGCCGCAGGTGTTTCGACTTCTACTTCCGTTTCCTGGAAGGCACGCTCAAGCTCTTCAAGGGAGACCTCTCCAGGACGCAACTCACGCTGGAGTTCCTGAACAGACTCTTCTTCCTCTTCTTCGACCGCGGCTTCTTCTGCCACTGCCTCTTCGGCAGCTTCCGCCTCAGGTTCTGGCGAAGCACCCGCATCATCATCGGAGGCCATGCTGATTCGATTGAGGACATCAATCAGATCATCGTCGCTGCCTTCCGGCTCAACACCATCATTCTGTTCCAAGGCTTCAAGAATTTCTTTGAGCCGGTCAATCGACTGAAGTATGTAAGAAACACCCTCTTCGGTAACGGGCTTACCGTCCCGGTATTTCCCCATGAGTGTTTCGCCAGCATGAGCCAGCGATTCGAGGCGGGGAAGACCGAGAAAACCGCACGTACCTTTAATGGTGTGAACGAGACGGAAGATGTTATCGAGAATTTGAGCGTTATTCGGTTCTTGCTCGAAGCGAACAAGCTCAACGTCGACAACGTCGAGGCTCTCGTTGGTTTCAGTCAGGAATTCTTGGAGTAAATCGTCCATCGGTCACGCCAGTTTGTCTGCATGGGCGCGGCTTTTGCCGTCCTTCGTGACCGCAGTTTTGCTTCAAAGCGTTAACATAGACTAAAACGGATC
>JBCDCU010000227.1:0-6383 GCA_039181265.1 Pseudomonadota bacterium | reverse complement strand
GCCCGAGCCCTGTCCCTTTTTTTCGGGTCGTCATATAGGGCTCCAACAGTTTGTTGCGGTTTTCTTTTGGCCACCCCTTCCCGTTATCTGTAATCTCGATAACAAGGTCTTCTCCATTGGCCCTGCCGGTGACCGAAATACAGCCCTTATATCCTTCCTGTGCCGCCACAGCCTCTACCGCTTCACCGGCATTCTTGATCAGGTTACCGATCGCCTGAGAAAACAGCCGTTCATCGAAATAGGCGTGAAGCGGTTCATCGGGTAAGTCTGTCGTAAACTCGATCTCAGGCTGTGCGACTTCCCGGAGATAAACCGCCTCTTTCAGGCAATCGCGCAAGTCCGCTTTGACAAATGTCGGCTTCGGCATCCTTGCGAAACTCGAAAATTCGTCAACCATCCTCCCGATGTCGCCAACCTGACGAACGATCGTGGAGGTACATTTGTCGAAAACCTCCTGATCCTTTTCCTCAAGATCGCGACCGAAACGGCGGCGTAAACGCTCAGCAGACAACTGGATCGGTGTCAGCGGATTCTTGATCTCGTGAGCAATACGACGCGCCACGTCCGCCCATGCAGAGGTCCGTTGGGCCGTCACAAGATCTGTAATATCATCCAGCGTCAGTACGAACCCTTCCGAGTCCCTGCCAGACGCAGTGCGCGTCATGCGGGCATTGACCGTCCGCTCCTGTCCTTGCCGAATGAGCGAGATTTGCGCGTTATGTTCATCACGCGATCCATCACGGGACTCTTCGAGCAAAGCAGCAAGTTCCGGGACAACGGCTTCAAGTGGTTGCCCGATAATCACGCTTTCTTCGATGCCGAAAAGGGCAAGGCCCGAGCTGTTAATGACCTCGACACGGCCTTCTGCGGAGAGACCGACGACACTAGCAGAAACTCCGGATAGGACCGTCTCAATAAACCTGCGTCGTTCGTCGAGTTTAGTATTGGTTTTCAGCAGTTCCTGACGCTGCTCCGACAATTGCGCCGTCATAACGTTGAAGGTTTCGCTCAGCGTCCCGATATCGCCCTCTCGTTTACGAACTGGCACCTGAACATTCAGATCCCCTTTGGAAACCGCATTGGCTGCGGTCATCAACTGCCGGATCGGATTGACAAGACCATCCGCGAAACTGATTGCAAGCCAAACCGATGATACGACCAGGACAAGTGCAACGCCGAGATAAAGAAGCGCAAAGGCGATCTGGGATCCCGCACGTCCCTCCCTTAAGGATGAGTATTCCGCGGCATTTTCTTCTGCGTCCCTCAAATACCGCACGACTTCCGGATCGACGGCGCGGATCGCGTAAAGATATTGGTCATCGAGCGCGTTGAGGCGCATCAGAACACCAACAAGATTTTCCGTTCGACCGGGGCTGATCAGGATTGGAACCCGTTCGAATTTCGAAGCCGCATTTTCAATCACTGCATCGGGCGCTTTAGGCCACTCTCGAGGTGATCCCACGTTTGCGCTGGCTATTTCTGTTCCCTGTCGATCAATAATCTTAAGGTGCGGAATGTTGCGAACACGCGCCTGGGTCGTAAGGAAGGCAATGGTCTGCGCTTCGCTATTCAAAAGTCGAAAACGCAGTCGGTCGTAGTCGCGCGCGACGGCGTCGAGGTCCGCAACAAGAAATCTCGCATGCTCATTAAGGTAGGATTGCGCAACCGTAATAGACGATTGGACGATACGTTGGGTGCGGTCTGAGAACCAACGATCGAGACCAATATCGAGGGTGATCGACGCAATGATCGCGATGATAACGGCTGGTATGGCCGCAATGACTGCGAAAAGACTGACGATTCTGATATGCAGGCGAGCCGCGACCCGTTTTTTCTGGCGCGCGCGCAAAAGCCGGAAAACTTCGAACAACACGGCAATCGTCAGGGCGACGATCAGGCCCGCGATAACGAGCGCGATCGTGAGCGTAACGGTCTGATCGGGCGCGATCGGGGTAAAGCCCATGAGAATCGCAAAGCCGAGACCGGTCGCCAGAATAGAGAATATGACAAGCCCGAGGCCGATCTTTCGCGAGAATATTCGCGAAAAAACTGAACGCCCTTTTGGCTTTTCAGCACCCGTTGGAGCCACGCCGTGAGTGTCCGTCAATGATTGAACCGTTCCACAATGAGCACACCAGTGACCCTTTGGCCACTTCGTCGCCTAATTTGCATCAACACAGTGTGTCGGTTAAGAGATTTGCGGTCAATATGCAACACTATTTGTTACATAGAAGACACACAAATCGATCTCAAATATGTGAAGCCGTGAGAGACTTGTGCGAGCACCGCTAGCTGGACATCCGGATAACCGGAATCTGGAGATCTTTGATTTTCTTTCTCAGCGTATTTCGGTTTACGCCCAGAAGTTCCGCTGCCTTGATCTGATTTCCTCTGGTCGCCGACAGGGTCGCGGTGAGCAATGGATATTCAAGCTCGCGGAGCAACCGGTGATAAAGACCCGGAGGCGGCAGGCTGTCACCGAATTCGTTGAAATAGTTGGCAAGGTGCTGCTCGATTGAGCCAGACAAGGTCGGTGCTTCTTCATCCGCCATGCGCATCAAAGCCGGTTCGTCGATCTGATCGAACTCAGACGAGACGATCGCCTCGGTGATCACGTCTTCTGGACACAGGGCGGCGAGCTTGCGGACAAGGTTCTCAAGCTCGCGGATATTGCCCGGCCAATGATGCCGTTTCAGACGTTCCAAAGCAGCCTTTTCAATCTGTTTTGACCCAAGGCCTTCAACCTCAGCCTGACGGAAGAAATGATGGACAAGATCCCCAATATCTTCGACCCGCTCTCTGAGCGGAGGCAACCGGATCGGCACGACGTTCAGGCGGAAAAACAGATCCTCGCGAAACAGACCCTGATTGATGAGCTGGCGCAAATCCTTGTTTGTCGCGGCGACGATACGCACTTCCGTTTTGATCGGCGTACGTCCGCCAACCGTCATATATTCGCCTTGCTGGAGAACACGTAACAGCCTCGTTTGGGCTTCCATCGGCATATCGCCGATTTCGTCGAGAAAGAGGGTCCCGCCATCTGCCTGTTCAAACCGGCCGCTGGCACGATGTTGTGCTCCAGTGAATGCTCCTTTTTCGTGACCAAACAGTTCGGCTTCGATCAAATCCCTCGGGATTGCTGCCATATTGATGGCGACAAATGGACCGTGCTTGCGTTTCCCGTAATCATGCAGAGCCCGGGCGACGAGTTCTTTTCCGGTCCCGGATTCGCCGGAGATCATCACTGTCAGATCGGTCTGCATGAGCCGCGCCAGGATCCGGTAAATTTCCTGCATGGCATTGGAGCGTCCGACAAGCGGCATATTCTCATTGCTGTTATCGCCATGACCGCGCGAAATCTGCGTCTTCGGCTCGGATAGCGCACGGCCTATGATGGACGTCAGTTCAGTCAGATCAAACGGCTTCGGAAGATATTCATAGGCACCACGCTCGGACGCCTTGATGGCTGTCATGAAGGTATTTTGAGCACTCATGACGATGATTGGAATATCAGGGCGCGCGCGCTTGATCCGCGGCAGCAGATCAAAGGCATTCTCATCCGGCATGATCACATCGGTAATAATGAGATCGCCCTCGCCTTCCGCCACCCATCGCCAGAGTGTCGCGGCATTAGAGGTCAGCCGAACTTCGTAGCCCGCCCGGGAAAGGGCTTGGTTCAAAACGGTCCGAATGGCGCTGTCATCGTCTGCGACGAGTATCTGGCCCTTAGACATGTGAGCTTCCTTTTGCGTTTCTTGTCTCCTTGAAGGGAGGAAGGAGAATTCTGAACTCGGTATGTTTGGGTTGCGATTGGCACTCGATCACGCCGCCATGATCGCCGATGATCTTTGCGACCAGTGCGAGGCCAAGGCCCTTTCCATTGGTTTTCGTGGTGATGAACGGATCAAACAGGTGAGGATGAAGATCCTCCGGGACGCCGCGCCCGTTATCAATGACGCGAAACTCCATCGGCAAAGCGATCCGCTGATCGCTGCCGGATGCCGAAATCCTGACACCGGGCCGGTAGGCTGATGTAATCGTGATTTCCGGATCACCGACCCCTTCGCAGGCTTCGCTGGCATTCTTCACGAGATTGAGGAAGACCTGAATGAGCTGATTGCGGTTGGCGAGAACTGGGGGCAATGACGGATCGTAGAGTTTCGTGATCTTCATCCCCCGGGCAAAACCGTTTTCCGCAACCTGGATGACGTGATCGGTTACCGTGTGAACGTTGACCGCCTCACGCTCAATTGGACGCTCATCGGAAAAGACTTCCATCGTATCAACCAGGTTGACGATCCGGTCGGCTTCTTCGGTAATGAGCCGTGTCAGCGCCTTGTCTTGGTCAGAAGCGGAATCTTCGAGAAGTTGTGCAGCCCCCCTGATGCCCGAGAGCGGGTTTTTGATCTCGTGGGCCAGCATGGATGCAAGGCCGGTCACACTTCTCGCAGCACTTCGATGGGTCAATTGTCGATCAATCTTGTCCGCAATGGTGCGTTCCTGAAAGGTCACGACAACGTCTTGAGTGCCGGTATCAAGTGGCGTTGCAAACACATCGACCAAACGTTCGCCACCTGTTTTGGGCGTACCGATATCGACACGATATTCATTGACCGGGCCGCGCCGTTCACGAACCTGAGGGATCAGCGATAGAACCGGGCTCCCAAATGGCAAGAGCTCATCCAGCGTCATGCGCCGCAGGCCGCTCAAGCCAGCCTGAAAGAACGCTTGCGCGGCGTAATTTCCGTAAAGGATCTCATTGTTTAACCCGACCAGAACGACCGGATTCGGCAGCGCGTTCAGGACTGCACCGAAGTCACCCGACGTCGGCACAGGGTTTTTCTGGGCACCGGTGGCTCTTTTTCCTGTGCTCATGCCGCCCTCACCAGACCGGTTTGCGGGGGGCCAATACGTGAGAAGAGCTCGGGTATTTGCCGCTCAACGACAGGTGGGTCTTTCGCGGTCAAAAGGGCTTTACGCTCTTCCTGAGAAACGAAAACGACGTCAGGGTCAGCAGCATCGAGATACCAGGAAAGATGTTTGCGGGCGCAAAGACATCCAAGATAAGGGCCGTAATGCGATAGGAGAGCCTGATAGTGGGCCAATACGAGATCAGAGAGCTCTGACCCGTGCGGCGCAGCACTCTCCGTTTTATCGGCCAAGTACCTGGCTGCGTGACCCGGAAGCCATGGTTTCCCGTAGGCACCGCGCCCGATCATAACACCGTCCGCCCCGGATACGTCCAAGATACTGCAGGCGTCTTCTACGGATCGAACATCGCCATTAGCGATCACTGGAACCGAAACGGCTTCGCTCACTGCTCTGATCGCGCGCCAATCGGCTGTCCCTTTGTAAAACTGGGAACGGGTCCGCCCATGGATAGTGATCATTTGAACGCCGGCATCTTCCGCGCGGCGGGCAAGCTCTGGCGCATTAATGGATGTCGGATCCCATCCGAGACGCATCTTCAGGGTCACTGGGCAATCCACGGCATCAACTGTTGCCTCTATTAATGTCAAAGCATGATCCAGATCACGCATGAGCGCAGACCCGGACAGACCGCCCGTCACTTTCTTTGCAGGACATCCCATATTGATATCGATGATGTCGGCCCCGGAATCGCGCGCCATCTTCGCGCCAAGGGCCATCCATCTCGCCTCGCGGCCTGCAAGTTGAACGACATGCGGATCGATACCCTCACCCTTGAGCTTAAGCAGCGCCTCATCTTCGCCGCGCGCCAGCTGCTCGCTCGCGATCATCTCCGAAACCACAAGTCCCGCGCCCTCTGCCCACGCAATCTGACGGAACGGCAGATCGCTCACCCCCGACATGGGTGCCAGAAAAACCGGGTTTCTGATTGTTACATTTCCAACTGAAATCAAAGCCTGACTCGCTTTGTCGTGCATAATTTTTATGCGCGAATTCAACTGCACACATAATAATCAGTTTGCTGGATTCAGCAAGCGTGAGGTTTCCCTTTTCCCAGATTGGGATTAACGGCGACTTGATCGAAAAGCGCCACTTGCCGGAGCCGCCAGATCCAGCTAAGCCAAGTCAACCAAAGCAATACCGGAATTGAAAAGTTTGACAAAAATCGCTGTCGTCATCGTAGCTGCCGGTCGAGGATCTCGTGCTCGGGTCGCGGGTGAACCGGACCGGGGACCAAAACAATATCGCAAGATCGGTGGGCGGGCGATCATTGCCCAAACCCTCGCCGCTTTTGCAGAAATTCCAGAGGTTTCGGTGATCCAACCGGTGATCCACGCCGATGACCACAACATGTATGACGAAGCGCTTTCCGCGCTTTCTGCCCAGGAACGGTCCCCTATTCTGCCTCCGGTTAATGGTGGGGAGACAAGGCAGGCGTCTGTTTACGAAGGGCT
>JBCDCU010000226.1:0-6551 GCA_039181265.1 Pseudomonadota bacterium | reverse complement strand
GTCCCAAGAGATTAATGACCCAAATGCGATGACTTTGTCCAGTGTCGATCACGACGGCATGCCAAATGTCCGCATAGTGTTGCTCAAAAGCTGGGATGAGAAGGGGTTTGTCTACTACACAAATCTGGAAAGCGCCAAAGGCGTCGAAGTTCTCGGTAGCGGAAAAGCGGCTTTGAACTTTCATTGGAAGAGTGTCCGCCGTCAAATCCGAATCAGAGGTTTGACAGAATCGGTCGATGACGCTGAAGCCGACGCCTATTTCGAGTCGCGTCCCCGGCTCAGCCGGATAGGGGCATGGGCGTCGCAGCAATCGAGAGAACTTCAAAGCCGTGAGGCCCTTATGGATAAGGTTGCCACGATTGAGGCGCGGTATCCGGGAGATGACATTCCGCGCCCACCGCATTGGTCCGGCACGAGAGTGAAGCCGCTCTATATTGAATTTTGGCGCGAAGCCGATTTCAGGCTCCACGACCGCCTCGTATTCACGCGCTCAAATCCGGATAGCGGCTGGACGCGTCAACGTCTCTATCCGTGACGCTCAATTCTCGATTGTAACCCGATAGCCGACCCGCGGAAAATGGATGGCGACCGTTCCGCAGGCCGAATCGGAGCGAACAAGCGCGATCCGGTCTCGGCTCACAAATCGGATCGTTCCGGCTACGGCAGTCTCACCGCTATCCGTGAGTGGTGCGACGCTTGCCTTCATGCCGACTTTCAAACCTTGCGGGTCGCGCGGATCTTCCTGTTCACCAACGGAAGGTTCAGCGTTTTTCGCGATTTCGAGCGCTTCAGCCGGTGTCGTGTCGGTGGCATCGCCATGGCCAAGAGCTTCAATGCGCTTTGCCCAGGCGGCGAGATTGTCAAATTCCGCAAGGAACGTACCTGCTTCCGCATATCGGGCGCGGATCAGCCAATAAATGAACCAGCAAAGGGTATCGGGCATGGACGGCGCGTCGCCAAGCAGAAACGGGCGGGAATTCAAACACGTGTCGACCCATCCCAGTTGAGCCCGAAATTGGGCGAGTGTGTGAGGAAGGTCCTTCATTTCCTTGGCCAAATCTCCATCGGGGCCAAGGTAAAGGCGTGCTCTGTCGTTCACCAGGGCACCCGGCAGTTCATCGCGCACGGGAGCAAAAGCAATCCTGAAAGCGAGGCCGAATAGCTCATGATCGGTCCACCGCGAGACGGCAAACGGCATTCCACCCGAATCGTTGGGAAATAATGTCGGCTCCGGTTTCCTTGCTTCGAGTTCCGCAAAAATCAATTGTGTGTCGCAGTAAATATCCGCGCCGATCTGCATCACGGGTATCCGCCGATAGCCACCGGTCATGGCGAAAAGCTCGGGACGGTCCGGAAGCCGGTTTTGCTCAACCGAGCGCCACGCCATTTTCTTGATGCCGAAGGCGACCCTGATTTTCTCCGAAACCGGAGAAGGGGGATAGTGGTGAAGAATGACGTCGCTCATTGCACCGGCTTTCTCATGTTATTGGATAGTCCCGAGGCCCGTCAAACCGCTGTGCCGCCGACAGTGATGGCGTCAATTCTGAGCGTTGGTTGGCCAACGCCGACCGGCACGCCCTGACCCTGCTTGCCGCAAGTGCCGATGCCCGGGTCGAGTTTCATGTCGTTTCCAACCATGGGGACGCGGCGCATGGCGTCCGGTCCGTTGCCGATAATCATTGCACCTTTGACGGGAGCGCCGATTTTGCCGTCTTCCAGCATGTAGGCCTCGGTGCATTGGAAGACGAATTTGCCCGAAGTGATGTCGACTTGGCCGCCACCAAAGGAAACTGCGTAGAGGCCGTTTTTCACAGAAGAGATGATCTCATCAGGATCCTTGTCGCCCGCCGTCATGATCGTATTTGTCATCCGCGGCATTGGAATGTGCGAATATGACTGCCTTCGACCGTTTCCAGTCGGCGCAACACCCATAAGCCGTGCATTCTGCCGGTCTTGCATATAGCCAACAAGCCGCCCGTCTTCGATCAGAACCGTACGGTTGGTGGGTGTGCCTTCGTCATCGACAGACAGCGAGCCGCGCCGGTCGGACAGAGTGCCGTCATCGATAACGGTAACGCCTTTCGATGCGACCTGTTCGCCCATGAGGCCGGCGAACGCGGATGTTTTCTTCCGGTTGAAATCGCCTTCAAGGCCATGGCCGACCGCTTCGTGGAGGAGGATTCCCGGCCAACCAGCGCCAAGAACCACGTCGAGTTCGCCCGCAGGTGCCGGGACTGCGTCAAGATTGACGAGCGCCTGGCGTAGCGCCTCATCAACGGCACCTTGCCAGTCGGTCTCTGCAATAAAATCTGAAAACGCTGACCGGCCGCCCATTCCGTGGCTGCCGCTTTCCTGGCGGTCGCCCTCACCGGCCACGACGGAAACATTGACCCGGACCATAGGGCGCACGTCGCGCACGTAGTGTCCATCGCCGCGCAGGATTTCGACGACCTGCCAGCTTGCAGCAAGCGATGCTGTGACCTGACGCACACGCTCATCCTTGTCGCGCGCATAGGCGTCTATCGTCTCGAGGAGTTTCACTTTCTCCTCGAAACTTGGAGCACCGATCGGATTGTCGGAACTGTAAAGGACGCGGTTGGTACGGACCGGCGCATCCGCATAAGACCCGGAATACCCGGACTGAACCGCCTGGACGGCATCTGCGGCGCGTTCCAGAGCGGCGACGGAAATGTCTCCGGAATGGGCGTATCCCGCAGCCTCGCCCGCAACAGCTCTCAGTCCAAAGCCCCGGTCCGTGTTAAACGACGCGGATTTGAGCCGACCGTTGTCAAAGAGCAGGGATTCGGACTGTGCATATTCCATGAAGAGCTCACCGTCATCGGCATTCGCGAGGGCGTCCCCCACCATGCTTGTTGCCTGGTCGCGGCTCAAGTCACTGACTTCGAATAAGGAAAGATCGGCGGAAGGTGCGTCGGTCATCAGGGGCCTTTCTGTAAGGTCACGTCTTAGTCAGCTCGTTTGGAGCCACATCTCATAAGTTATTTAGGGCTGCATAGGCTTCTTTGAAACCATCAAGGCGAATCGGGATCCCAATCCCTTCTTCCGGTGTTTGGAAGATGGTGAAGGTTGCGAGATTACCGCTTTCAAATTCCCCAATGAGTTTGTCGTCCATGAAAACTTGCGCGAAGCAACCGGCAATCGTGCATTTCAAAAAACGCACTCGGCCATGATCCTCGGCGTCCAGGAAAAGCCCGAGTTCAGACGGAAGAAGCACACCAAGCGGCGCAAGAACCTGTAGAATGGTCGCTTTTCCGTCGGCGCTCTTGAGCACGATTACAGTGAGGCCGATATCCTTGCGGTTTTCTGCGACCACTGACTGGATCATGGAACAGCTCTCTTTCGGTGCACCAGGAGGCGTCTCGCACCTGATCTCCCATTCGCCGTGCACCTCGCGCACCTGTCCTTGCGCTTTGGATGGATCGGCTGAAAACCCGACGACAATCATAATTGCTGAAAGGCTGGCCAAGAAAAAAAGAGTCAACCTGGCTTTGTTAAAACGGATTCCGGAGATTGTAGAATGATTGCGCATGCGGTTCGCATCCTCCTTAGATGGCGTTGCAATTCAAAGCCGCCTGTCGTTCTGCGTAAAACGAATCGGGGTGATTTCACAAGGTTTCGCACCTTTTGGGGCAAATATGATCGCAATCGGAAGGTGCGCACGACTCAATCGTTAGCCTCGTCAATTCGACACAATATCGTCTCGGATGTGTCAAAAAGCTATTGTCCTTGCAAACTGAATGTGATTGAAGCAGAAGCGCGACTGCGGCCTTGGGGGTTTATGGCAAGCAGACGGTTCGTTATTGCGAAAGTCTGCGCTTCAGTGGTGTGTACGCATTTCCCGATGCGTTTGCACATAATGTCGCAAGCCATCAAGCCGCATATCGTCAGGGGCATTCTAATTTTAAAACTGTGATTGCTCTTTTCTGTTGTCTGGATGGGCTCGTTTCAGACAACGCCTTCGCGCGCAACGGACAAAATACTTGTTGGTTGTGTCGCATTTTGGGGTGCTTTTCGAGCTGCGGCTGGGCTATGGACGCCTGGACGGACCGTCACATCAGGAGGTTATCACGTGCGAACCATCTTAGACCGCGCAAAGAAGGTGCTTGTTGCGGGGAGCGTGTTGGGATGCGCTGTTGCCCTTTCAACCACCGCATTCGCGCAACAACCGGTTGATTGGCAACTCTCTCTTCAAGACTCGGCGACCCCGGTCATGGATGAAATCCGCTGGCTGAATTACTTCACGCTTGCAATCATCACGATCATTACGCTCTTCGTACTGGGCTTGCTTGTCTATTGTTTCATGAAGTTCAACGCGGACAAGAACCCGACACCGTCAAAGGTGACTCACAACACGACGATCGAGGTGGTCTGGACTGTTGTTCCGATTCTAATCCTCATGGTCATTGTCGCGCCATCGCTTCGCCTCCTTTACAAACAGGAAACGCTTCCCGAGCCTGACGTGACCGTTAAGGTTGTCGCTTATCAGTGGTATTGGGGTTATGCGTATCCTGACTACGAGATTGATGAATATATCTCGACCATTCTTCACGATAAGGAAGATCCTGACGTCTCTCTTCAGCTCCGCCAGGAAAAGGCTGCTGAGCGCGGTGAGAGCATTGACAATTATCCGCGTCTCCTCGCTGTCGACAATGAATTGGTCGTTCCTGTCGGCAAGGTCGTGCGGCTCGATATGACGTCAGCCGATGTTCTTCACGCCATTGCCGTCCCGTCTTTCGGCATTAAAATGGATGCTGTACCGGGACGTTTGAATTCGCTCTGGTTCAAAGCCGAAAAAGAAGGCCTCTATTATGGCCAATGCTCCCAGATTTGCGGGACGGATCACGCCTTCATGCCGATCGCAGTCCGTGTTGTAGACGAAGAGACTTTCGAGAATTGGGCTGCCACGGCTGCCGAGGACATTGATAGTGGCTGGGAGACCCTCGCAGCCGACATCCGCCGCGAAAACGGCACAACGCAACTGGCTAACAACTAGACGGCGTAAAAGACTTAAAGGTTGGCCCGTGAGGGCCCACCGGACGAAACAAAAGTCAAAGGTGACAAACCATGACGGCGACAAGCACATCAGACTATCACGACGAGCACAAACCGGGCTTTTTTAGGCGGTGGTTCTTCTCAACGAACCACAAGGATATCGGTACGCTCTATCTCATCTTCGCGATCATTTCCGGCATCATTGGCGGTGCGCTTTCGATTGCGATGCGCATGGAGTTGCAGGAACCGGGTCTTCAGTTCTTCTCGAACCCGCACACCTATAATGTGTTTGTGACCGGTCACGGATTGATCATGATCTTCTTCATGGTCATGCCCGCGTTGATCGGCGGTTTCGCCAACTGGTTCGTTCCAATCATGATCGGGGCGCCGGACATGGCATTCCCCCGCATGAACAACATCTCGTTCTGGCTCCTGCCGCCAGCGTTGATCCTGCTTGTTGCGTCAATGTTTGTACCAGGGCCGGCCGGAAACTACGGTGTTGGGTCGGGCTGGTTTATCTATCCGCCGCTGACCGGTGGCGATGCTCTGCCGGGACCGGCAATGGATCTTGCAATCCTGTCGCTCCACATTGCTGGGGCGTCATCGATCCTCGGCGCCATCAACTTTATCACGACGATCTTCAATATGCGCGCACCCGGCATGACGCTCCATAAAATGCCGCTTTTTGCGTGGTCCGTGCTCGTCACAGCATTTCTGCTGCTTCTTTCGCTTCCGGTCCTTGCAGGTGCAATCACCATGCTTCTTACCGACCGTAACTTCGGCACAACATTCTTCGTTCCGGCCGGCGGCGGTGACCCGATCCTCTTCCAGCATCTGTTCTGGTTCTTCGGGCATCCGGAAGTCTACATCTTGATCCTGCCCGGTTTCGGCATCATCAGCCACATCGTCTCCACCTTCTCCAGGAAGCCGATCTTCGGTTACCTCGGGATGGCTTATGCGATGGTGGCGATCGGTGTTGTCGGCTTCATCGTGTGGGCGCACCACATGTTTACCGTTGGCCTTGATGTCGACACACAGGCCTATTTCGTGATCGCAACCATGGTGATCGCGGTGCCGACGGGCGTGAAAATCTTCTCCTGGATTGCAACAATGTGGGGTGGTTCGATCGAGTTCCGCACGCCAATGCTCTGGGCGATCGGGTTCATCTTCCTGTTCACGGTTGGCGGTGTGACGGGCGTTCAGCTTGCCAATGCCGGTCTCGATCGCGCTTATCATGACACCTATTACGTGGTTGCTCACTTCCATTATGTTCTGTCACTTGGAGCGGTCTTTGCGATCTTTGCCGGTTGGTATTACTGGTTCCCGAAAATGACCGGCTACATGTATTCAAGCTTCATCGCCCGTGCCCACTTCTGGATCACATTTGTTGGCGTGAACGTTGTCTTCTTCCCGCAGCACTTCCTTGGGCTCGCCGGTATGCCACGTCACTATGTGGACTACCCGGATGCATTTTGCAGGATGGAACGCGATTTCGTCCTACGGGTCTTACCTCTCAGCCTTTGGAGTTCTCGTCTTCC
>JBCDCU010000225.1:0-6603 GCA_039181265.1 Pseudomonadota bacterium | reverse complement strand
GGAAAAAAGGGCAGCCAGAGAAATCGGCTGCCGCGAACGCGCCGCGAGTCATAATGCATGAAGCGGTTTTTTCAAGAGCTTTCTTGGGATTTCTACGCAAGATCAGACGGATGTCTAAGCTGTTACCGCTCTCAGTCTGCGCCGGCTAAGAGCAAGTGTGACTGTGCAAAGTAGAATAAGGGGTGCCATTACTCCGACAACAACCGTCCAACCATAGGCCGACATCAAAACACCGGACATCAAAGACGTTCCGCCGACAAGTGCAAAGATGATCGTGTCGAACAATCCCTGAACCTTATTCTTTTCTGACGGCTGATAACACTTTGTGACGAGGCTGGTTGTCCCGATAAAGGCAAAGTTCCAGGCAATCCCGAGCGCAATCAGCGCGGACCAGAAGTGGATGAGCTCTATCCCTGCAAGGGCGATTGCGCCGCAGATGACATAAAGAAGCATTCCTGCGCCGATAATCTTCGCGTGGCCGAAGCGGACAATGAGGTTGCCGGTAAAGAAGCTTGGACCGAACATGGCCATGACATGCCACTGGATTCCAAGCGTCGACATTTCTGTTGAAAACCCGCAGGCGAGCATCGCAATCGGGGCTGCCGTCATGACGAGCGACATCATCATATAGCTCGCCGCACCGCAGATCACCGCGATCATGAAAAGGGGTTGTCGTGCGATTTCGGCAAGCGGACGTGCAGGACTAGTGTCGGCTGTTTCGTCCTTGCGAACTTCTGTTGAGGCTGGAACCTTCAGGAAGAACAGGGCGATAAATCCGATTGCGGACAAGACCATGCCGCCGACGAATGATCCCGCGAACTGGATCGGCTCGAACGTATCGGCAAAGAACAGCGCCATTTGCGGACCGATAACGGCTGCTGCAAGGCCGCCCGCGAGCACCCAGGAAATCGCTTTTGTTCGAAAGGCTGCCGAACCGTAATCGGCCGCGGCAAATCTGTACTGCTGTGCAAAACCGACCGAGACCCCCATCATCATCATTGACAGGCAGAGGAGTGGGAAGGAGTTGATCAGAATGGCATAACAGGCACCGCCTGATCCGATGAAGCCAAAGGCCGCGCCCGTCATGAAGCCAAATCTACGGCCGATTTGGCGCATCAACATCGCGGCTGGCATCGAGCCGAACAATGGGCCGAGTACAAAGGCGGTAATCGGCAAGGTCGCAAGCGACTTATCAGCACCAAGCAGGTAATGGCCCGCGAGGCCACCGACTGCCATGGCGAGCGGAGCTATCCCGTAATGTGTCGCTTGTGCAAACGCCAAGAGAAAGACGTTGCGGCGGGCAATGCGGGCCTCGTCGTCAATATGATCCAGCGAAGTATCAAGTCCGGTTTGCGTCACGTCCCCTGCCCCGTACGCGTTATGTGTCTTAAGGCTCTACTCTTTTTTCATGCGTCTGGCGAGCCAACATTGAGCTTGCGCAAATTTTCAGAAGTGCTGGTAGCCTGCCGGGCGGTCTTTGAGACTGCCCTGCGTCATCACGCGAACGGGTTCTGATCCATCGTCTCGCGCGCTGCCGAGAAGCCCAATTCGGGTGATCTGTACACCTTCCGCCTCAAAGGCTGCAGCCATCAGGTCCTCTTTGGCGGGCGATACTGTCATAAGGCACTGGTAGTCATCCCCGCCGGAAAGCGCTTGCTTTCTTAGCGCCGGACATTTCGCGAGGATCCGTTGAACAGGCACACTCAATGGTAGCAGCTCTTCGTAAATGGTCGCGGTAACATTGCTCGCGAGACAGATGTGGCCAAGATCGCCGAAGACGCCATCGGATACATCCATGGCAGCACTTGCATAGTCGGCAATGATGGCTGCGGCCTTTGCGGGCGGGTCCGGCAGAAGATAAGATTTCAGCACATGCGTAACGTCGGCGGCATCGCAGCTTTGAAACGGGCGTTTGTCCGTTCGTGCGATAAGCCCAAGTGCCGCATCGCCTAAAGTTCCGGTCACATAAAAGGAATCACCCGGTTTGGCTCCGAGCCGCGTAACCATCCGACCGCTCTCGCAAAGTCCGTAGGCCGTCACGGATACAACCAATCCGCCCGGTGCCCGGGTCGTGTCGCCCCCGATCAAGCCAATTTCGTAAAGCTCCTGGTCCTGTTTCAGACCGGCGGTGAAACGCTCCATAAAAACGGGTGTGGGCGGTTCTGGAAAGCCCAGCCCCAGGGAATAGCGGTATGGCTTTGCGCCTTTTGCAACCAGGTCTGAGACATTGGCCCTGATAGCCTTTTGGGCGATGAGATCTGGGGGGTCATCGGCGAAGAAATGAACATCGGCAACAAGCAGATCCTTTGTGACCACCAGGTCATAGCCCGCGGGCGCACTCAATATCGCCGCGTCGTCCATTAGCTGGAACGCATTTTCGTCAATAGCCAGCGGACGAAGATAGCTTGCGATCAGGTCGAATTCGGAAAGGGCGCCGCCGTTATCCATCTTGGAAGCGGTTCACGCTGTAAATTCAGAGGCGCGATACCGGCGGGCAAGCTGATCAAGGACGCCGTTGACGAGGCGTGTTTCATCTCGTTCGAAAAACGCTTTCGCCACATCGACATATTCCGTGATGATCACGCGGGCCGGTACATCCGTCCGGCGCATCAGCTCATAAGCTCCACAGCGCAGGACTGCGCGCAAGGTCGTATCGATGCGCGACAAAGGCCAGTCATCGTTGAGTGCCGAGTGGATCTCCGGATCGATTTCGCGCTGGTTTTCGACAACACCCGCGAGAATTGAACGGAAATACGCCGCGTCCGCTTCGCGATACTGGTCGCCATCGACCGTTTGACCGAGGCGTGCGTCCTCATATTCGGCAACGATTTCGGCAAGACCTGTTCCGCTCAGATCCATTTGATAGAGCGCCTGAACAGCTGCAAGGCGCGCCGCGCCCCGTTTGTTCGCACCCTTTGGGGCTTCGTTCTTTGACGCCTTTGCCGTCATTATTTCCTCGTTGCGAACTTGTCTGACAGGGCAATCATTTCGAGTGCTGCTTTCGCGGCTCCACCGCCTTTGTCCTTCTCGCTCTTTCTTGCGCGTGCCCAGGCCTGGGCTTCATCTTCAACTGTCAGGATGCCGTTGCCGATTGCGAGTGATTCCGAGACGCTGAGATCCATAATCGCACGTGCCGATTGTATGGCAACGATGTCGTAATGGCTTGTCTCACCGCGGATTACGCATCCGAGTGCAATAAACCCGTCATAGGCGGCACTCCCCTCGCCCATGGCATCAAGCGCCATTGCGATGGCAGCCGGAATTTCAAGAACGCCTGGAACGCTGACGCAATCATAGGTGGCGCCGTGCTCCTTGAGCGCGTCTACGGCACCCTCTTTCAGAGCGTCTGCAATTTCCTCATAGAAACGGGCTTCCACGATGAGCAGGTGCGGTGCATCGGCCATGGGTCAGAAAATCCTTGTCGAGACGTGATGGTGGCTTGCACCACAGACCGTACGCTTTGTCCAGAGAATTTGGCCCAATGGATCGTGCATTCATCTTGCTGATTGGGACCGTCGCTCCAGATGCTGATCCACCAGGCTGACCACGTAGCGAGCGAATTGATCCACCTCCACATTGACGATGTCGCCCTTTTTGAGGCGGCCCCACGTCGTGACTTTCAAAGTGTGATCAATGATCAGGACATCAAATCTCGGACCTTCCATCCCGTTTACAGTGAGGGAGGTCCCATCAAGTGCAACGGAGCCCTTCGGGACAACGAATGGGACAAGGTCCTCGGGCAATTCGAAAAGAAACCTTACAGCGTCTCCCTCAGGGGTCACATCGACAATTTCAGCCGTTCCATCGACATGGCCGGAGACCATATGGCCGCCCAGCTCGTCACCCATTTTCAAAGATCGTTCTAGATTGATACGGCTGCCTTCCGACCAATTGGCCGCGTTGGTGAGTTTCAGGGCCTCTGCCCAGGCTTCAACCTCAAACCAGCGCTCGGAACTTTCCGTCTCCGGCAGGGTAACCACCGTCAGGCATACGCCATTGCAGGCGATGGACGCGCCGATATCGATGGTCGCCGGATCGAATTCAGTTTTGATCCGAAAACGCCGCCCCTGGTCGCGCTCGTCGACTGTCTGAATTTCTCCGATGTCTTTGATAATCCCAGTAAACATTACGGTTTCGACCACCGGACGAGCCGGTCTCCTTCAATTTTTTCATCCGGGTAGCGGCGCTGAAGCCCTGCTCGTTTTAGTGCCTTTTCTATGCTCTCGCCATTCGGAAGGATATCAACGCCATTCTTACCGATCGGTGTCTGACCGAGGAAAATGTGTGCTTCGTCAATAAAGCCTCCATCGAGGAACGATCTTGCAACTCTGGCGCCACCCTCAATCATGACGCTTGTGTGCCCTGCGCGATAAAGGGCTTCGCCGACATCGGGGATGCTGATCCCGGAGAGCGAAGCTGGAAGTCGTTCCACTTTGACACCCCGGGCTTCAAGCGCCGCCACCCGTTGAGAGTTTGCGCTTTCACTCGTCAGAACTCGTAACGGGACTTTATCCAGGCCTGCGACCAGTTTTGAGGAAAGCGGTAATCTTGCTTCGCTATCTAAAATGACCCGTTCAGGTGACCAATCGGCCATGCCGTCCAGACGACAGGTCAATTCCGGATCGTCGGCAAGCGCTGTTCCAATACCGATGAGAATGGCGTCAGATCGGGCTCGCAGTGCATGGACACGCGCCCTTACCGCTTCGCTGGTCACCGGGACATTCCCCTCCTCACGGAGGCCGATTTTTCCGTCGGGTGACATGGCAAGTTTCAGTTTGAAGGCGGGCCTTGCGTGGCTTGCCCGAATATCGTGGCCAAGCTGGGCGTTCCGCGCCTCAGGACATTTGTCGTCGACACTGACGAGAACGCCATACTCGCGCAATATCTCAAGGCCCTTTCCGGAGACCCTCGGGTCGGGATCGATCTTGGCGACGACGACGCGGGCGATACCCGCTCTTATCAACGCGTCAACGCAGGGAGGCGTCTTGCCATGGTGGGCGCAGGGTTCGAGGCTCACATAACATGTTGCGCCTTTTGCCCGTTCGCCTGCTTCGCCGAGCGCAATCACCTCACCATGAGGACGTCCGCCGTCCCCGGTCACGCCTCGCCCGATCACAAGCGGAGTTTCCGTGCTGGTATCGACAATAATGGCTCCGACGGATGGATTGGGGGCGCAGCGGCCAATTCGGCTCTTTCCAAGCCGGATCGCCACATCCAGGAACCGCCGATCAAGCGAACTCACACTCTCGGAGGCCAAGCTAAACCTCTGTCTCACTGTCGGGGATCAGAGAACGCGCCGAACCCATCGCAAAAAACCTAGTCGGCATTCCGCGCCCTCTTCTTCGCGGATGCTTCTTCAAACTGGTCGAGTTCGCCGAGAACAGCGGCAAAGTCTTTTGCTTCCCTGAAATTCCGATAAACCGAAGCGAAGCGCACATAGGCGACGTCATCCAGTTCTTTAAGTCGTTCCATGACGAGAAGACCGATATCGTCTGACGAGATTTCCGGGTCACCGGATCCCTCAAGCTGGCGGACGATCCCGCTCACAAAGCGATCAACTTTTTCCGGTTCCACATTGCGCTTTCGAAGGGCGACTTGAATCGATCGGGTCAGTTTATCGCGGTCAAAAGGAACCCGCCGCCCTGAACGTTTCAAAACCGTCAGTTCGCGCAATTGCACCCGTTCGAACGTGGTGAAGCGCCCGCCGCAATCCGAGCATACGCGACGGCGGCGGATGGCCGTGTTGTCTTCGCTTGGACGCGAATCCTTCACCTGTGTGTTGTCGCTCGAACAATAGGGGCAACGCATTCCCCGGGCTCCCCTGCCTTAGAGGTTCGGATAAATCGGGAAACGGTCAGTGAGCGCGATGACTTTCGCTTTGACGGCTTCTTCCACGCCACCGTTATTCTCCGGTCCGTTTTCTTTGAGCCCGTCGAGCACCTCGGTGATGAGATCACCTACCTGCTGAAATTCGGCGACACCGAAGCCCCGCGTGGTGGCAGCGGGTGTTCCGAGGCGAACACCGGAAGTCACCATTGGCTTTTCCGGATCGAACGGGACGCCGTTCTTGTTGCAGGTGATATTGGCGCGTTCCAGCGCCTTTTCCGCGACATTGCCGGTGAGACCCTTGGGTCTGAGATCGACGAGCATCAGGTGCGTTTCCGTACCGCCGGATACAATGTCGAACCCGTTCTTGCGCAGGTTCTCCGCGAGCGCCTTTGCGTTTTCGACGACGCGGCGGATATAGGTCTTGTATTCCGGTTCGAGTGCTTCACCAAAGGCGACAGCCTTACCGGCAATCACATGCATAAGCGGACCGCCCTGCAGACCCGGGAAGATCGCCGAATTGATTTTCTTCGCGATTGTCTCGTCATTGCAGAGGACAATACCGCCACGTGGACCGCGCAAGGTCTTATGGGTCGTGCTGGTTGCCACATGGGCATGAGGGAACGGGCTTGGGTGCGCACCACCCGCTACGAGGCCCGCAAAATGTGCCATATCCACATGAAGATAAGCGCCGACCTCGTCCGCGATCGCGCGGAACCGGGCAAAGTCGATGATTGGGCTGTAGGCGGAACCGCCGGCAATGATGAGCTGCGGTTT
>JBCDCU010000224.1:0-6624 GCA_039181265.1 Pseudomonadota bacterium | reverse complement strand
GTCTAGGCGGGGACTCAAGGAGAACAATTTGTAATCTGGATCCTCCGTGCGGTCTTTCACCGCTCTCTTTTCGCTCCGCCGTAGCCGGGTTCATCTCAATCTGCCTCGTATCCGGGTTGGGCGCACCAGATGCGAAAGCCCAGGGAGGGCCTCTTCCGGCGGAAGTGGCGAAGCCTCTTGTCGAGCAGATTGTGGATTGGGATGAATACACCGGCCGTTTTGAAGCCGTGCAACGGGTCGATCTGAGACCCCGACTTTCAGGCTTCCTCGATGAAATCCTTTTCAGGGACGGTGAAATTGTCGAGGAAGGCGACATCCTCTTCAGGATTGATCCAAGACCGTTTGCCGCTGCCCTCGACCGGGCCAAGGCGGAACTCGATGCCGCGATTGCTCAACAATCCGTGACGACCGCACAGCTTGTCAGGGGGGAGGAGCTGGTTGAAAGCCGGACGCTTGCTCGAAGTGTCCTGGACGAACGCCGCGCCAATAAATTGCGGGCCGATGCGGAGGTCGCGATCGCCCAGGCTGCCGTGCGCGAAGCGAACCTCAACATGGAATATACAGAAGTCCGTGCCCCCTTCCGCGGCAGGATTTCCGACCGCAGAGTTGATATCGGTGCGCTCCTTACTCAGAACGAAACGGTCCTTTCAACCCTTTTGGCGATTGATCCGATCCATCTCGTTTTCACAGCGTCTGAGTCTGACTTTCTGAAGTATTCACGGCTCAGCGAATCAGGAAAGCGGGCGAGTTCCCGTCAATCGGCCAATCCAGTGGAGGCACGGCTGATCGACGAGACCGGATGGCCGCACAAGGGTCAGATGAATTTCGTCGACAACGAACTCGATCAGAATGCCGGTACAATTCGCGGCAGAGCAGTTTTCGAGAATTCCGATGATCTCCTGACACCAGGTCTTTTTGCACGATTGCGTCTGATCGGCTCTGGGGAATATGAAGCGCTTTTAATACCCGATGCCGCGATTCTCGCAGATCAGGCGCGGCGGATCGTTATGGTCGTCGATGCAGAAGGAACCGTTTCCGCGAAGCCGGTGGAAATGGGCCCGATCTACAGAGGGCTCAGGGTGATCCGCTCAGGTCTTTCTGCTGACGACCTCGTGGTTGTTAACGGCGTTCAAAGAGCGCGCCCCGGCGGCAAAATTGTGCCCGAGGAAATCACTCTTTCCTTCAGCGACGTAGACGGCGGTTAGGTACGATTATGGGGTTTTCCCACTTCTTTATCGACCGTCCGATCTTTGCGACGGTTCTCTCGGTCATCATTACGCTTCTCGGTGCGGTTGCTTATTTTACCCTTCCGGTTGCGCAATATCCTGAAATTGCACCTCCCACGATTCAGGTGACGGCGACCTATCCGGGCGCATCGGCGGAAGTGGTCGCCGATACGGTCGCAACACCGATCGAGCAGGAAATCAATGGTGTAGAGAACATGCTCTACATGGTGAGCCAATCGACCGGCGATGGGCGGCTCACGATTACGATCACCTTCAATCTCGGCACCGATCTCGATCAGGCGCAAGTTCTGGTGCAAAACCGTGTTGCCATCGCGGAGCCGCGTCTTCCGGAAGAAGTCCGCCGCCTCGGCATTGTGACCCAGAAAAGCTCGCCCGATCTGATGATGGTGATCCACATGTTTTCGGACGACGGATCGCGCGATCAGCTCTATGTGTCGAACTATGCCCGTACCCAGGTCGTCGATCGGCTGGCACGGATTGAAGGCGTCGGGCAGGCGCGGCTTTTTGCGGAGCGGGCCTATTCCATGCGGATCTGGCTCGACCCGGAGCTGATTGCTTCAAAAAACATGACGGCGGGCGAGGTTGTTCAGGCGCTGCGCGTGAACAATACGCAGGTTGCATCCGGGGTTATCAATCAGCAGCCCGTTTCGAATCCGTCGGCCTATGAAATTGCAGTTGAGACGCAGGGGCGTTTGATCGATCCCGAGGAATTTGAGAACATTGTCGTGCGCACCTTCGAGGATGGCGCGCAGGTTCGGGTGCGCGATATTGGCCGGGTTGAACTCGGAGCGCTCGATTATACAACAATCGGCTATCTCGACGACAAGTCGGCGCTACCGATTTTGATCTTCCAGCGACCTGGATCAAACGCTTTGGAGACGGCGAGCGAATTGCTTGCCACCATGGACGAACTTTCGCAGTCTTTTCCAAGCGGCGTCGCCTTTGATGTCATCTACAACCCGACTGAATTTATCGAGCAATCGGTGAATGCGGTTTATCAGACCCTGTTTGAAGCGATGCTCCTGGTGGTGCTCGTCATCATCTTTTTCCTACAGAGCATCAGGGCGGCGATCATCCCTGTTATTGCTATTCCGATTTCCCTGATCGGGACCTTTGCGGTGATGGCCGCCTTCGGCTTTTCTCTCAACAATCTGACGCTGTTCGGTCTGGTGCTTGCCATCGGTATTGTTGTCGACGATGCGATTGTTGTTGTTGAAAATGTCGAGCGCTATCTGAGAGAGGGCGAGACGCCCAAAAACGCTGCTCGTAAGACGATGACAGAGGTTTCCGGTGCCTTGATCGCGACGAGCCTTGTGATGATGGCTGTGTTTATTCCGGCTTCCTTTGTCACCGGTATTAGTGGGCAATTCTTCCGCCAGTTTGCGCTCACCATCGCCGTTGCGACCGCGATTTCCACTCTGGTCTCGCTCACGCTTTCCCCGGCGCTCGCAGCGCTTCTTCTGAGGCGGGATGAGGATGGCGAGAAGCGCGGTGTTCTGGGAACGATCAGCTACATTCTGGGCTTCCCGCTCCGAATATTCTCAAAAGGCTTCAATTTCGTTTTCGATGGCTTGTCAGCGGGATATGCCTTCCTGGTCCGGGGTCTTGTCCGTGTTGCAATCGTTGTTCTGGCGCTTTACGGCGGGCTCATCTATCTCGGACTCGATCTTTTCGAGCGAACGCCGACCGGTTTCATTCCGGATCAGAACCAGGGGTACCTGATTACTGTGATCCAGCTTCCACCAGGGTCCTCACTCACGCGGACCGATGAGGTGGTGAAACGGGCAACCAAGATCATCCTTGATCATCCCGGCACGGCCCATACCGCGGGCTTTGCGGGATTCAACGGTGCAACCTTCACCAATGCGCCGAATGCCGGGGCGATCTTTTTCACCTTTAAGGACTTCGACGAACTTCTGGAGATGGGGCTCACCCAGCAGGATATCCTGCAGCAGGTGCAAGGCTCGCTCTTCCAGATCAAGGAAGCCTTTATCTTTGTCATTGCTCCGCCGCCGGTGCGCGGTATCGGGTCGGCCGGTGGTTGGAAACTTTATGTTCAAGACCGGCGCGGGCGCGGACTTCCGGCGCTTGAACAAGCAACCCAGCAAATGGTCGGTGCTGGCAACCAGACTGAGGGCCTTGCCCAGGTGTTCACCCAGTTCAACACGGCGACACCGCGCATTTACGCCGATATCGACCGGGTGAAGGCGGAGCAATTGGGTGTAACGCCCGATCAGATATTCGAGACGCTTGAAACCTATCTGGGTTCGGTCTTCATCAACGATTTTAACTTCCTCGGGCGGACTTTCCGTGTCACCGCGCAAGCCGATGGCGAATATCGTGATGAACCGCGAGATGTCGAGAATCTCAGAACCCGAACGGCCGGTGGCGGGATGATGCCGATCGGGTCGGTTGCTACTTTCGAACAGATTACCGGGCCATACCGGATCGCGCGCTACAACCTTTTCCCGGCCGCCGCCGTTCAGGGTGCCGCGACACCGGGTACCTCCACTGGTGAGGCACTCGCCAAGATGGAGGAGAACCTTGAAAATCTTCCGTCCGGTTTTGATTTTGAGTGGACGGAGCTTGCCCTTCAGGAAAAGAATTCCGGCGACACGACGCTGATCCTTTTTGCAATGGCAATTGTGTTCGTCTTTCTGGTGCTCGCCGCGCAATATGAAAGCTGGCTTCTGCCCTTATCGGTTATTCTGATTGTTCCCATGTGTCTTCTGGCGGCAATCAGCGGCGTCCTCTTCCGTGGAATGGACAATAATATCCTGACCCAGATCGGCCTTGTGGTGCTCGTTGGCCTTGCCTCGAAGAACGCAATCCTGATCGTTGAATTCGCCAAACAGGCCGAGGATGAGGGGATGAGCCGCGTGGAAGCCGCCGTTCAGGCAGCAAGGCTTCGTTTAAGGCCGATCCTAATGACATCCTTCGCGTTTATTTTCGGTGTGATCCCGCTTGTGACTGCGACAGGTGCCGGATCTGAAATGCGCCAGGTCCTCGGCACGACGGTCTTTGCCGGTATGATCGGCGTCACGTTCTTCGGCCTTCTCTTCACACCGGTCTTTTATGTGCTCTGCCGCTGGCTCGCTGCACCCTTCGCGGGCTTCCGCAAGAAGAAGGCTGAGCCAGCCGCCTAGCCGGCCAATTCCGCCTTGTGGGCTTCCGCCATCTCGGCCATGGAATTGAAGCGGAAATCGAAACTCGGGCGCTCGCCCGGATCTCGCGTCGCGCCAAAACCCTCGTCATTGTGGCGGCGGTAAATCCAGCAATTTGCTAGCCCGTGCCGGTTCGCCGGTTGATGGTCGTGGAAGAGACTTTCGGCGGTGTGCAGGATGTCACCTTTAGCGACCCCCATATTGGCGAGGTTCTCGATCATATAGTCGAAATTCCGGTCCTGCGGTTTGTAGGAGCCGATATCCTCGGCGGTGTAGACGCCGTCGAAATGAACGCCGAGTTTGTCGTTACTCGCCTGAAAGCTCTCATTATCGCAATTGGTGAGCACAATCAGCTTGTAGTGCTCCTTCAGATAGGCAAGGGCCTCGGCGCTATCGGGAAAAGCAGGCCAATCCTTGACCGACCGGCCATAGGCCGCACACTCGTCCCAGGTGACCGCGACACCCCATTCTTCCGCCATTCTGCGATAGACCACGGGAAGGAGGTCGGCATAGCGTTTGGCAGGCGTCCAGCTTTGTGTCTGGGATTCATAGCGCCCGTGCGTTTCCAGGATGTCGTTGCGGCTTAATTCCCGCTCCACTCGATCCGTCAACGGTTTCAGGCCCGCGATCATACCGCTTTCCCAGTCGATCAGCGTGCCGTAGACATCGAAAGTAAGCGCTTTGAAATCTTTGAGTTGCATGCCGTTTCCTCCCGCCTTTTTGCGAGGCTTTCCTGACGGAAAACGATTGCATTCACAAGAGGGAAACAGCGAGTTGCGCTCATTCTTCCGGACAACGCGACATCCACAGGCACGGTACCGTGGCATATCTCTGGGATACGGATCAGCGTCCAATCTCTCTGATCGAGAAGAGCGGGTTTTTCGTCACGATCTCATCGAGAGACGTCATGCGGCCGGATGGCCCTTTGCCATCAACGTCTTTGTCGAAATAGGGGCTGGTCGCCGACAAAGCGCGTTGTGCGGCTTCTGATTTCTCGGAGGCTGAGGAGCAGGCGTTTTTCATCGAAGGCGAGAATGGCGACACGCTCTTTGGTTGGAAAGCTCAGGATGTTTTTGCCGTCATGGACGATCCTGTTTCGGGCATTCTTCCCGCGCTCGCGGCGGAGATAGAGTGTGGAGCCCTTCTTATCCATGCGAAAACCGGATTTTGCGGAGAGGTCTTTCGCGCCGCGGCCGTCGATGATCCGCTTGCCGTCGACAAAGATTGTCTTCTGAAAGCTGCCGGGTTCCACGACATGCTCGATGCGTTTTCCTGCGCGTTTGGAGGCCGAGATAAATTCTTCGCGGGTGACATCATTTTGGGTGGGAACCCCGGTCTTCGTATTGAAGATCCGCGCGCCGTTCGATGTAATGATCTCGTAGTGAGGATTTGCGTGAGCGCCTTGGGAGAGGAGCAGCGTGACAAAAGCTAATGCGCTGATTGTCAGGGCATTGCAGATCACGGGTGGATGGGTTCCAAGTGTCAATTCGAAAGCTCCGTCTCATCGGCTTCAGTATGAGTCTTACTTTTGGGGTTCGCTGATGAATCGGGGATGAATGACCGGATTCTTCAGACCAAATTTCGACCGTTGAGTGTTTGCGAGCTACCTTAGATAACCAATTGCACTTGTGTGCGCCCCCTTTTGGAATGTCGCAAAAATGGAGCGATGAAGTGCGAGAAAGCGGTTTGTGAACCCGTCGTGATTTCCTCCTTTCTGCTTAATGCTGGTGCTGGTAGGAGGGTTATTTTGTTTTCTCGCGATTTAATTTATTGGCCAAATAAAATCAGGATTAATATGAAATATTTTGGGAAAAAGAGATATCTTATTATTCTATATTTACTTCTTTCATTGTCAGAAAGTCTTTTTGTTGATTATCTCGTGAAAGCGCAGATGGAAAACCATGTTGATTTTGATGATCGCTACACCCTCCTTCAAGCCAGTCCTGACTTATATGGATCAGAGATCCTGCCATACCGAAAAGTAGATTTCTTATTTTATGTTCATACGACATATTTCGATAGATCGAGGAATACAAATGTAACGAACTATATGTACTTGCGGCCGATGAAATACCTGTTCATCTGGGATATCATTTTTTATAGAGTTAAGTGGCCAGAATTGGTAATAGTAAGGATTATAGAAGGAGAGGGTGTTTGGAAAAGATAAAAATCCTTACCTCGAAATTGAACATTTTGTATGAGAAAACAATTAT
>JBCDCU010000223.1:0-6635 GCA_039181265.1 Pseudomonadota bacterium | reverse complement strand
GTGAACCCGTGATGAAAACGGCCGAACCAGGATGTTTCGACATACGCGCTAAGATCGCGAAAGAACGTCTGCGATCTTACGATTGCGGCTGCATCAGCTTGTTGGAAGGCTCGGGAAATCTGTTCCAAGCCTGCGAGGCTGGTTATGTCGTCACTTGTGAGATCCTCATCCGGGGATGTTGTCATCCACGTGTCGAGCAAAGGCGCTTCCTTTCTTTGCGCAATTTCATCTTCGATTTCCTTCTGCCTGCGGAAAAGCGGCATGTTTTTGAGGACCGACGAGAGGGCAACACCCTGTTCTTCGGCAAGTGCCGTAGCTTCCAGCTGGGTCTCTGGCGCGACGTCTTGCAAAGGGTCGAATGCGGTGACGTTCGGAGCATTGGTGTCAAAGGGTGGCGCCAGCGCAGAGTGCACGGCGAATCCATCTTCAAGTTCGTCCTCGAAGGAGAAAATCTGCATATGTTCGGCTGTTCCGTTTTGGATACGGGGATCTAAGAAGGTCGAGTGGGTGGGTTTGGACGAACCACTCAGCTTGGGACCTTTAAAGGGGAGTTTTCTTCATCGGACCCTTCGAATTCCATGACGCTCGGTTGGTCGGCGTCTTCAATCGTAAAACCGGTCGTGAGCGTCGTCTAAATGCTGTCGCGGATCTGTACGACTTTGAGATCGGATTCTGCCCGCACCGGGAAGGTTCGGGCAAACGTCGTTGTTACCCCGTTTCCGAGGTAAGGCCCGGAAACGGTGTTCTCATTTGTGATTGTCAAGGAAGTCTCCTATCGGGCGGTCTCAGAAAAATTCGTAAAGGTGCCGCCACCGGCAAGTCCCGGCATTGGGACCGTCTCCGCGTCTTGGTCGGAAGCTGGCGCATCGTCCAGCAACGCTTCGAGCGTGTCGCTCACCCCCGGTGAGGGCTGATGAAAAAAAGGCGCTCGTAGGCTAAGGAAAGCCTCTAATTGGTTCGGTTCGAAGTCGGCGATCTCGCTCGGCTCCCCTCCTCCTCCGTAAAGTACAGCACCGAGTTTACCGGTAAATGCGCTCGCGATATCCCGCTCCAGAGGCGTCCCGTCTGATCGGGCCTCTTCGGCAGGATGAAACGGGTAAAACCCGGCTTCTTTCGCCAGCTCTTCGGCAAAGGCATCGTCCCTGTGCGGCGAAAACCCTTTGAGAGTGATTTCAAGAAGCGTCTGAAAAGCGAAAAGAAGTCCCAGATCGCCCGCATATCCGATCGCCGCAGAACCGGAGGGACCTTGACCCTCGCTGCGCGCCCCTGACGTCCGATTTGCGACAATGGTGTTGAGCGCGCCGAAAGACTTCGTCAGTTGTGCCGTCCGCTTGTCGAGACCCGAAAGAAGCGACGTACCATGCGCCCGCTCCACCATGCGTTCGGCCTGGGACAATGCCGTTGCCTCATCACCGGAGCGTTTCAATGAGCTGTTATAGGCGGCGACGAACGTCGCCATTTCAACAACGAAGAATTGTGTCTTGGCTGCGAGGATCCGCACGATGGCACCGTTCGGCTCGCCTGTATTGCCAGCGGTAAGCGCCGCTTGCTCATAGGCGGCCTGACGTTTCCGCATAAAGTCCGATGAGGCTGCGATATCCGCCTGCCAACGCCCGGTGTTTTTCAGGTAGTCGAGAACGCCGAGCGCAAGATCACGCTTGCCGACGACACTTGCCGCCCGTGCCAGTGTGGAATGCGGCACGAGATCGGCCGAGAGAGAATGCGCAAGCTGGGCTGCCGGCACACCGCGGCGCAGAGCGGCTGCAAGCGGCCCTTCTCCGCCGCCAAGCGGACGGTTTCCGGTTGCTGCTTCTTTCAGCCATAAGGTCAAGGCTTCATGGTCTGCTGCATTGCCCCATCTCCCAAAAGCCGCGATGACCCGTTCATCATTCAAAACCCGCCAGGAATGCGCCACGGCCTCGCCGGTTTCCAAATCATGGATCACGTGCGCGAGATGATCGTGAAGAGCGTCAAGACTGAAACTCGGTTTCCGGTTTGCTGCAATGATGCCGCCTTGCGCCTGACCTATGCGCGTCTGCGCCTTCGCGCTATAGCCGCCGAGAAGGCTTCTTGTATAAAAATCGGCGTGACCGTCGCCTGAGCGTCCGGGATAAGTGCGGTCGCTCAGAAGCGGATAATAGCCACCGCTGACGAAACCCGGTGCCGGAACCATGATCCCGCTTTCAGCCTTTTCGGCTGTCACCCCGGTCATGCGCTGTTCTTTCGCCGAAATCTCTTTGAAATTCCGGTCGAGATAATCCCAGATTGACTGGACCACGCCCCAGTCGCGTTCATCGAGGGTTTGCAGAAGACGTTGAACTCCGACTCCGTTCAAACTTCCCGGCACATTTGGATCGGTGAGCCGCCGGAAGCTCGCCTGATTGCCGGTCTGAAGCGCAATTGCGATAACCGACCAGCGGTCGAGCGTGCGGCCGATTTCAGGATAATAACGGGGTTTTGCCATCGCCCGCCGCTCTTTCGCGGTATAGACGCCATAAAGGGCGGAGAGTTCCTTGCGAAGTGTGCCAAGGCGTATGCGTTCGCGTTTCAGCGCGTCATCGACGGGAATTTTGAGCGCGCGCGTCACGTCGCCAGCTCTCCTCGCAGGTTGATCTGATCCTCCGAGCACACGATCCAGCCGGAAAAGAATAGCTTCAATCGTGATAGTCCGATTGAGATGATGGGTTTGAGCCGATGCGTCTCCGGCTTCAAATGTACCCCTTCCCCCGGCAATGGCGGTTTCGAGCGTTGTGACCACATCGTCAAATGAGCGTTCCTCAAACCGATCTTTGAGGATAAACCGGCGGCGGCCGATATGCTCAAGATTATCAATCGCTTTGAAGAGATCCGTGAGGTCAGTGACACTCAGCTTTGTGTAAGGGACCCCTTTCCTTCTAGAGAAGAAGCTCTGGGGTATGACGAGTTCAGCTTCGCGTCCTTCAGCGACCATTTCATCGAAGAACTGCCAGAAGCTCTCATCATGGTCCACGGGACGCTTCTTCGGCGCCCTCAGGCCATGGGTCTCAAGAAGCCGATCAATCTGAGCCATCGTCCGTTTGCCAATAGCGCGGCGGGTTTTCGGATGACCGAAACGCTGGATCGCTTCAAGCTTCCCCTCAATTTCCGCCCGAGCCTTCCGCGCCTCCGCATAGAGATAATGGTTGAGGGCCTGGCGTTCTTTTGCGATGAAAGCTGCGGCCGTGTCACCACCCTTTCCTCCCTTGCCGAGCAACTGTGTTTCCGTTTCCCGCGCCGCCCTCTCGCTTGCTTGAAGAAAGGTTTTATCGCGCATTACATCCCGCACGGGCAGGTCTGCGATCATCTCTTTCGCCCGCGTTTGAAAGGCGGATACGCTCAAGGCGTTTTCCGGTTTCCCCGCTTGCCGCGCGAGCTGCTGAACCTCCATCACAACAAGCGCCCCTTGCGCTTCTGAATGGACGGCGAGTCTGGCGCGGTCCCCGAGCGAGCCGTCCGTCAAGGGATCGGTGTGCCGCTCGATCATGATCCGGTCGGTTTCGCTCGTAATGCGATCGGCCTTTGCCGGTGTTTTGCGGAGCGTTTCGATCATGTCTGCGCCGTTTCGAAAACCGAAGGCTGCAGCGACAGTCCCGATGTCTTCACCGCCTTTGCGAAAAATCGCTCGCCGCCCACCGAGCCGTTCGCGGGAGAGATCCTGCAAAATCCCCTTGCCGAACATTTCGACGAGTTGATCGGAATCGAGCCTGAGATCCGCCACGCGGTTTCTGGCCCGCTGGCTGTCGCGGCGTTCGCTCAATGCATCGAGAAGCCGGTATTCGGGCAGATTCCCGACGCGTTCGGCGACTTCGTTTTGGACCTCTGCCCGTTCTTTCCGATCGGCTCCCGTGTTTTTGCGCCGGACCGTCTCCATGGTCTCGGCTCGCAACGTAGTTTCCGCTTTCGCCCTTGCTTCATTGGCGAGGCTGTCATAGCGCTCTGCTTCCGCACCCGTCATTCCGTCCGGTCGGTCTTTTTCAAAGAGCGGAGCCATTCCCGCATCGTTACGCGCCGTAGCCACTTCCGCCTCGCTCATCAATATGCGGTTCATCATGCCGCGTATCTCCGGCGAAACGTCAACTTTCGACAAATCTTGCCCTTGGTAGAGTTCGCGAAGCCAGTCCTTCTGGCGTTCGAAAGCGCGGGCAAGCTCCGGTGATGCAGCCTTTCCCTCAAGCAGGTAGGCCCTGAAGCCACGCGCCCATTTTTCTTTATGGAGGCGGGAAATCCCCGTGCCCGCTTCAGATCCCACGAGCCTCCGGATTGCGGCGACATCCGCTTTCAGGGATTGCGGCCCATCCTTCTTTGCAACATCAACCAAAAGCGTCAGGAAAGCGTCGCTCGATCTTGCAAGAAATGAGGTAAGATCCGGTGCCTCGATTATGGGTGCATCCGTTCCGTCTAGCCATCCTGCGCGCCCAGCGGGGCGCGCCAGATCAGAGCCGATGCCGCTTTTTGACCGATACCGGACATAGAGATCAAAAGGATCGGCGCCGGTGCGGTCTCCGAGTGCCGTAAAGAACGCGGAGACTGCTTTGGTGTCGCCAATCGCTTCAATGTTTACGGATTCCGCAATCCGCCAGTTGTTTCGAATATCCTGTTCAATCCTTTGGCTGGCTTCGCGGCGTTTCGCTCGCGGGCTGTCCCTCTTCTGGCTCAGCATCCGCAACTTCTGGCTTTCGCCGTCGAGATTGCTGATCGCCCTGGTTGCCTCTTCCAAGGAGAAGTCGCGGGTATCGAGCCTGCCGTTTTTCTGAACAAATGCGTCAAACGGCTTCCCGGCAATGTCTGTAACGTAGTCTGTGAGCGAGATGACGACATCGCCGCCGGTTGCAAGTTTTGCCTCGAAAACATCGGGCGTAATACCCCAGTCCCGCACCACACTATTCTCGAAACCTTTACTCTCCAGGTAGGTCTTCATAGTTCCTGCCGAGATTATGATGTCCGGCTTGCCACGGAACATGAAACCCGCAGCATCGCGAAAGGTCTCGGGCGCAGCCTGTCGTAATTTCGACAAAGCTGCGATGTCGCCGATTTGCCTCAACGTGCGTGCTGTCGCATGCGATTTTGCGGTTGGTGAGAGAGTCGCTCCCAATCTGCGGGCACCGGAGCCGGCTTTCCCGAGCACCGCCGTGGTCAAGCCACCCGTCCCGGTTAAAACAGCTTTTCCTTTATCGATTGTGCCGTCGATAGCGAGACTAGAACCGATTTCACCGGCGGTACTTAACGTGGGGCCGGCAATTGTCTTTATCGCCTCACTGCCAAAGCGCGATTTCACCAGGTCGCTGACAGGAAGACCCCTACTTAAAATCTCCACCGCGGTTGTGAACACGCCGCGAAACAATCCTCGCCGCTGCGCCTCCGCCATAAGCTCTTCATCTTCTAAAATTGCCTGGAAATCCTCGACCGTTTCCATCTTCCGACCGCTGTTCATGAGGAAGGCCAAAGCCTCATTGTTGCTTTCGAAAGCAAAAGTGAAAGCAGCGGCGGTGGCGCCCGCCGCGACCGGGTTTCGGGTTACGGCTCCAACTGTTGTGAATAAAAGCCCGGGTACCATATTTTCAATGCTCATTTCAGCCAGGTATGCGGCGTATTTCTCCGGGTTTTTTTGAATAACATCCAGTTTTTCAGAAAATGTGTTTCCTGCCGCGCCGTAGAGATTTTTGAACTCTTCAGCCAGCGGAGACATTTTTAGATCGGTTATCGTTTTCTGCCGCGCCTTCACATCCTCAAATGCTCTTGAACTGTCTTGGAAGATTTGTTCCATACTTTTTGAGCGGGAGAGGTCGAACCGTTTTTTGGCTTCTTGCTTGGCCAGTTCCCGATGCAGGTGGCGGTGAAACCTTAGGCGTTTCTCCTCTTCAGGAGATAGAATGTCCATCTCGATTTCATACAGGGATCTGTTCTTGTCTTGCGCGATCCGGGCTTGTTTGTTCAGCCGGGCCATGTCCCCAAGGCCCATAAAGTTATGAAATGCCCGTTGCGCCGCACGAGATGCGCCGCCTATCCCGTCTGCTATCAGTTCGAGCAGTGTGAGGTTTTCAAAGTCGGTTTCCGCTAGGTCACCATCTGGAGATGTTTCCATCCATTGCTTCAGAAGTGGTGCGTCTTTGAGGCGAACGATATCGGCGTCAATGTCCTTTTGTTTGAGAAAGAGCGATGGCGTGTCTTGGACGTCGGGTGCTAGAGCCTTCTGCTCTGCTTTTTGATCCGAATCAACGGCTTGTACGGTTTGAAACCTATTCTCAAACATCGGGATAGGAGTATCATCGGTACCGACGTCTACTGCTGGATCAGGCCCGCCCTGCTTTGATTTAAAGGTGTTTTGAAATTCAATTGTTTTCATGGGGCACGTTTCGAACTTTCAGAGGATAGAAATCTGATGTTTCGTTTGGTTGTTATTTCTTTTGGCTTCGCGTTGATGCTGACATTTCCTTCGGCAGGAAAGGATGCTTATACTGAGCGTTGTGAAGCTATTGTTTTGGAATATTTGGAGGGCGCCCAAAAACACTCATCCAGTGATCGTGAATTCATTGATGCTATCATTTGTTTATCTAAATCTAATATTAAAAGTTTGCTTGAACTCGAAATTGAGTTGGCGCGAGTGACTGAGAATGAAG
>JBCDCU010000222.1:0-6663 GCA_039181265.1 Pseudomonadota bacterium | reverse complement strand
CTGTGCCGGTTTTTGATTGAAGGAGTTGGTTTTGGGCGTCGTCGTTCCCTTTGAAGAGGCTGAAACCGGTAAGGCATCAATGGATGCATTTCTGGAACTCGTGAGCGAGGATATGGAGGGCGTCAATCAGCTCATCCTGTCGAAAGCGGGCTCACACGTGGAGCTTATCCCGGAAATTGCCCGCCATCTCATTTCATCAGGCGGAAAACGTCTGCGTCCAATGCTGACAATCGCGGCCGCACAAATGTCCGGTTATGAGGGCGACGGCCATATCAAACTCGCCGCAAGCGTGGAATTCATGCATACGGCGACACTGCTTCACGACGATGTCGTTGACGAAAGCGACATGCGGCGCGGCAAACCGGCAGCGCGGATGTTGTGGGGCAATCAGGCGAGTGTCCTTGTGGGCGACTACCTGCTCGGCCAAGCGTTCCGGATGATGGTGGAAGTTGGATCCATGGAGGCGCTCGATATTCTCTCGACCGCCTCGACGATTATCGCCGAGGGCGAAGTGCTCCAGCTCTCAGCAGCAAAAGATACGGCAACCACGGAAGACGAATATCTTGCCGTGATCCGCTCAAAAACAGCAGCGCTCTTCTCTGCGGCAGCAGAGGTCGGCCCGGTAATTGCCGGTAAAGGCAAGCAGGAACGTGCAGCGTTCCGCTCCTACGGCACCAATCTTGGCCTTGCTTTCCAATTGATTGACGATGCGCTCGATTATGGCGGCAATTCAAAGACGCTCGGCAAGGAAGTCGGGGATGATTTCCGCGAAGGTAAAATCACACTTCCGGTCGTCCTAGCCTACCGGCGCGGCACCGACGAGGATCGCGATTTTTGGCGCAGAGTCCTGGAACGCGGTGAAATTGAAGACGGCGATCTTGAGCGCGCTATGCAACTCATGGCCGACCTTGATGCGACAGCCGATACGATCGACCGGGCGCGGCACTACGGTGCAATTGCCCGGGATGCACTCGCACCTTTGCCGGACAGCGCCCATAAAGACTCACTTCTGGAGACGGTCGATTTTTGCATCAATCGGGCTCACTAAATCGGCCGACAGTCAGCGAGCGCGAAATCACCGACACGACATGATCGGCACGCCAAATACACGTGCCGTTCATTTTTTCGACAAGAGACATAGTTTTTTGTCTAAAACCGCGAGGTTCACGCCCCCGCATTCATTGAAACCCGTACGAAAAACCGCCATGTTGCAACTTAGAAAAGCGTTCGCATGGCGGCGACAGACTTACGAAAACGCTCGGGAGGGCGTTTGAAAGGGCAACCAGAATGATGAAGCGGCACCTGATCGGGCGAGTGGCACTCGCCGTCGGCCTTGCATTTGTACTCTCACCGGCAGCCCATGCGACGGCTACGACCGAGCTTCGCCAAGATCTTGATGAACGTGATTATCCGCTTTCTTTTTCCGGAAGCTATCTTGCGGCTTTGACCGCCGGGCGATCCAGAGATCTCGCCGCTGCAGCGCTTTATTTTGACAAGGCACTTGAGGCCGATCCGGAAAATCTTTCCCTGATTGAGCGCACCTTCATGCTGAAGCTCGCGGATGGTAATGTTACGCGGGCGATCGAACTCTCCGACCAGGTGATTTCTCACGACGACGATAACCGGTTTGCGCGCCTCGCTCTCGGCGTCTTCGCGCTGAAGCAGAAATCCTACAAGAAAGCCGTCAATCAGTTTGAGAAAATCGAGCAAGGACCGCTTGCGCGCCTGACAGGAACACTTCTGAAAGCCTGGACACTTGCCGGTGACGGCGATGTCGATACGGCTCTCGAGACGATCGATCAGCTGTCAGGGCCGGTCTGGTACGAATCCTTCAAGCTCTACCATACCGCACTCATTGCCGAAGTGAGCGATCGCGGCGAAGTCGCACGTGCGAGCTACGAAGCTGCTCACGAACGCGATCCTAACGTTCTGCGCACGGCCGAAGCCTGGGCCCGTTTTCAACTCAGGAACGACCTCGAAGAAAGCGGCAAGGAAGCGGTTGAGGTTCTGGCCAGACGGTACGCTTCACGCCCGTCCATTAAGCAATTAATGAAAGCCGTAGAAGACGGCATGAAGCCAAAGCCGATGGTGACCAATGCCATGCAGGGCGCAATGGAAGTGCTCTACGGTTTGGGAACGGCGATCGGGCGCGAGGGTGGCGAGGAAATTTCGCACGTCTATCTAAATCTTGCCGCCCATCTGCAGCCTGAAAACGCGTTACCGCGGTTGGCGCTTGGTGATCTGCTTGAGCAAGACAAGCGTTATCAAAAAGCAATTGACCACTACGCAGCCATTCCGGAAGCATCCATTCACTACACGAATGCATTGATTAGCCAGGCTTTCGCGCAGAACTCGCTCGAAAACCTCGACCAGTCGCGCGCGATTATGGATGAGCTTCTTGAGAAAGAACCGGAAAACCTGATCGCGCTTGCCTCTTACGGTAACATTCTAAGATCACACGAGCTCTACGCTGAAGCTGGCGAAATCTATGCACGAGCCATTTCGCTTTTGAGCCCGGAAGAAGAGGCCCGCAACTGGTCTTTGTTTTATTCGCGCGGCATTACCCATGAGCGGATCGGAAACTGGCCGGAAGCAGAAGCCGATTTCCGAAAAGCCCTGGTGCTTAGACCGAACCACCCGCAAGTGCTCAACTATCTCGGTTATTCTCTCATCGACCGGGACATGAAGTACGAAGAAGCGCTTGAGATGATTCGCGAGGCCGTGCGGCAACGCCCGAATGACGCGTACATCATCGATAGCCTCGGCTGGGCCTATTATAAGCTCGAGCGTTTTGAGAAGGCCGTCGAGCATCTTGAACGCGCTGTCGAATTGCGACCGCACGATCCGATCCTCAATGATCATCTCGGCGATGCCTATTGGCAGGTCGGGCGGAAGCTGGAAGCCGTCTTCCAATGGAGCCATGCGCGTGATCTGGATCCGGAGGAAAAGGATCTTGAGAAGATCGTCCGCAAGATCGAAAATGGGCTGAGCGAAGACGACCAGGACGGTTAGAGATCCGAACAACCGGTTGGGTCCACAGAGTTCTGGTACTTCGGTCAGTGTCGTGAGTTCATCGATCACTCATAAAGCGCGCGCCAAGATCAATCTCGCCCTTCATGTGACGGGACAGCGAGAAGATGGCTATCATCTTCTCGACAGTGTCGTTGTATTCGCGGATATCGGCGACCGCATCACAGTCTCCCTAAATCCGAACAACGACTCGCATGGAGCGAGCGGCTATTCTCTCACTATGGATGGTCCGGAGGCTGCCCAGCTTTCTGGAGAAGGCGACAATCTCGTTCTACAGGCCGCCCGTCTCATTGCACCAGATGATGCGATACAGATCGCGCTTGAAAAGAATCTGCCGGTTTCATCCGGCATCGGCGGCGGATCGGCCGACGCTGCGGCCACCCTTTCAGCGATCTCGGATCTCACTGGCGCATCCCTTCCCAGCGATGATGCAGTGTTAGGCCTTGGAGCGGACGTACCGGTCTGTCTCTCAGGTGAGCCCGTCCGCATGCGGGGCATTGGTGAAGACCTGACACCGCTTCCAGTCCTTCCCGATCTTGCGATCTTGTTGGCAAATCCGCGGGTTCAAGTGGCGACACCGGCGATCTTCAAGGCGCTTAAAACGAAATCCAATCCTGCCCTTCCGGACTTTCCGGCAAGTGGCTTTCCCAACGCATCGTCATTTAGCGATTATCTCGCGCAGTGTCGCAATGATCTTGAACCTCCGGCAGTCGCACTTGAGCCGATCATCAAAGCCTGTCTGACGGCCCTCAGAGAATACGCGCCCGACACACTTATTGTTCGCATGTCAGGTTCTGGCGCCACATGCTTTGCGCTTTTTGACGGGCTCGCTTCCGCCGCGGAGACGGCCAGTCGCCTTGCAAAGGCTTATCCCGATTGGTGGATCAAGGCCGGAACCATCAGTCGCGCGAGTTCCACTTGAAATAGCCCGCAATCAGCACAGCCAATCCTGCGCCAACGAATTGAGCGATGATGAAACCCGGCGCATCGGATGACGCGATACCGGAAAATGTGTTGGTGAAGGACCGCGCAATCGTCACTGCCGGATTGGCAAACGACGTCGAGGCCGTGAACCAATAAGCTGCTGTGATGTAGAGCCCGACTGCAGCGGGGACGGCTTCCGGTCGCGCCCTGATCGTTCCGAAAATGGTGACAACCAAACCGAATGTCGCAATCACTTCCGCACCCCATTGCGACGCGCCAGTCCTGATTTTTTCAGACGCCTGGAAGAGATCAAGCTCAAACATAAAGTGGGCGGCGAGCATACCGATCAAACCGCCGACGATCTGCGCCGCAATGTAAAGGCCCGCCTCACCCGTTTTGATCTGTCGAAACATCAAGAATGCAAAGGTAACGGCAGGATTGAAATGTGCCCCCGACACGGGGCCGAGCATGGTGATCAGAACGAAGAGGATCGCTCCCGTCGGAATCGTGTTGCCGAGGAGTGCGATGGCGACATTCCCGCCCGACAATTGGTCGGCCATGATGCCGGATCCAATGACCGTAGCGAGAAGAAAAGCCGTACCGAGGACTTCGGCGGCAAGGCGTTGGGAAAGCGTATACATGGGAGAGTGCAGGAGGACTTTGTGACAGCTTGAAGGTAGAAAAGTTTCTATGTCATAGAAGCGTCGCATGACAAAACCAAGACACCTGTCCCGCGCCGGTGCGAGGGATCTGACTTCGATGCAGCTGAGGAGTGATTATGTCCCGCATTGATGAAACGCGCCCCTTCATTCCGGTTGGGATCGCGGTCCTCACCGTTTCGGATACGCGCGGCCTAAACGATGACCGATCGGGCGATACGCTCGTTGCGCGGATCGACGCGGCTGGTCACAAACTCTCCGCGCGCGCAATCGTGAAAGACGATGTCGACGCGATTCGCGATCAGGTTAAGGCCTGGGTGGAGGATGAGACCGTTGATGCGGTGATCACAACAGGGGGTACGGGTTTCACAGGTCGGGATGTGACGCCCGATGCACTGGAGCCGCTCTTTGACAAACGCATGGACAGCTTCTCAGAAGTCTTCCACCGGATTTCTTTCGACAAGATTGGAACGTCAACCATCCAGTCCCGCGCGACCGCCGGTCTCATCCACACAACGTTCGTTTTCGCTCTTCCGGGCTCTACCGGTGCCTGCAAAGATGCCTGGGACGGTATTTTGAAGCTTCAGCTCGATTATCGCCACATGCCCTGCAATTTCGTTGAAATCATGCCGCGACTCGACGAACATCTGAAACGATCCAAACTGCAATAATCCAAAGCGGATCTCTCAAAACAATTTGTTCTTGTTTTGTTCTATTTTTCCTGTTATCGGTTCTGTGATCTGAAACGGGAGCGGGGCATGGCTTTCACTTCGAAAGTGGACATACCAGAAGAGGACGTCATTGGCGTTCAATTCGATCGCGATGCCATGGGATACAAGCAAACTGCTCTTCCCGGTCAAAAGGCACGCGGACGCGGTGCCACGACAAATCCATCAGGACGTTTCGAAAAAGAAAGCCGCAGCGTTTTTGATGATGGATGGGAGGCCGAGGATCTTCCGGTTGCGAAAACTGAAGTGGATATCGAGCGGCCCAAAACGATCATTACACGGAATCAATCGCCCGATATTTCCTTCGACCGCTCGATTAATGCCTATCGCGGCTGCGAACACGGCTGTTCCTATTGTTTTGCAAGACCGACGCACGCCTATATGGGCTTGTCTCCGGGGATCGACTTCGAAACAAAGCTCTTTGCAAAACCCGAGGCCGCAACGCTTTTGAAGAAAGAGCTTGCAGATCCGAAATATCGCGCGCGGACCATTGCGCTCGGAACGAATACCGACCCCTATCAGCCAATTGAGAAAACCTACCGAATCACGCGTGAGATTCTTGAAGTTCTCCTTGAGTGCGAGCATCCGGTCGGTATTGTCACCAAATCCGCGCTGATCACCCGCGATATTGATCTCTTGAGCGAACTTGCTCGAAAGAACCTCACCCGTGTTGCGCTTTCGATTACAACGCTTGATGGAAAGCTTGCACGCGCCATGGAACCACGTGCTTCAACGCCCAAGAAACGGCTTGAAGCGCTGAAAGCCCTCTCCGATGCGGGTGTGCCAACAACAGTTATGGTCGCGCCAATCATACCAGCGCTCAATGATAGCGAGCTTGAAGCTATCCTCGAAGCAGCACACGACCATGGCGCGCGGGATGCCGGTTATGTGCTGTTGCGCCTTCCTCTGGAAGTCTCGGAAATCTTCCGCGAATGGCTAATGACCCATTATCCGGACCGGTACCGCCATGTGCTCTCCGTCATGCGGTCCATGCGCGGCGGCAAGGACTACGATATGACGTGGGGCCGCAGGATGCGCGGCAGCGGCCCATACGCCGAACAGATTGCAATGCGCATGCGCCTTGCCACGAAGAAGCTCGGTATGAGAGGTCGCAAGGCGCCGCTTCGAACCGACCTCTTCCGTCCGCCGGAAGTCTCGGGCGTACAATTCTCACTTTTTTAAGCCGAGCGGCATCAGTGCTGTTTCTCTTAAAACTTGCTTTCTCCCGCACCTCAACCCAGCGCCCAAAAGAGCTCACCGCCAGCCTACCCCTACACCCCTGGCACAATTCGTGAGCTCGTGGGAGAAAGCCCTAGGCCGGG
>JBCDCU010000221.1:0-6667 GCA_039181265.1 Pseudomonadota bacterium | reverse complement strand
TTGTCACAAGGTGGAACGTAAAATGGCAGATGCAACGAAAGGCGCTTCGAAAGAGGGCACAGCTTCTTTCGGATACCGCACGGTCGATGTGGACGAAAAACAGGACCTGGTAGACGACGTATTCCATTCCGTGGCGCGTCGTTATGACATCATGAACGACCTGATGTCGGCTGGCATTCACCGGTTGTGGAAAGATGCCATGGTCAGCGTTGCCGGATTGCCCCGGCAAGGTGCTACGCTCGACCATCTTGATGTCGCAGGCGGTACCGGCGATATCGCCTTTCGGGTGCGCGAGCGTGCCAAGGGAACGGTCCGCTCGACAGTGCTCGACATCAATGGATCGATGTTGGCCGTGGGTCGCGAACGCGCTGAAAAGCGCGGCTTCTCCGATATCAGCTTCGTTGAAGGCAATGCTGAAGAATTGCCGTTCGAAGCTTCATCGTTTGATACCTACACAATCGCGTTCGGAATCCGGAATGTGCCACGCATCGATGCTGCGCTGAGTGAAGCGTATCGCGTCTTGCGCCGGGGCGGTAGAATCCTCTGTCTTGAGTTTTCGAACGCGGATGTGCCGGGATTCGACAAGATCTACGATGCGTACTCTTTCAATGTCATTCCCGTCATAGGGCAGCTCGTGACAGGAGACCGGGATTCTTATCGCTACCTCGTTGAATCGATCCGCAAGTTTCCAAAACCTGAACGTTTCAAGGCTATGATCGAACGGGCTGGGTTCAGTGAAGTCAGCTTCCGTTCGTATTCCGGTGGTGCGGTTGTTCTGCATATCGGTTGGAAGATCTAAGGCACCGCGATGGCATTGATGTCGTTTTTTCGCCTGGTGCGCGCAGGCTATGTGCTCATCCGCGAGGGCGTGACCCGTGTGCTCCCGGATGAAGGGATGCCGGCACCTGTGCGGGCGGTTGTCGGCACTTTACGTCTTGTTGAAAAGCGCTCCGTCAAAACATCAGACAATGCCGATCGCCTGACCGGCGCGCTCACTCGCCTTGGACCGACCTATATTAAAGTGGGACAGTTTCTGGCAACGCGGCCTGATATTGTCGGCAAGAACATCGCCGCAAGCCTGAGGCTGCTCCAGGACGACTTGCCTCCTTTTCCGACCGAGATTGCCAAGAAACAGATCGCAGATGCTTTCGGCGCCCCGTGTGACGAACTTTTTCATGATTTTACCGAACCGATCGCTGCAGCATCAATTGCCCAGGTTCACAAAGCGCGGATCGTCGATGAGAAGGGCGAGGATCGCTGGGTCGCGGTTAAGGTTCTGCGACCAAAGATAAGGCAGCGGTTCAAAAACGACCTGAATGCTTTTTTACTAGCTGCCCGGTGGGTGGAATGGCTCGTTCCCTTCATGCGCCGCTTGCGCCCGGTCGCGGCAATCGACACGCACGCCAGATCCGCGGAGCTTGAACTCGATTTGCGTCTTGAGGCAGCAGCGCTGTCCGAGCTCAACGAGAACATGAAGGATGAGCCTCGATATCGGACCCCGGAAATATTCTGGCGCTATATGTCGCGCGATGTGCTCGTCACAGAGTGGATCGACGGGCTCAAACTATCAGAACATGAGAAATTGATCGCGGCCGGCCACGATTTGAAGGAACTCGCGCAGCGCGTGATTGCAAGTTTTCTCATCCAGGCCGTCCGTGACGGCTATTTTCATGCTGACATGCACCAGGGAAATCTCTTCGTCGAAGCCGACGGCACTCTTGTAGCGATTGATGGCGGCATCATGGGCCGCATCAATGAGGCGGAAAGCCGTTTCCTCGCGGAGATCCTTTGGGGCTTCATCAATCGCGACTACCAGCGTATTGCCGAGGTTCATTTCGAAGCCGGATATGTTCCAGCGCGCCATAAGGTTGCGGATTTTGCGCAAGCCTTGCGTGGTATTGGCGAGCCGATCCATGGGGCTGCTGCTGAAGACATTTCCATGGCCCGTCTCCTTCAGCAGCTTCTGGATGTGACTGACCTCTTTGATATGCCGCTTCAGCCGCAGCTGATCTTTCTTCAGCGCACCATGGTTGTCGCAGAAGGTGTCGCCCGATCGCTCGATCCCGACTTTAATATGTGGCGGGCGTCAGAACCCGTTTTGCGGGATTGGGTTGCCCACCATATCGGACCCGCAGCCCATTTGCGCCGTGCTGCACATGGCCTGTCCACGCTTGGAAGGCTGGTTGGTGAACTGCCGGATCTCGCGGAACGGGCCGAGAAGTTATCGCGTGAATTGACCCTGATGAGCGAACAGGGATTACGCCTTGATGAGCGGACGATCGGTGCGATGGGGGCAGGGGCTCGGCCACGAGCAGGGGCAACCGCGATTGCTCTTTGGGGCGTTGCCATATCCGTTGCCCTTCTTGCCGCAGCCATATGGTGGGGGTAATAAGTCGGAATGTTAAGCGACAAGCGCATTCTTCTTATCATCACCGGCGGCATTGCCGCTTACAAGGTGCTTGAAGTGATCCGACGCCTCAGAGAGCGCGGGGCGGATGTGCGTTGTGTGATGACCCAATCGGCGAAGGAATTTGTGACGCCTCTTTCGGTCCAGACCTTATCGGAAAACCCGGTTGCCGATGATCTTTTTGACCTGACACAAGAGGACGAGATCGGCCATATCCGGCTTTCCCGTGAGGCGGATCTCATTGTGGTCGCACCAGCCAGTGCAGACTTTCTTGCGAAAATGGCGAATGGTCTCGCGAACGATCTTGCGAGCGCGGTTGTTCTTGCAAGTAACAAACCGATCCTTGCTGCGCCTGCAATGAATCCCTTCATGTGGAACCATCCGGCAACGAAGCGCAATATCGCCCGGCTTGCTGAAGATGGTGTTTCTTTCATCGGACCGGAAATCGGGGAGATGGCCGAGCGCAATGAAGCAGGCCGTGGCCGTCTCAGCGAGCCGCTCGAAATCGTTGCTGCTATCGACGCTAAGCTCGAACGCAGAGGCCGGCTTTCAGGAAAACGCGTTCTCGTTACCGCAGGACCGACCCATGAGCCGATTGATCCCGTGCGCTACATCGCAAACCGGTCTTCCGGCAAACAAGGCTATGCGATCGCGCGGAGCGCAGCCGAAGCAGGCGCCGATGTCACCCTTGTGTCGGGTCCGGTCGAGCTTGCGGCACCGCACGGCGTCCATCAGGTCAAGGTCGAAACCGCACAGCAGATGAAGGATGCGGTTGAAGCGGCTCTTCCGGCCGATATCGCGATAATGGCAGCCGCCGTCGCGGATTGGCGAGTTGATGCGGAGGCGTCAGAAAAAATCAAGAAGGATGGCTCCGGTAAACCGCCGACACTCACTTTCACTGAGAACCCTGACATTCTCAATTGGCTCGCTCACTCCGATGAGCGGCCCGGACTGGTCATCGGCTTTGCAGCGGAAACCACAAAAGTTCTCGAATACGCCCGCGCCAAATTGAAACGAAAGGGCGCGGATTGGATCGTCGCGAATGACGTATCGCCAGAGGCAGGTGTCATGGGGGGTGACGAAAACACCGTTCATATCGTTCGTGTCGATAATGGGCAGGCGAGCATCGAGACATGGGAGAAGATGCCGAAGGCCGATGTGGCCGAAAAACTTGTCTCTTTCATTGCAGATCATTTGGATTAAGCAAAATGACGCTGGACGTCGGGATTCTTTGTTTGTCGCATTTTGAAGGATTGGAGCTGCCGGCCTATGAAACGGCAGGTGCCGCGGGCGTTGATCTCAGGGCGGCCGTTCCAGCCGATGCACCTCTCGAGTTATCGCCAGGCGCCCGTGCGCTGGTTCCGACGGGATTGGCCTTCGAAATACCCGTTGGATTTGAAGCTCAGGTCAGGCCGCGCTCCGGCCTTGCCGTAAAGCACGGACTAACGGGGCTCAACTCGCCCGGGACAATCGACGCCGATTATCGAGGTGAGGTGAAGATCATTCTGATCAATCATGGTCAAGACACCTTTATGATCGAGCGAGGTATGCGGATCGCTCAAATGGTCTTCGCTCCGGTGATTCAGGCGCGTTTTGAGATCAAGTCAGAGCTTTCAAGCAGCGAACGTGGCGCTGGCGGTTTCGGTTCAACGGGTGTTTGAAGAATGCTGGGCACGGAAGAAATTGAGCGCTATGCCCGCCACATCGTCCTTCCTGAAATCGGTGGTGCCGGTCAGCAGAAACTGAAAGCAGCACGGATCCTCGTGATCGGGGCGGGGGGGCTCGGCGCTCCGGTTCTGCAATATCTGGCGGCTGCAGGTGTCGGCACACTCGGAATTGCCGATGATGATATTGTGAGCCTCTCCAATCTGCAGCGCCAGATCATCCATGACACAGAGAATGTCGGGATCAAAAAAACCGAAAGTGCCAAGCATGCTCTGTCCCGCATAAACCCGAATGTCAGCGTGGAAATCCATGACGTGAGGGTAACCGAAGACAATGCTGATGACCTGATTGCTGGCTACGATATCGTCGCTGACGGATCCGATAACTTCAGAACGCGCTATGCGGTCGCCGATAGCTGCGAACGGATGGAAAAGGTACTTGTCTCCGCTGCGGTCGGCCGGTTTGACGGAACGCTGACAACCCTGAAGCCATTTGCCAGAAATTCAGAAGGCGGGTTCAACCCTAGCTACCGATGCCTCTATCCGACGGAGCCGGAGGAGGGGAGTGTTCCAACCTGTGCTCAAGCTGGCGTGCTTGGTGTTCTGACCGGCGTTATGGGGACGTTGCAGGCTTTGGAGATCGTCAAGGAGATTACGGGGGCTGGCGAAGGAATGGTCGGGCGCCTGCTGCTATTCGATTCACTTTCGATGCGCTTTGAGACGATCCGCTACAAACGTGATCCCAAGCGGGATATCTGAAGCCTTAGATCATCGATCAAGATCAAAGAAATGAGTGCTCCAGTTCGATCTCGCGGATCGCGCTCAGGGTCGCAATGGATGACCCGGCTTTCGCCAGAACACGCATTCCAAGATAGACGGCAAGGAGCCGGTCGGCTTTAACGCGGCTCTTTTCATCACCGTTTTCGTCAAAGAGTGCCGTCAGACCTTTCGTCAGCCGGTCATGGGCGGCCGTGACAAGGTCTTCGATTTCGCCGTCATGCGGCGCCAGCTCCACGGATGCGTTACAAAGGAAACATCCGCGCCGGTCATCGCGTTTTTCAATTGCCTCAATGGCAAGCCCGAGAAAGTGTTGAACACGCTCGCTGGTGCTCAAACCGTTTGCTGGACCAATGCCTGCGAACAACAGTTCCGCAAGGCTCACTTCCTGTTCGATGTAGACGCTGAGTGCCTTGATATAGAGGGCGCGTTTGTTCCCAAAAGCCGCATAGAGACTACCCTTGCCGAGGCCCGTTGCCGTTGTGAGGTCGGCATAGGACGTTCCTTCATAGCCCTTTTCCCAAAAGACATTTTGGACAGCAGTGATTGCCTTGGCTTCATCAAATTCCCTAAGCCGTGCCATGTCGCCGTTCCCTCTCGGATTCTTTTCAAAGTGAAGCATAAAAATCTTGACCAAATGGTCAAGATTCAATACCAATAGTTATTCTTGAACAATTGTTCCAGAATTTTTGAGCTTCGCTGGCTGATGGATTGCCAGTCCGAAGTTCGGCCCCGCGCTAGAAATCTAGAGGTAAACGACCATGACCACCGAACTTTACTGGCTGACACTGACCGCATTGATGACGGCCCTTTTGTGGGTGCCTTATATTCTGAACAGGATTGCAGTGCGCGGTCTTGCCGACGCCATGGGCTATCCGACGGGTGAAGTTAAGCCGCACTCGCCTTGGGCGGAGCGTGCTCTTGCAGCCCATAAGAATGCAGTCGAAAATCTCGTTGTCTTCGCAACGCTCGTCGTTGCTGCAAATGTGGCAGGCGTCTCATCGGGCGTAACGGAGTTCGCGGCGATGGCTTACTTCTTTCTGCGGCTTGCCCACTATCTTTGCTACATGTTTGCGATCCCGGTCGTACGCACCCTCACTTTTGCGGGCGGATGGGCGTGCCAGGTTGCAATAGCTTTTGCCATTCTGGGAATTGTTTAGAACGTGAATGAGAGCGCGCGCCGATTCAATCCGGCGCGCAGCTTTAGTGGGCTCAATCGCATCGAAAGAGCCGAAATGCGCGATGTTCCGGGTCGCGTTTTAACTCGAATGCGACGCTCCCACAGGCGGCGAAGAAGAGCTCAGGTGTACCGGTCCTCAGCAGGACAGATTGGTCCGATGAGCGATAGGAGAGCGAAAAGCGTCCGCCATCGCATTCAATACCGCAGGCTTGCGTGTTTCCGGTCGGGCGTCTGCAAGCAATGCTGGCGTCAAAGCGCTGCCCATTGCGAAGTGTAATGGATAAATCTCCGCCCGCCTCATCGATGTCGAAGGCGGGCGGGCCGATGGTTAGACGCATTGTGCGAACCGACTGGCCCGGATGACCCGCCAGATGCTGAGCGTCATAGGTGCGTTCAAAGCACGCGTTTCTCGCCAGGCCTTCGGAAAGGCTGAGGGTAGCGAAAATTGCTACCGCCGAGAGGAAAGTAAAATACCTTGCGAGATACATGTTTCGCCTCAACCTGCCGGGGCCGGACTTGTCTCGATTTGGCTCTCAAGATGGGCGACGAACTCCGGCGGGAGCGCGAGTAGTGTTGCAAGCCTTTCAAGGTAGGCTTGCTCACCAGGATGATCAGGATCGATTGCAAGACGGGAGGCGA
>JBCDCU010000220.1:0-6678 GCA_039181265.1 Pseudomonadota bacterium | reverse complement strand
TCAGTCTGGACATGGCCGAGCACCTCGGTGCCCTTGATGTCGAGACCGGCGGCTCCGGCAAAATGGATCTCGTAGCCGGAATCGACACAGACAACGCCGATATCCTTGCAGGTCGCTTCAGCGCAATTGCGCGGACAGCCGGAGACCGCCATTTTGAGTTTCGCTGGCGTCCAGGACCCCCACATGAATTTCTCAAGCTTGATGCCGAGCCCGGTTGAATCCTGCGTTCCAAACCGGCACCAATCCGTGCCGACACAGGTCTTCACTGTTCTCAGACCCTTGGCGTAGGCTTGGCCGGAGACAAATCCAGCCTCACCAAGATCAGCCCAGACAGCGGGAAGGTCTTCTTTCTTGATCCCGAGCATATCGATCCGCTGACCGCCGGTCACCTTCACAGCCGGGATGTCGAACTTGTCGACAACGTCGGCAATCGCCCTCAATTCCTTGGATGATGTCATCCCGCCCCACATGCGCGGAACGACGGAATAGGTGCCATCCTTTTGAATATTGGCGTGAACGCGCTCGTTGATGAACCGTGATTGGTAGTCATCGGCATATTCATCAGGCCAGTCGCAGACGAGATAGTAGTTGAGCGCCGGGCGGCATTTCGCGCAGCCGCAGGACGTCTTCCATTCCAATTCCTGCATGACAGCGGGAATCGTTTTCAGACCTTTCGCCTTGATGAGACGGCGAACATCTCCATGGCCAAGATCCGTACACGGACACATGGCAGCAACAGCGTTCGGATTGAAGCGATCACCGAGCGTTAGAGCCATCAATTGTTCAACAAGGCCGGTGCAGGTGCCACAGGATGCGGATGCCTTGGTGTGAGCGCGCACGTCATCGAGCGCGGTCAGATCTTTGTCCTTGATCGTGGAGACGATCTTTCCTTTGCAAACGCCGTTACAACCACAGATTTCCGCATCATCTGGTAAGGCTGCAACGGCCGCCATAGGGTCCAGGGGGGACCCTCCCTGATAGGCCTGGCCGAAGATCAGCGTGTCGCGCATTTCGCTGACATCGGTTCCCTTCTTGAGAAGGTCAAAGAACCAAGGACCGTCCGAGGTTTCGCCGTATAGAACGGCACCGATGATGCGATCATCCTTAAGGACAAGGCGCTTGTAGATCCCACCGGACGCATCGCGCAGAACGATTTCCTCGCGATCCGGCCCATCTGCAAAATCGCCTGCCGAATAAAGGTCGATGCCTGTAACCTTGAGCTTCGTGGCTGTCACCGATCCTTCGTAAGTCGCCTCACCGCCAACGAGATTTTCAGCGAGAACCGACGCCATTTCATAGAGCGGAGCGACAAGGCCGTAGCATTGTCCACGGTGTTCGACGCATTCACCCAGAGCATAGATGTCCGGATCGTCGGTCTTCATTTCATCGTCGACGAGAATACCGCGATTGGCGGCAAGTCCGGCTTCTTTGGCAAGAGCAAGGTTCGGTCGGATCCCGACAGCCATCACGACCATTTCGCAGAGAATGCCGGTGCCATCGTCAAGCCGAACCCCCGTTACCTTGCCATCGGAGCCGAGGATTTCATGGGTGTTCGCTTTGGTGATCACCTTGATGCCGAGATCCTCAAAGGCTTTTTGAAGAAGATAGCCCGCCGCCTGATCGAGCTGCCGCTCCATCAGCGTTGGCATAAGGTGAAGGACGACGACATCCATCCCCTGAGCCTTCAGGCCCGCCGCAGCCTCCAGGCCGAGGAGACCGCCGCCGATAACAACAGCACGCCCCTCGCCTTTGGAGACCTCGATCATCCGCTCGACATCATCAAGATCGCGGTAGGTCAGAACCCCATCGAGATCATGACCTGGAAGCGGAACGATGACCGGGTTGGAGCCGGTCGCAACAACCAGCTTGTCGTAAGACGCGGTGATGCCTGTCTCAGACTTCACCGTTTTCGCGGCGCGGTCGATTTCCGCGATCTTCGCGGCTTTGTGGAGGGTCACGCCGTTTGCCGCATACCAGTCATCATCGTGGGTGATGATGTCCTGGTAGCGCTTTTCACCGGACAAGACCGGAGAGAGCATCAGGCGATTGTAATTGACCCTTGGTTCGGCATTGAAGATCGTGACGTCGTAGGCCTCCGGGGCCTTTTCGAAAAGATCTTCAAGCATCCGTCCCGGCGCCATGCCGTTTCCGATGACAACAAGTTTCTTTCGTTCACTCATCTTTTCACTCCGCAGCTTCACGAGCAGAGACGCGCTGCCGCGCAATCCGTGCCGCTCGTTTCGCCTCAATCGATTTCAACTGCTCTTCGCTCGGATCAGCACCGCCCTCATAGGCTTCGAGGAAGTCGAGAAGTTCCTCGCGGTAGGCGTAGTAATCAGGGTGGTTGATCAGTTCGCGGCGTGAACGCGGACGCGGAAGATCGACTTCCATAATGTTCCCGATCTTGGCGTTCGGCCCGTTCGACATCATCACGACGCGGTCGGCGAGGAGAATGGCTTCGTCGACATCATGGGTGACGCAGATCGCTGTCACCTTGGTGCGCTTCCAGACATCCATCAGGACATCTTGCAATTCCCAACGTGTCAGGGAATCGAGCATTCCAAATGGCTCATCGAGAAGGAGAAGTTTTGGTGAGAGCGCAAAGGCGCGCGCAATCCCGACCCGTTGCTTCATCCCGTTTGAGAGTTCGGCTGCCGCCTTACCCATTGCGTCGCCAAGACCGACTTTCGAGAGGTAATATTCGCAGACATCGCGGCGTTCCGCCCTTGCGGCCTTTGGGTAGACTTCATCGACCCCCAGCGCGACATTCTCATAGGCGGTGAGCCATGGAAGAAGGCTCGGCGCCTGGAAGACGACCGCCCGGTCCGGTCCGGCTGACGTCACATGTTTGCCGTCCAGGATGATCGAACCCTTTGTGATCGGATTGAGGCCGGCAACCATCGAAAGCGCTGTCGACTTTCCGCACCCCGAATGGCCGATCAGGGTAATGAATTCACCCTTCGGCATTTTGAGGTCGATATCCTCAATGACCGTCAGCGGTCCTTTCGGTGTCGGGTAGACCTTTGTGAGCTGCGAAAACTCCAGATACCGCTCATCGCTAAGAGATTCTGACTTCGCCGCATCTTTATAGGCGGAGGGCAGTTTCTCATCCCGGAAGAACGGCGTCACATTCGGCAACTGGATTTCGCGCTCCGCTTCCGCCCCGCGCTCCAATCCGACTTCCATCAGATAAGACGTAATGGTGCTGCGCAGTGTGATGAATTCGTCGGACGAGTTCATCGCCCCACGGTCACGGGGGCGCGGAAGGTTGACCTTAAACTCCGGACCAAGCGTTGCGCATGGCCCAGGCGTTAATGGAATGATCCGGTCTGCGAGCAGGATCGCCTCATCAACGTCGTTGGTGATGAGGATGATGGTCTTCTTCTCCTGCTCGGAGATCGCCGCGAATTCGTCCTGCAATTTAGCCCGTGTCAACGCATCGAGCGCTGACAAAGGTTCATCAAGCAGAAGGAGTTCCGGCTGCATGGCAAGCGCACGGGCAACGGCCACACGCTGGCGCATACCGCCGGAAAGCTCGGCAGGTTTGCGGTCCGCCGCATGAGAAAGACCCACCATGTCGATGTAATTTTCGACGATGGCACGACGCTCTGCCTTCGGTTTCTTTCGGAAGACCTCGGAGACTGCGAGTTCGACATTTCCCGTCACGCTGAGCCAGGGCATCAGCGAGTAGGACTGAAAGACGATCCCGCGTTCCGCACTCGGGCCATCGATTTCCTTGTTTTTGAAAATCAGGCCGCCGGCGTCGGGTTCAATCAAACCGGCGAGAAGCGAGATCAATGTGGTTTTGCCGGAACCGGAAAAACCCACAATTGCGATGAACTCGCCCTCTTCCACCTTGAGGTTAATGTCGCTCAGAACATCGGTCCGGTCAGCACCGGTGCCGTAATGCTTGGAGACATTCGAGATTTCGAGAAAACTCATGGATCGCCCCTACCGGTTTGCTGAGAAGGTGAAGGCGCGCTGCAGGGCATACATCAGCCGGTCGAGCAGGAAGCCGATGATCCCGATGGTGAGAACCGCCACCATGATTTTCGCAAGCGAGCTTGAGGATCCGTTCTGGAATTCGTCCCAAACGAACTTTCCAAGACCCGGATTCTGGGCGAGCATTTCAGCCGCGATCAAAACCATCCAGCCCACGCCCAGCGACAGGCGAAGCCCGGTAAAGATGAGCGGCAGTGAAGACGGAAGAACAAGCTTGGTGATCGTCTTCCATGTCGGCAGTTGAAGCACTCGCCCGACATTCATCAGATCTTTGTCAACCGACGACACACCAAGGGCTGTGTTGATCAGCGTCGGCCACATGGAACAGAGCGTCACGGTGATCGCGGAAATGAGCAGCGATTTTGGAAGCCAGTCGTAAGGTGTCGAATAGGTCGCGGCGACGATCATCGTCACGATCGGAAGCCAGGCGAGCGGCGACACCGGTTTAAAAATCTGAATAAGCGGATTGATGGCGCCATTGAAGGATCTTGACAGACCCGATGCAATGCCGAGCGGTACCGCAATCAGCGTCGCGATCAGGAAGCCGAGACCAACTGTGAAGAGAGGCGTGATGATCTGGTCGATATAGGTTGGTTTTCCGGTATAGGTCCGATGCTTGACCCGTTCCGGCTTGCCCGCCTCAATATATTTCTGATTGCGCACATCCTGGCGCTCATAAAAGGCAGCCGCCTTTTCCCGTTGGCGCACATGGTCTTCCCAAAGAACGCCGGCCTGTTCCCAGACCTGAACCGGGCCGGGTACGGCCCCAAGCGATGTCTGAACCTGTGGCGCAAGCACACCCCAGGCGACAAGGAAACCAACAATACCAATAAGCGGGATCACCAGAACACGCTTCAACTCTGAGAGTTGTTCGCGCGGGCTATCACCGGCCGCCATTTTCATGAGAGGCGTCAACCATGAAAACCCGAGAGCATCGAGCCAGCCGCTTGCCTTGTTGATCGCAGAAAACAATTTCTCGCGTTTCGGCCGCGCCAGATCGGGTTCGGTATCGGAAACATTTGCCATAATAAAACCTTTGTCGTCGGTTGCGCCCAAAGCGCTGATTTCTTGAAAAAAGAGGGTGAGGCGGAGCTTTTTTGAGCTCTGTCGCTCCGCCTCACACAGTCAGGGCCTTAGCCGCCGACGACCTCGCTGCCTTCGACTTTCTGTTCGCCCTTGAGGCCGATATCTAAGCTTTCGATGTAGGCGTTCGGCTTGCGTCCATCGTAAGGAATGCCGTCAATGATATCGGCTGCCGGGGTTGGTTCCTTGTAGCCGTCGGTGTCCCACGGGAAGTCCTCTTCCTTGACGACGCCTTCTTCAACGAGCATCCGTGCCGCTTTCAGATAGATGTCCGGACGGTAGACGGATTTCGCGACTTCATCGTACCAGCTGTCCGGCTTCTTCTCGGAAATCTGACCCCAGCGGCGCATCTGTGTGAGGTACCAGATCGCATCAGAGTAGAACGGATAGGTCGCGTAGTAGCGGTAGAACACGTTGAAGTCCGGGATCTCGCGCTTGTCGCCCTTCTCGAATTCAAAGGTGCCAGTCATGGAGTTCGCGATGACTTCATAGTCAGCGCCGACATATTCAGAGCGAGACAGGATCTCCACCGCTTCCGGACGGTTGGCGTTATCGTTCTCGTCAAGCCATTGAGCCGCGCGGATCAAAGCCTTGGTGAGAGCCAGCGTGGTGTTCGGATATTTCTCGGTGAACTCTTTGGTGAGGCCGAACACCTTTTCCGGGTTGTTCTTCCACATCTGATAGTCGGTGATGACTGGAACGCCGATCCCTTTGAAGACTGCCTGCTGGTTCCACGGTTCACCCACTGCGTAACCGTAGATCGTGCCCGCTTCGAGGGTTGCCGGCATTTGCGGCGGCGGGGTCACGGATAGAAGAGCGTCCGCCTGGATCTGGCCGGAAACATCGCTCGGTGAATAAAAGCCCGGATGGATGCCGCCAGATGCGAGCCAATAGCGCAGCTCGTAATTGTGGGTTGAGACCGGGAAGACCATACCCATGTTGAAGGGCTTGCCGTCGGATTTGAATTGCTCGACGACCGGCTTCAACGCATCTGCCTTGATCGGATGCTGAGGTTTTCCGTCCGCGCGCTTTGGCACGTTCGGCTTCATCAGTTCCCAGATTTCGTTGGAAACGGTGATGCCGTTGCCGTTGAGGTCCATGGAGAACGGCGTCACGATATGGGCTTTCGTGCCGAAACCGATCGTTGCAGCAAGCGGCTGACCGGCGAGCATATGGGCGCCGTCAAGTTCGCCTGTGATCACGCGGTCCAGAAGAACCTTCCAGTTTGCCTGCGGCTCAAGCGTGACGAAAAGACCTTCGTCTTCGAAATAGCCCTTTTCATAGGCGATCGCGAGCGGCGCCATATCCGTGAGCTTGATGAAGCCGAACTTCAGTTCATCCTTTTCAACATCGAGAAGCTCGGCATAAGCCGGAGCAACGGTGCCCGCCATTGCAATTATGGCTACACCGGCAAGAGCAGCACGTGCCGCCGATATGGTTTTCTTGGGTAAATTCCAGAGTGACATTCCTGGATACTCCTTTGTTGACGCGGACCATTGCCGCAAAGAAAAAGCCGCCCTTGCGCCCATGGCCGTCGGAGGAGTCCGGCTGTGGGTGCAAGAGCGGCGTCGCTTGTGGTGCCCGCCATTGGGC
>JBCDCU010000219.1:0-6687 GCA_039181265.1 Pseudomonadota bacterium | reverse complement strand
ATGATTATCTTCAACTCAGCTAAAACTCCGCTTAACCGGCAGCCTGAATCAAAAGTAAATACTAATATATTTCAATTTGCGCGTATTCTAATATTTAAGGATTGAAGTACGGAATCCCTATGTATAAGCGCCAATATTAATGGTCTTTTCGCAAATTCGCTTACAATCGATTCACCAGTTTTCATCTTACTAGTTTAGATTAAGCAGACCTTACCCGGATAGTCCCGCCTTCCTTAACCTCTTTAACGAAGTCAGAAACGGCGAAAGACCGTCTTTTTCTTTGACGAGCGATACAGCACGCTTATACGGTTTTTCGCATCGGGCACGCTGACCACAATGAGGCTTCACAATGGCGGAAGAAAACTTCTTCAACATCGACACCTTGGAGAATGGGATCGAACGTGCGCTTGCGCCTGGCCTGCGCGCAACGATCTTCCCAGGCGATCAGGCCATGCTGTCCGTCGTTGTCCTGGAACCCGGTGCGAAGGGTGAAATGCATCACCATCCAGAAGAGCAATGGGGATACTGTCTTGAAGGGGCGGGCCTCAGATATCAGGGGGATAAAATCATTCCAATCAAGGCGGGCGATTTCTGGCGCACGCCTGGCGGCGTCCCTCACACGATGGAGGCATCCGAAGAAGGATTGAAAGTGCTCGACATTTTCGCGCCGCCCCGCGAAGCATATCGCAAACCTGGTGAAGGATTCGCCGCCTACTGAAGACAACGCCTAAGCATTGAACGGCATCGCGCATGTATCCTTCATGCAACAGCTTACGTTACGGCACTTTCAAATCGAGTAAATTCACAGTGTTCAAGCTTGCTGAAATCGCCTAATCTTCCGATCTGAGTGGGAGACTGAGGTATCGGAGGAACAATGAAGAAGACACTTATTTGCGCGCTCGCAGCGTTTACGCTGTCCAGCACTGGAGCATTCGCCGCCGACCCAACAGGCGTTTGGACAAATACCGACGGCGAATCAAAAATCAAAGTTTCCAATTGCGGTTCCAGTTTATGCGGTCAGATCGTCTGGCTCAAAAAACCGCGTAAAGACACCGAGAATGTCGATGAATCGAAGCGCAGCCGCGATCTCGTCGGCGTTCAGATATTTAATGACCTGAAAAAGAACGGCGACAACCAGTGGGTTGGCTCATCTTACAGCCCTCGCAAAGGCAAGATCTATAGCGGAGCGGCAACCTTGAAGGGTGACCGCCTCACACTCAAAGGATGCCTGACATCAGCGCGTCTCTTGTGCCAGACGGTCAAGTTCAATCGCGGCGGATAACGAACGGCGCGGGCGGCGTAACTATCTGGCACGCTGTCCGAAGAGGATCGCCAAGGCATCTTTGTCATCGACCGGGTTGTTGGCCCGGCGTAGATCCTTGCGCACTTCAATCCCGGTCTTCACAGCCGGGCGGGCCATCATCCGCTCAAACCAGGCTTTGAGAGCGGGAAAGTCATCGAGGTCCTGTCCCTGCCTGTGATGTGGCTTAACCCAGCCGATGGCAGCCATATCGGCAATTGAATACGGACCGGCGAGAAAATCCCGGTCCGTAAGCCGGCGGTCCATGACGCCATAAAGACGATTCACTTCATTCGTGTATCTGTCGATGGCGTAAGGCACCTTTTCCGGCGCGTAAAGCCTGAAATGATGGGCCTGTCCGGCCATCGGCCCAAGACCGCCCATCTGCCACATCAGCCATTGCTCAACCTCTACGCGCTCCCGCTCTGTGTCCCCCATAAAACGAGAGTATTTGCGGGCGAGATACATCATGATGGCGGCGGATTCGAAAATCGCGATCGGTTCACCATCCGGTCCATCCGGATCGACAATGGCCGGCATTCGGTTATTCGGCGCAATCTTCAGGAAATCCGGATTGAATTGTTCCCCTTTGCCGATGTTGACGAGGTGCAGGTGATAAGGGCAGTCGAGCTCATGGAGAAGGATGGTAATTTTCCACCCGTTGGGTGTCGGCCAGTAATAGAGGTCAATCGGCTCGGTTTTCTCTGCCATGGTTCCCATTCCTCATTGTCTTTGCCCGAACGTATGCCAGGGCAGAGTGCTTGATCTGCCTCGCGTTACGGCGCGACCAGTGACGCTCGCCAGGCCGACGTCCGATATCCATCATCGCGGTAGAGGTGGCGCCATTCAACTTCGAATATTTCAGCCTCGGAAATGACGCGCAGCGCGCCTTCGCGATCAAAGCCTTCGCGTCTCAGATAAAAGATTGCATCATTTTCTGTAAATTCCGCGGGCCAGACGAAGAGCCGTCGCGTATTGGTAACCCGGGGCTGCGGTCTGATCTGCGGTGCATTGAAGAGAACATCCTTCCGGTCGTTCCAGAAAAGTAAGAGGTGACCGGAGAGCTTCGGATCGGGCGAAGTTACGACCAACGGGCCTGGCACTGCGCCATACCGTTCTTCAAGTACTTCAACGAGCCCTTCGAACGGGATCCCGAAATAGCACTTGTTGCAGACCGGATCGAGCACGATCAGATTGGCGCCGCGCACGATAAGCGCAACCCCCATCAGGACAAGACAGACACTGATATAAGAGCGTTTCAAAAACGCGCCGGGCGCACGCCTGCGGACATAGTCGATCACGTATATCGGCGCCAGGAAGAAGAGCGGCATCAAAGCATGCTCAGGATAGGGTGCGTCGCCTTGAACGGTTCCTGCGATCAGAAGCCCGAGAACACCTGCAATGAATGTATTTTGGATGAGACGCACACCCATTCCAGGTTCGCTGTCAGGTTTTCGACGGAGCACCGGCGCGAATACCAAACCGGCAATGACAATAAACGGGGAAAGGTAGGCGAGGCTTTTCAAGGCGGCCTGCGAAGCGCCATACAAAGGTCCGTGGTCATCAGGAAGCGAGCCGGAGAACCCGCCGTTCTGCATCATGAGTTGGACGGTCAGGAAGAGACCCGCGAGAAAAACGAGAACCACGATGAGGCGGTTTCGCACCCCGCGTGTTGCGAGCACACCAACAAGCAGCGCGAGGAGAAAAGCGGCATACCAGAGCCCGGCAGTCGCCCCGGTCAGAACAGCCAGGAACAGAATGAAATTCTTGGCGTAAACCCAGGCGCCGTCTTCGTCCTCATCCTGATTGACGGCATAAAACGTCGCGGCTGCCGCCACCATCGCGATCATCGGATAGGTGTAGCCCTCGTGAAACCGCCAGCTGATCTGATAGATGAGCGCGTAGGATTCAACCGTCATCAACGCCCAGAAACCGCTCTTCATGATCGAGCGGGCGGCGAGAAAGACAAAAAGGAGTGCGACCGCAAGCAGTCCGTAGCGCACGAATTGGAAAACCGCGGTGTCAAAGCCGATCACTTGGGACGCTGTGAGGACCAGCATGTCAAAAAGCGGTCCCTGGGAAATCGCAAGATGCGCTGGCGATTGGGTCTGAAGCAGGCTTAAAGGGTCATTCTCGCCAAGATTATGCGAGGTCAGAAGCCTCAGTCCAACATGCGCCGTTGCGTAGCACAGGATCAGGAATGCGGCACCGGACAGCCGATAAAAGAAGGGTTCGCGCACAGCACTGGTCACGATTATGTCTCCCGCAGCGTGCGGCACAGGGTCGGATCCACGATTGTCTTTATCCGCCATTCGCTGATCCGCCCAGCGGCGGGATCGTCTTCCCAGGGTACGATGAGATGCTCAGATCCTTGCCGATGGACATCCCACGGAACTGGCGGAGGCGCGCGGCGCTTTTTTCGCAATTGTAGATCAGGGAATACCTTTTCAAGCACCGTGACACTGCGAGACCGTGTGCTTTCTTCATAGACCCGCCAAAGGGCACGGCACCCATCCGGGAACGTTGCAGGAGGCGCATCAGACCCCCGGGTGAAAACTGCGTCTCGTGGGAAAAATCGAAGGAGATTGCTGCCGGTATAGGGATCATAGGCAAGGATGGCAGGCGCATCATTCTTCTCGACAGCTTTGGCGAGCCTATCGAACGGGATGCTCTCTCGGCACCTCCCGCAAACCCAATCTTCCGGAATGGCAAGGCTCGCAAAACGAATGAGAAAAAAGGAAGACACCACAACCAGAATGCAGGTTGCGTAAGCGGTCAATGCCCGACTGCTGACCGGCCGCAAATCAAGATGTGCAAAGACGATAATTGGGAGAACGAGAAAGAACGGGTGAAAGTGCCGTTCCTTGATATTCGATGCATCGGTGAGAAAGGCCGTCACGACCACCAATCCGATCGAGAGCACGAAAAAACGGCGCAGAAAACGGAGGTAAACGCCACGGTCTATGTCGATTTCGGAGACTGTTCCGTTTCTGAACGCCGAAAAAAAACAAAGCGCAAAGAAAGGCAGAAAAGGCAGCGAGTAAAGAAACGCGCTCACCACGGCCTTCAAAGGGCCATCAAGCCCGAGGAAAGCAGCAAGGCCGGTCTGCGTTGTTCGGGCTTTATCAGTAAGTCCGGACAAGAAACCGTCCTGTGCGATAAGCCAGAGGCCGTAGGGACTTGCCAGAAGGAGACCCAGCAGGGCAGCCGCTACCAACAATGGAGTATTCAACCGAACACGGGTCTCTTTCGCCACATAGAGCGAGATGAGGAGCGCTGCGGCGATAAACAGAAAAGAAAACTTTGATAGGAACCCCAACCCTAGCGCGATCGAAAGAAGCAGATAACTTCCAAGATCGCCGTTTCGCATGATCCGTGTTGCAGCGAACACGCTGAGAGCCGTGGCGAAAATCACCGTGAGAGAATGGCTGTTTCCCTCCAGAAGGTTCCAACTGATCTGATAATAGAGCGCCAAGGACAAAACGCTGAAAAGCGTCAATGCAGGCTTTCCGACGACACAGAGCGCAATCTGGAAGAGAAAAAAGGCAGTAAGACCAATCAACGCGTATTTCACGAAGAGCGCTGCAGCCAGCGATACGCCGAAGACCTGATGGACCGCGTACAGCAACCACTCATAAAGGGGAGGTTGACTGGCTGTGTAGCCAAGCCTGAGCGCATCGATCGCTAAAACCGCCTGGGCATCATCGGTCGTGAAGTTCCCGGAAAAGGACAGTCTGAGCGTAGTATGCGCTGCCGCGTAGATCAGAACAAAAGCCGCGAGCAGAAAACCTGCGCGCTGGGCGCTCATGGCTAATGCGCCCTTACCCTGCACGTCCGCGTTCTTATTCGACACCGATCTTGGCGCGAAGAAGCTCGTTCACCGCCTGTGGATTGGCCTTGCCACCAGTCGCCTTCATGACCTGTCCAACAAACCAGCCGACCATGTTCGGTTTTGCACGCGCCTGCTCGACCTTATCCGGGTTTGCCGCGATCACCTCGTCAACGGCTGCTTCAATGGCTCCCATATCGGTCACCTGCTTCATGCCGCGCGCTTCGACGATCTCTGCCGGATTGCCACCCTCGTTGTAAACGATTTCAAAGACGTCCTTTGCGATTTTGCCCGAGATCGTCCCTTCCTTGATGAGGTCAACGATACCGCCGAGCTGATCAGCTGAGACCGGGCTTTCTTCGATGGATTTTCCGTCCTTATTGAGCGCGCCGAGAAGATCGTTGATCACCCAGTTCGCAGCCGCTTTTGCGTCACGCCCGGTTGCGACCTTCTCGAAATAATCGGCTGTTTCTTTTTCAGCGACCAGAACGCCCGCATCATAAGGCGTGAGTCCGAGATCATCGATAAAGCGCGTACGCTTTTCATCAGGCAATTCAGGAAGTGCACCCGCGAGTTCGGCGATAAACGCATCATCAAACTCAAGCGGCAGAAGGTCAGGATCCGGGAAGTAACGATAGTCGTGCGCTTCTTCCTTTGACCGCATGGACCGCGTCTCGCCCTTACCAGCATCGAAAAGCCGGGTTTCCTGATCGATCTCGCCGCCATCCTCGAGGATCGCGATCTGACGGCGTGCCTCATATTCAATCGCCGCAACCGCAAAACGCATGGAATTGACGTTCTTGATTTCGCAACGCGTTCCGAACTCACCACCCGGTCTGCGTACGGAAACATTGATATCCGCGCGCATCGAGCCCTGTTCCATGTTCCCGTCGCAGGTGCCGAGATAACGCAGGATTGCACGGAGTTTCGTAAGGTACGTTCGCGCTTCTTCAGACGAGCGTAAATCCGGCTTTGAGACGATTTCCATCAACGCGACGCCGGACCTGTTGAGATCAACGAATGACATGGACGGATGCTGGTCGTGCATCGACTTGCCCGCATCCTGTTCCAGGTGGAGACGCTCGATGCCGATCTCCACGTGGTCGCCATCCTTCATGTCGAGATAGACGATCCCCTCGCCGACGACGGGCTGTTTGTACTGGGAAATCTGGTAACCCTGAGGCAGGTCCGGATAGAAATAATTCTTGCGGTCGAAAACCGAGTACTTGTTGATTTCCGCCTTGAGGCCAAGTCCGGTGCGCACCGCCTGACGGACGCATTCTTTATTGATCACGGGAAGCATGCCGGGCATTGCCGCATCGACGAATGAGACGTGGTCATTCGGTTCGCCACCGTAGGATGCCGATGCGCCCGAAAAGAGCTTTGCCTCGGATGTCACCTGAGCGTGGACTTCCATCCCGATGACGATCTCCCAATCGCCGGTTGCGCCTTTGATGAACTTCTGCGGGTCAGGTGTGCGGGTATCGACAAGGCCCATTGGATTTCTCTTTTCTTCTCAATCCGTGGTGAAACCGAAAGAAGTGTCCGGATAAAGGTT
>JBCDCU010000218.1:0-6706 GCA_039181265.1 Pseudomonadota bacterium | reverse complement strand
GTGCTGTGTCGTCGCCGTGACGGCTCCCGCCATCCTGTCCCGCTTCGTTGTTAAAAGCATTTGCTCCCTTGTCGGGGCTGCTTCCGTTGTCTGCCAATGACAGATCGATCCCGTCAGGCGAAAGCTTGAGTCCCGACTGCTGGAGGGTTCGCTCCAATGCGCGAAGATCGCGATTAAAAAGATCGAGCGTTTCCGGGCGATCAACGATGATCCTGGCATTCACCGAACCGTCCTCAAGATTGGTGAGCCGAACATCGACGCGGCCAAGATCGACGGGATTGAGCTGGATGCGAAACTGATCAAGACCGCCTGCAACATTCTTTGAGATCTGTGCGGTGAGTGACGGGAGTGTCTCATTGGCAAACGCGGAAGAGGCAAGCTGGAAGGAAGGATTGGATTGCGCCTGCTGAGAGGAAGGCTGCAACTGAGTCCGAGCTTGATCCGACTGTGCCGCGTTGAAAAGGGCTGCCAGCTGTTGGGCATTTCCCTGGTTTTGGCCCTGACCACCACCTGTCTGCTGACCCAATTGCTCAGCCAGGCCGTCGATCGCTGGGCTTGTTCCCGGACCCGTAACAAATGACGTCTCCGACTGAGACGCTTGCGTGAAGCGCTGGAAGAATGGATCAACACTGCTAACAGCAGCCTGAGCCTGATCGCTCGTGCGTTGAGCAACAATGGCCGGATCAGTGAAGGCGGCCGCAGGGTTTTGCGCCTGCGCAGGGCCATTGATGTCAGCAAAAGCTGGAAGAATGACAGGGCGCGCTGACCCTGGATCGGTCCCACGTGATGAGACCAGTGTGTTTTGAAGCTCCGCGCCGTCATTTAGAACCGGGAAGAGATCGTCGCTTCCGGCATTACCCGTCAGAATTGCGTCACCCTCAGCCCCTGCAAGGTTTCTTGTTTGAAGTGGTTGGGCAAAGTCAGCGGGAGAAACAGGCACCTGGGCATTGCGTGCTGCTTCAGACGCTGCAGAGACGCTTGGTTGAGCGGTTGTTTGTCCCTCAATAGGGCTGGCGAAAAGTCCTGGAACCAGAGGAAGTCCAGTCTCCTGCCCGACGGTCGACCTAACATCTCCCGACACTGTCTCTTCGAGGGCATTTGGAGCTTCGCCATCTGCTGGTTGCAGCGGAACAAGAGTGTCGATGTAGGTATCCTGAAGCGCCTCGAAAAATGCAACGTCAAGCGGGGTCGCGATCTCGGCGTCCTGCGCAAATGGCTCTTCCGCGAGGTCTTCGCCGGTTTCAGGATCTTGCCCCAGAGCCTGATCGATCAGAGCCGAGAAAAGGCTGTTGTCTTCCCCAAAGTCGAAACCGGACGCACCGGTATCTGCAGACAGGCCGGACAAAAGGCCTGACTGGTCGACAGAGGCGCCCGGCGCGCTTTGGATTGCAAGCGCGGGAGCAGGAACGATAAGGCCGGCGATATCCGTCACGTATACTGAGTCCCATCATCGCGGCGGGCGCCCGTCAAAGCACTGACCTTTATCCCGCGATCGGGTTTTGGTCTTGTCTTCCGGGGTTAGGGCCGCATTACTGGTAAACACAATGCAAGGCGGAGACCAGTTTTCCTCAATCCAAAAAAGCAAGTAAAAACAGCCTTTTTTGGAAAGATAGGTGCCAAATTCAAATGAACTGGCGCAGCATTGCCGGGAAATTCTTGCCCAATCGGCAATTCTGACCGGTTGTGTTCATCTTGCTAACCATTGGATTTGTTGACCCGGGAGCGCTTCAGACCTAAAACCCGCGCAATCTTGTAATTTGAGCTGATGCGCGCCACTTCAAAGATAAGCGTAAGCGATCAAAAAGCATTCCGACTTTGGCAAACTGGATCTGAACGGCAATGAACACCCTTGGAATCAATAAAGCACCAGAAGATACCCGCGTGGTTGTCGCCATGTCGGGTGGTGTCGATTCATCTGTCGTCGCTGCCATGATGCATGAGGAAGGCTACGACGTTATCGGCATAACCCTGCAGCTCTACGATTACGGCGCAGCTCTCCAGAAAAAGGGAGCCTGTTGTGCCGGGCAGGATATCCACGATGCCCGCCGCGTCGCCGAACGCCTCGATATTCCGCATTATGTCCTCGATTATGAAAGCCGTTTCCGCGACAGCGTTATTGATGCCTTCGCCGACAGTTATCTGAAAGGGGAAACGCCGGTTCCTTGTATCTCGTGCAACCAGACCGTGAAGTTCAAGGATCTCCTCGCGACGGCGAAGGATCTCGATGCTGACGTTCTGGCGACCGGTCATTACATCCGTTCGCGATGCTTGGACCCGGAGCAGGGACGCTATGGTCTTTTTCGTCCACGCGATGAGGGCCGCGATCAGAGTTATTTCCTGTTTGCAACCACCCAGGAGCAGATCGACTTTCTCCGTTTTCCGCTTGGCGACCTCACGAAGGACGAAACCCGCGCGGCTGCTGAACGCTTCGGGCTTCTCGTAGCCGACAAACCGGACAGCCAGGATATCTGCTTTGTTCCCAATGGACGCTATGCGGACGTCATCCTGAAACTGCGCCCGGAAGCAGCGGAAAAAGGTGACATTGTTCATCTCGATGGCCGCGTCCTTGGCAAGCATGACGGGATCATCCACTACACAATCGGCCAGAGACGCGGCCTTGGCGTCGCGCTTGGTGAGCCGCTCTACGTGGTAAAACTCGATCCGCCTACGAACCGCGTCATTGTCGGACCGCAGGAGGCCCTGATCACACGCACAATCCATCTGCGCGATGTGAACTGGCTCGGCGATCATCCGATCGACACGTACAGTAAGGACGACCCCCTTGAGCTTTTCGTCAAAGTGCGTTCAACCCGCCCTCCGGCGGCGGCATCGCTCTATAGCGATGATGAGGGTGTTAAAGTCGTCCTGTTGGACGGTGAAGCGGGCGTTTCGCCCGGGCAGGCCTGTGTGTTTTATGAAAACGCGCAAGCTGACACCCGTGTCCTGGGCGGTGGCTTTATCGAACAGGCGGAGAAACTGCCCGGTATCGAACGCCAGATGACGACCCTGATTTCAATGCCTGCCTGACGCCATGCTGATCGGTATCGACTGGGGCGGCACCAAGATCGAAATCATTGCATTATCGCCATCCGGCGACACATTGCTGCGGCGCCGTGCGACGACGCCGCGGAATGATTATCACGCTTGCATCGAAACCGTCCGTGATCTTGTGAATGCCGCGGAACTAGAAACCGGGCAAACCGGGACCGTTGGTCTCGGCATACCGGGTGCGATCTCACCGGCGACCGGGCTCGTCAAGAACGCAAATTCGGTCTGGCTCAACGGAAAGCCACTCAAACGGGACCTTGAACAGGCCATCGGTCGAACAGTCAGAATCGAAAATGATGCCAATTGCTTCGCAGTTTCGGAAGCACAAGATGGTGCAGCTGAAGGCGCCGATGTCGTCGTCGGTGTTATTATCGGAACCGGCTGTGGTTCCGGTATCGCGTTATCAGGCCGGGCGCTCACCGGGCGGCACGCCATAGCAGGAGAATTCGGCCATACGCCGCTTCCCTTCATGACGGCTGAAGAATATCCGGGCAATGCCTGCTGGTGTGGCAGACGCGGCTGCCTTGAAACCTATATATCCGGGACGGGCTTTCAGCGTGACTATGAAACGCGGCTTGGCTTTCCGAGCGCTTCAAGCGTGCAGGATATTCTTGAAGGCGGCGGCGATATCGCAGCCGCATGCTACGAAGCTTACGTGGATCGCCTCGCCCGCGGTCTCTCAACGCTGATCAATCTGATCGATCCTGACATGATCGTTCTTGGCGGTGGCATGTCGAATATCGAAGCGCTTTACAATGACGTCCCTCAGAAGCTTGGCGCTTATGTATTTTCAGACAGATGCGACACGCCTATTGTGAAAGCACGCCATGGTGACAGTTCGGGTGTCAGAGGGGCGGCGTTCCTCTGGGCCGGCGACACTAACCCACCGGTTAAAACAGGAAAGCGCGAAGCACGTTAAATGGTTGACATCAACAGTCGCCGCCCATTATATGCGCTCACTTCCAGACAGATCAGAACTGGATGCCTCTTGGTATGGCGGGGTAGCTCAGGTGGTTAGAGCAGCGGAATCATAATCCGCGTGTCGGGGGTTCAAGTCCCTCTCCCGCTACCAAATTTTTTCTTATTTCCAGACCTATCTGAAGTGGGCTCCTTCGGCGTTGCTCATGCTCAACCTCCTGCGTTAGGTCCTTTTGCCTTCAATCTTGCCCGTTCTGCCAAGAGGAGCTCGACATTCCGACGGTTCGCTTTGAAGGTAAAGTCAAACAGGTCGCCTACGACAGGAATCGCTCCGATCACCATATCAACGCCCGTGTTCGCGACCATCTTCACGATAACCGAGTATTGTGCCCCTGATCGCCAGGCGTCGGTAATAATCATAACTGCCAAACCGCCAGTGACGACATCACCGATGCCGGGAATGAGGCCAATCAAGCCGTCGAGACCGATGCGCCGACCTGTCCATGGAATGGGGAAACGTTCGTCGAGCCAATAGGCGAGCTTATCAAGCTGCTCATCCGTGAGGACGGACTGGACTTGAATTTCACTTTGTTGCTTTTCACTCGGCATAAACTCGAGCACTCCTATTGGAGACACCATTTCATTGAACATAAGTTCCGCGGTCCGATTATGATGGCGGAATTTGCTGACGAAAATTTAGCGCCGTCTGAAGGTCAGGTAGTGTGGAATGCGCCCGGCCTTAATGGCTTTTTCCTCGTACCGTGTTCCCGGCCAGCCTGCATACGGCGTAAGAGCAGCTTCGAGATCTGCATCGATCCAAGTGAACGCGGAATGGTTTGCTATGTGCTCCAATGTCCAGATGACGTAGCTATCAATATCGGAAGCAAAATAGAAAGGCGCCCCGGCCTTCAAGACCCGCGCGATGCGGTCAAGGTTTTCCGGTGTCACGAAACGGCGCTTGAAATGACGTTTCTTCGGCCAGGGGTCCGGGTAGAGCAGATAGAACCTGCTCAAAGATGAAGCGGGAAGCCAATCCAGGAGCGGACCAGCCTCTTCATGATAAACCCGTATGTTTGGAGCGCCCGTCTCTTCGATCAAGGTCAGGGCCTTGGCCATGCCATTTCGGAACGGCTCGACGCCGATAAAACCGACGTCAGGATTTTCCAGAGCGCGATGGACCAGATGTTCGCCTGCGCCGAACCCACTTTCCAGCCAGATTTCCTCCGGCTTGTGGTGAAAGAGTTCGGAGAGATCAACAGGGGCGGGCTCTTCCAGAGAAATGGCAAGCTTCGGGAGAAGATGCGCCATCAGATCGGTCTGGCGAGGCGTCAGGCTCTTCCCTGCCCGCCGTCCGAAGAAATGTCGGCCGGGTGTTCCCTTGCCGAGCCCGTCATCCGTCATAGCTTAATTTTCAAAGCGCTTTTTTCAGGGCCTCGACGAGATCGGTCCGCTCCCATGAGAAACCGCCATCCGCATCCGGCTCGCGACCAAAGTGACCGTAAGCCGATGTGCGTGCATAAATCGGCTTGTTAAGGTCGAGATGGCGCCGGATACCGGTCGGAGAGAGATCCATGACCTCATCCAGTGCTTTTTCGAGAGCCGCTTCGCTCACCTGACCTTCGCCCTTCAGATCGACATAAATCGAAAGCGGTCGTGCAACGCCAATTGCATAGGAGAGCTGGATCAGGCAGGTCGGTGCAATACCGGCTGCAACAACATTCTTGGCGAGATACCGCGCAGCATAAGCTGCCGAGCGGTCAACCTTGGTTGAATCCTTGCCGGAGAACGCGCCGCCCCCATGCGGGGCAAAGCCACCATAAGTGTCGACAATGATCTTACGTCCGGTCAGGCCGCAATCGCCGTCTGGTCCGCCGATGACGAACTTGCCTGTCGGATTAACGTGCCAGACGGTCTCGCCCGTGATCCAGCCGTCAGGTAGGACCTCACGGATATAAGGCTCGACGATACCGCGCACATCCGCCTGGCTTAAATCGTCGCGGTGCTGCGTTGAAAGGACGATCGACGTGACGCCGACAGGCTTGCCGTTTTCATAAGCGACTGTCACCTGGCTTTTCGCATCAGGTTCAAGGCCGGGTTCTTCCCCGGATTTGCGGACCTCCGCCAGACGTTCGAGGATTTTGTGGGAGTAGTGGATTGGCGCCGGCATGAGCATGTCGGTGTCCTCGCAAGCGAACCCGAACATAATGCCCTGGTCGCCGGCACCCTCGCCCTCATTGTCACTCTTCAATCCGCCTTCATCGACACCTTGCGCGATATCGGCTGATTGCGAGTGAAGAAGGACGTCAATGTCTGCGGTCTTCCAGTGAAAACCGTCTTGCTCATACCCGATATCGCGGATCGCGTCCCTGGTCATCGCATCAACCTTTTCGTGACTGACGCTTTCGGAACCACGCACTTCGCCCGCGATCACAACCTTGTTGGTGGTGGTCAGCGTTTCGGCAGCAACCCGCACCTGCCAAGGATCCATGCCCTCATCAAGCGCCGCCTGGAAGTACGCATCGACGATCGTGTCGGAAATACGATCGCAGACTTTGTCGGGGTGTCCTTCAGAAACGGACTCACTCGTGAAGAGGTAGGAGGAACGGGCCACAGTTTTCCCTTTATCTATTCGGTACGTTGTATGGGAGGGTGCGGGCATGGAAAGCCCGCCACCGTCGGTCGGGCCTCGACATGGCAATTTTCCCAAGAAAGGTCAAGACGTCTGGGTTTGCCCGTAGAG
>JBCDCU010000217.1:0-6770 GCA_039181265.1 Pseudomonadota bacterium | reverse complement strand
TCTAAGAGACGAATTTGGATGGAAGGGAAACAGTCCGGCTCATGCGTCCGGATTTCGTCCCAAGGAGAAGACAATGCGTCACCGTAAAGCAGGCCGTAAGCTGAACCGGACCTCAAGTCATCGCAAGGCATTGTTCGCCAACATGGCGGCTGCCCTGATCAAGCACGAACAGATTGTCACCACTTTGCCGAAAGCGAAAGAATTGCGTCCTTTTGCTGAGAAGCTCATCACGCTTGGCAAACGCGGCGACCTTCACGCCCGCCGTCAGGCAATCAGCAAAGTGCGTGACGTGGCCATGGTCAAGAAGCTCTTTGAGACCCTTGGTCCGCGCTATCAAGAGCGCAATGGCGGGTATACGCGCGTTATGAGAGCGGGTTTCCGTTATGGCGATAACGCTCCTATGGCGGTAATTGAATTTGTTGACCGTGATGAGACAGCCCGTGGCCAGGACTCAGGCCCGACTGCTGAAGTCGAGACTGCAGCTGAAGCAGCCGCGTAATCAGGCCATATCATTTATTGTGTTGGGGGCTTCGGGATGTCGGCATTCCGGAGCCCTTCTTGTTTTGGCATAACGGTCGTATCATTTGGATCGCTACATTGGCAGCCGCCCAAACGATGAATGCCGTGCTTGCTCGGATGGCGGTCGTATCAACTTATTTGGACAGATCTGACAAGGAGAAACGGTACTGATGCGGACAGGTGAATTGCTCGCGGGTATCTTAATGGTGGGCATGGTGTATGGGCTCACACTCGACATTGCGCGTTCTCAGGATCGGCAGGTGCCCGAAGCGGCAGGCGAGATCCGTTTGAGTTTTGCGCCTGTCGTAAAGCGGGCCGCACCTGCTGTTGTCAATGTCTATGCGACAAGGCTTGTCCGCGACCGTCGGTCTCCTTTTGCTGGTGATCCGTTCTTTGAGCGCTTTTTCGGTAATCGTGGCTTCGGAATTGCGCCGCGCCGGAGGGCTCAGAACTCGCTCGGGTCTGGCGTGATCGTCGAAGAAAGCGGCATCGTTGTTACGAACTTTCATGTCATCAGGGATGCGACTGATGTGCGTGTGGCGCTCAATGATCGTCGCGAATTCGAGGCCGAGATCATCTTGCGTGACGAACGGACGGATTTGGCTATCCTCCGGATCGATACGGCCGGAGAACGGTTTCCTGCGCTTTCTTTTGCAAGGGCAGAAAGCGTCGAGGTTGGCGACCTTGTGCTCGCAATTGGCAACCCCTTTGGTGTTGGGCAAACTGTGACGCAAGGTATCGTATCCGCGCTTGCGCGAACGCAGGCGGGCATTACGGATTCAAACTTCTTCATCCAGACCGATGCTGCGATCAATCCCGGCAATTCGGGTGGCGCATTGCTTGATATCAAAGGTGATGTGGTTGGCATCAATACTGCGATCTATTCCCGGTCAGGCGGGTCCAACGGCATCGGGTTTGCGATCCCCTCCGACATGGTGCGTCTTGTCGTCGATTCTGCTTTGCAGGGAAGTCAGACGGTTTTACGCCCCTGGATCGGTGCAGAGTTTCAGAATGTCACGGCGGATCTTGCAATTGGACTTGGCCTGGAGCGGCCGCGAGGCGTGCTCGTGACGGAGATTTTCCCCGAGAGTCCGGCAGACAGGGCGGGTCTCGATGTCGGTGATCTCATTGTTTCAGTCGGTGAACAGGGGTTCGATGATATTGCAGGCTTGAATTATCGTCTTGCAACGATCGGAATTGGCAATACGGCCCGGCTTGGGGTGATCCGTGATGGGCGCGAGCGCGCGCTCAATGTGGCGCTCAGTCCCGCACCTGAAACCGTGCCGCGTGATGAGCGGTTGATTGGTGGCTTCTCGCCGTTCACCGGCTCGATTGTTGCGAACCTCTCGCCGGCGGTCGCTGACGAACTACGCCTTCGCGGGGCGGACCGTGGTGTCGTCATTCTGGACGTGGAACCCGGCTCCAATGCGGCACGCCTCGGTTTACGAAAGGGCGATGTCATTGTCCGTGTCGCAAACCAAGATATTCGCGATACGCGTACACTTGAGGAGGTCACAGCGCGGGAGCGCCGGGTTTGGCGTTTTGCGATCAACCGCGGCGGACGCCTTATTACGTCCGTGGTGGGAGGCTGATTTTGGGCGATCTCTTCGCTACGGCTGAAACTGGCGAGGATCCTTCCCCGCGTGTTGCTGAGGATGCGCCTCTGGCCGAGCGCTTAAGGCCGATGCAGCTATCCGATGTCGCAGGGCAGGACCATCTTCTCGGTGAAAACGGAACGTTGCGGCGGATGGTACAAGGTGCAACCCTTGGCTCGCTCATCTTTTGGGGCCCTCCTGGAACCGGTAAAACAACGGTCGCCAGATTGCTTGCTGCCGAGACCGATCTTGCCTTTCAACAAATCTCGGCGATTTTTTCCGGCGTTGCGGACCTGAAGAAGGTTTTCGAAGCGGCCCGCGCACGGCGTTCGGCGAATGGAAGGGGTACCCTTTTGTTCGTTGACGAAATCCATCGCTTCAACCGAACCCAACAGGATTCGTTTTTGCCCGTCATGGAAGATGGAACGGTCACGCTCATTGGTGCGACCACGGAAAACCCATCCTTCGAACTTAATGCGGCGCTTCTGTCGCGTGCGCAGGTGCTGACCTTCAAATCGCTTGACGATGAGGCGCTCGGTAAGCTCTTGGAGCGTGCGGAAGCTGTTCTCGATAAACCGCTTCCACTCGATGACAGCGCGCGTGCCTCTTTGTTTCGGATGGCGGATGGCGACGGCCGGGCTGCTCTTTCTCTTGCAGAGGAAGTGCTACGCGCGGCGAAACCGGGCGAAGTTTTCAACGCGGAGAGCCTGCAAGCGCTCCTTCAACGGCGCGCTCCCGTCTATGACAAGGGGCAAGACGGCCACTACAACTTAATCTCAGCGCTCCATAAGGCTGTGCGCGGATCGGATCCGGATGCGGCCCTCTATTATTTGGCTCGCATGTTGGATGCGGGGGAACACCCCCTCTACCTTGGACGTCGTTTGGTTAGGATGGCGTCGGAAGACATCGGTCTGGCCGATCCACAAGCGCTCGTTATCGCGAATGCCGCGAAAGACGCTTATGATTATCTAGGCTCGCCCGAGGGGGAACTCGCACTGGCAGAGGCCTGCGTCTATCTCGCGTCGGCCCCAAAATCCAACGCTGTTTACGTAGCCTACAAGAAGGCAATGCGTGCCGCCAAAGAGCATGGATCGCTCCTTCCGCCCAAACACATATTGAACGCGCCGACCCGTCTCATGAAGGATGAGGGCTATGGGGCTGGTTATGACTACGACCATGATTTTCCGCATGCCTTTTCCGGTCAGGACTATTTCCCCGAGGATATGGGACGTAAACAATTCTATCATCCGGTCGAACGGGGCTTCGAACGCGATATCAGAAAACGTCTCGAATTCTGGGAAACCCTCAGAGCTGAGCGCGCAGCATCGGGCGACGTAACAAATGCCGGAAAAGACAAGACCGGGAAGGGCGTGTCATGAGCCACGTTTTCTTCGTTGCCCTTGGCGGCGCGCTTGGCGCTTCGGCGCGGTATTATGTTGGCGTGGCGGCCCTCCGGTTTTTCGGGCCTGGTTTTCCTTACGGAACCTTGATCGTGAATGTCCTGGGGTCCTTTGCCATGGGCCTGCTGATCGCGTTTCTTGCAAAACGCTCTGGAACGGCCGCTGAATGGCGGGTATTCCTCGCGACCGGTGTCCTTGGAGGCTTCACCACTTTCTCAGCGTTTTCGCTTGATGCTGTTGAGCTCTGGGAGCGTGGCGCACTAGGATCCGCCGGTCTTTACATTGCTGGCTCGGTCGCGCTTTCGATCCTTGCCTTGATGGCGGGACTTATGCTTGTAAGGGCCGCGCACTAAACCGCGCGTTTTTTCTGTTTCAAGAGATCTCATAACAACTTCATGGCGGGTGTATCGCAAAGAAAAATCGAAGCAGACGAAGCTGGAATGCGGCTCGACCGATGGTTCAAGACGCACTATCCGGGGGTCGGGTTTGGCCATTTGCAGAAGCTCCTAAGGTCCGGTCAGGTTCGTGTTGATGGTGCGCGCGCCAAGAGTTCAACGCGGCTTGCAGCCGGTCAAATCGTCCGCGTTCCGCCTGTGGGTTCGGATGCGGAACGCGTTGCGCCACTGACCCATAAGACCATGCGTGACCGGCATGATGGCGACGTGATCGCTGCCAATCTTCTTTATGAGGACGACAAGGTCCTCGTCATCAACAAACCTGCAGGGCTTGCGGTGCAGGGCGGATCGGGCTTGAACCGCCATGTGGATGGCATGCTCGAAGCCTACCGCGACCGCAAAGGTCAAAAGCCTCGCCTCGTCCATCGGCTCGATCGAGATACATCGGGTGTCCTTGTTGTGGCGCGAACCCGTCTGGCAGCTAGCTTTCTTACAAAGGCGTTTCGTGAGCGTACCACCAAGAAAGTCTATTGGGCGCTGGTGCGCGGTGTGCCACGGCCGCCGCAGGGCCGCCTTTCAACCTTTCTAATCAAGGATGAGGACGAATACGGCGATCAGAAAATGCGGGTGATACTCGACAAACAAAAGGGTGCTGATCACGCGGTTACGCTTTATTCCGCAATGGAATGGGTCGGGCAGACACTTTCCTGGATGAGCCTGAGACCCGTGACCGGTCGCATGCACCAGTTGCGGGCTCATATGGATTATCTCGGCCATCCCATCATCGGCGATAAGAAGTACTTTTCTGTCGAGAATTGGGAGCTTCCTGGCGGTATCCAGAACAAGCTTCACCTTCATGCCCGGCGCCTGGTCATTCCGCATCCGGACGGCGGCTCAATCGATGTAACGGCTCCGCTTCCACCTCATATGGTGCAGAGCTGGAATCTGCTCGGATTCGATGAGACGACCTATGATCCTGTTCAGAATGAAACGGTTGATCAGGAGGGCATCGAATGAGTGCGCCGCATTTGGTTATCTTTGATTGCGATGGGACACTGGTCGATGGTCAGCATCTGGTCGTTGCGGCAATGGAGCGAGCCTTCCTCGCCCACGGACTTCCTGCACCCGATCCGCGCACAACGCGCGGCGTGATTGGGCTTTCGCTGCGGATCGCAGTTGATGAGGTGTTGGGTGGCGAGATGAGCGAGTACGGTGACCGTGTGACGAATACGTTCCGCGAGGTGTTTCACGAGATACGCCACCAGAAAACGATTGCCGAACCCTTCTATGAAGGGGCTCGCGACCTTGTTAATCAGCTTGCTGCACGGGATGATGTCCACCTCGCGATCGCGACGGGGAAGGGTAGCCGGGCTGTCCATCAGATGCTGGAAACGGAAGGTTGGGAAAAAGCCTTTGTCAGTATTCAAACGGCCGACAATGCACCGTCCAAGCCGCACCCGGGAATGGTTTTGAATGCGCTCTCAGAAAGCGGAACCGAGCCTGAACACTGCGTGATGATCGGGGACACAACCTTCGATATGCAGATGGCCCGCTCCGCTGGCGTTGATGCTTATGGTGTCGCATGGGGCTATCATGATGTTCACATGTTGTCGAAAGCGGGCGCCCACATCATTCTTGATGACTACACTGCTCTGCAAAGTGCTCTTCTTGGGCGCATTTCTGCTACCGATCAAGGTGAGCAATCATGAGCGGCCCGTTTGATATTTTCGGACTTGGCGCTGATCCTGATCGTCCTGAAGAGAGTCCAGCTCGCAAGGCTCAGATTAACTCTGCCCGCCCATTACCCAAACGGTTTTTTGATCAGGTCGGTGTTCGCCAATCTGAAGACCCGCCGGGGTACGAGATAACACTTGATGACCGCCCGGTTCGAACACCCGCCCGGCGCGCCGTTGTTTTGAAAAGCATCGAGACTGCGGAAGCGCTGGCTGTCGAATGGCGTGCTCAGGAAACCGTCATCGATCCGAAGGACATGCCGCTTACCCGTCTTGTCAATTCTGCGCTTGATGGGGTTGAGACACAAAAAGAAGCTGTTCGTTCAGAGATCGCCAAGTTCGCCGCAACGGATTTGCTTTGCTACCGGGCTGAAACACCCGAACGCCTTGTTGAACGGCAGAATGCTGCCTGGGATCCGGTTCTGGCTTACTTCGATGATCGCTACGGCTGCCGTTTTCACCTCGCTGGAGGAATCATTCCCGTCGAGCAACCTGTTCAAAGCCTTGAGACCGTCAGGACTCTCGTTGAGCGTTTCGATGATCCTCTGCAACTTGCAGCGCTTCATTCGATGACAACGCTTCTTGGGTCGTGCCTCCTCACATTGGCCCTGAGTGACGACGTCGTTTCACCCGATGAAGCCTGGGCAGCCGCTCATCTCGATGAAGACTGGAATATCGAACAATGGGGAGCGGACGAAGAAGCAAGCCGAAGGCGTGCTTACCGACATCGCGACTTCAAGGCTGCGCTGATTGCCCTTGACCGTGATGGCGCTTAATGCGCGTGTGGCCTATCGTCGTCTGCAAAGCGAAATTTTGCCCTTTTAACAGCAAGTTTGCGGGCGGTGTCTTCTTTCAAAAATTCCTGCACAGCAACAATCATCAAGGTGACTGCGATTGCAAGGAGCACAGTGAACATCCAACCTGAAAGTAACCCCTCGTACGTAGTGGCGATGGTGGACAGGGGTGTCACACTGATATGAAAGAGCGATGCCCAGGAAATCAGGGCGGTCGTTCCGGTGCTCACTATGACGAATACCGTTCCGACGTCGGTTTCCGCACGGCGTTGGTTTTTTGCCTCTTCGCGGCGATGTCTCAGCAAAATGAGATGAACGAAGACGCTGCTCAGCG
>JBCDCU010000216.1:0-6770 GCA_039181265.1 Pseudomonadota bacterium | reverse complement strand
TCGAGAACAAGCAAGGAAAGAGGCGTGTTCTTCTCACCTGCAATCTTCACATGGTTTGCAAGATAAGTTTGAAGGTATCGGCGATTATAAAGACCGGTCAGCGGGTCCTTGATCGCCAATTCCATTGTCGTCTGCACGCTTTCGCGCAGATAATCCGTATACCGTTCCCGGCGTAATTGGGTCATTGCGCGGGCTAGCAGCTCATTCGGCTCAATAGGCCGCGTGACGTAATCGTTCACGCCAAGATCCAGCGCTTTCGAAAGCCGCGCCTCATTGGTTTCATCCGAAACAGCGAGAAGCGGAAGATTTCGCGTCAACTGGTGGGCGCGAAGTTCCGAGCAAAGCCTCAAACCGTCATAGTCGGCTATATCAAGATTAACGATTGCAAGGGTCGGATTCTTTTCTATCGCAAGATCGACGACCCGGCGCGCACCCTGTTCAATGACGACACGATAACCGGCTCTCATCAGGATATCGCGCATCCGCTTTGCCGAAGATTCACGGTCATCGGCGATCAGGACAAGGTCAGATGCGCTCGGTGATGCGAAGACACGCTTATAAAGGATTTCAAGCTGCACATCCTGCGCCGTCGCCGCGCGCATCCGCAACTCGTCGACAAGAAGCTTCAACCTGAGGAGACTTTTGACACGGGCTAGAAGCGCAACATCAGACACAGGTTTCGTCAAAAAGTCGTCGGCCCCGGCCTCAAGCCCTTCAACCCGATCGCGTGCTGCATCAAGGGCGGTCACAAGGACCACGGGAATATGGAGGGTATCGGCATCGGACTTCAAAATGCGACAAACCTCAAATCCCGAAAGATTGGGCATCATGACATCGAGAAGAACAAGATCGCATCCGCCTGCCTTGCAAACCTCAATGGCAGCATGGCCGTTGTCGACAACGGTTACCTGATAATACTCCGCCGTTAGTTTCGCCTCGAGGAGCCTGGCGTTAACCGGTAGATCGTCTACGACAAGGATACGCGCCGTCATGGTCGATTACTCACCCAACAAAGGCCATCTAAGAGGCGCCACCGAGATAGGAACGGATTGTCTCAAGAAAATTCGCAACGGAGATCGGTTTCGATATGTAGGCTTCACAGCCGCCTTGCCGAATGCGTTCCTCATCACCCTTCATGGCAAAAGCCGTCACGGCGATCACAGGAATGTGCTGAAGGGCCGGATCCTCTTTCAACCATTTGGTAACATCAAGTCCGGAAACTTCCGGAAGCTGGATGTCCATAAGCACGAGATCCGGCATGTGTTCACGTGCAAGATCAACGGCTTCAAGACCGTTTCCGGTCTCGATCGTTTCATAGCCTTGCGTATGAAGAAGATCGTGAAAGAGCTTCATATTCAACTCGTTATCTTCCACGATAAGAATTTTTTTCGCCATGTCGCGGTACGCCCGCCTCTTCAGCCGTTACAAGAATACTGGTATGGGATGATAGGTTAATTTCCTTTCCCAAAGGCAAACAAAGCAGTGAAGACCAACAATCTTTCCCTGCAATTGGAAGCGGAGCTATGGTAACACGCGACAAAGCCGAGGCCGCAGCCTTGCTGGCACTGCAACACATCGCCTCCTCCGAAACGCTGCTGACCCGCTTTTTGGATATATCGGGACTGACCCCGGAAACGGTCCGGGAAGCAGCAGGTGACCCGGCGTTTCTCGCGGCAGCATTCGATTTTCTCCGAGAAGACGATGCTGAATGCGGAGCTTTCGCAGCCAATCAAAACCTGTCTGTTCAGGAGCTCGAAGCAATCAGTCACATTCTGAGTGGTGGTCGGTCCTATGGCAATTGACCCAGCCGAGGCCGTTTCACGTCACGTTGAGCGGGGACGGCCACTGATAATCTGCGATGTCGATGAAGTGGTTCTTCACTTTGTCAGTCCCTTTGAGACCTTTCTCAAAGACCATGGCGCCCAGCTGAACAAAACCTCATTCAAGATCGGTGGCAATATCATCGATGTCGACAGCGGGAACGCCTATTCAAACCACGATGCAAGTGAGTTCGTGGCACGCTTTCATCGCAGTTATATTGACCGTCAGCCGCCTGTCGACGAGGCGGTCGATTACCTTGATCGCTTGAGCGGCGATTTTCAGATCGTCTTTTTGACGAATGTTCCAGAAGAACTCGGCATCCGCCGTGCCGCGCATCTCCAATCACTTGGTCTCAATTTTCCGGTTCTCGCCAATAGCGGTTCCAAGGCTGAAACCGTTGCCGCTTTATCGTCAAAAGCCGATGCGCCAGCTGTCTTTATCGATGATCTTCCACCTCACCATTTCATGGTGAAGACGGCCGTACCAAGCATTCACTGCATCCATTTTATGGCCGACGAAACATTCCGCCGCCTTGCAGAAATTGACGATAATCTCGTCACGCGCACGGAAAGCTGGCAGGATATCTCTGCTGCCTGTCTGAAGATCTTGTGATCACGCAGCCCGCTGAGCCGAGCCGTCGGCCCCGTCTTCGCCATCGCGTTGAACGGGTCTGGTAACAGACAGGAATACATCGATCGGGAGCGCGGGTCCGATTTCATCGCCAGCTCCACAGGCGAAGCCGGTTCGCGATGCTATCTCGACAGCCGTTACATCGTAAAGGCCCGTTGCGATTGTCGGAATCTGCAACTGTTCTCCCATGTCGATGACGATTTCGGTCGACCAAACAAGACCGTCTTCCGTACGAGGCAGGCTTTCAAAGTTGCAGACGAGCCGATGATAAGGCCACGACCACATCTCCGACATCAGAGAAAACCGGACGCTTGCGCAATCGATCGCAAGCATTGACCCGGCGGTCGCTAATTGTTCGAGTGGTTTGTAGAGTTTCGGGTCCGCTTGTTTGCCTTCAGGCCAACGTAGTTCAAAAATAATGTTCTCGTAATCAATCTCTTTAAGGCACTGGACCAGTTTATCACGCCGGGCATCATCGACCACGGTTTTCGCATCGAGCGGCATGACGAGGTAGAACCGGCGCCGCTTTCGGGCGAAGGGGCCGATTTGCTCCCAGGCTTGGGCTAAGATCTCCTCACACTTGGGAGAATAGTCCGGAATGTGGTCGAAAATGGAAAGGTCGTATTTGACGATTGCTCCGATCAGGAGCCCGGATTCAAGATTGATCATCGGCTGGTACTTGATCTCGAACATGTCACGCGCATTTGCTGCCATCCGACGCTCAAGCCGTTGCTGGAGGCTTCGGCGATACCGCTTGATTATGACCGTAACGCCCCAGATCGTGGCGAGAATTGCAAGGCTGATACCGACGATAATGACGAGCGAACGTCGCAACTCACCGCCCCATTGGCGCGCCGCAGTATTATCCAGAACAAGCGTCAATGAGATGGGAAATCGGCTGCTCGGTTTATCGAGAACGAAGGTACTGTCGGAAAAACCGCCGGAAATCGCGTTGCCTGTGAGCGTGTACCAAAGGCCGCCACGCGGCAGAACAACATCAATCTGAGCGTAGTCGATAATAAACTCCGGCATCAGGATGTTGTTGAAATGCTTGGTTGACATGACAGAGAACGCCCGGCGGTCGCTGCGTCCACGTTTCACCAGCACAGGAACGGAACGGCGCTTTATCCGCAACTCGGCAAATTGCGGCTGCGAATCCCGAGCATCCGAAGCCTCTGGAAAGACCAGCCCGTCAAGGTCAAGACGACCGACCTGACAGGCAATTTTGCCATCGGGTGCGACGACCCCCATGGCCTCAACCGCATTACTTGTAGCGATAAACTCGGCCAGCCTTCGCAAATCGGCACCGCGACAGGAACCGTTTGTTCGGTGGAGATAGTCGTCCATCATATGTTCGGTTTCGCTGAGAGCGCCCTCAGCTTCAGCAAGCAGGAAATCGGCGACACGCGCTGCTTCCTCTCGCACCGTTGTGTATCCGGTACGAACGGTTTCCGCATAAGCCAGCAGGACCGGAAGCAACATCACTCCGATCACTTTGACAATCGAACTACGGGTTGCCTTGCTCAAACCCGCTGGCGCCGCTGGCATCTGGAAACGTTTCATGAAAGTCATGACGAAAAGATCGCGTAAACGGGTAAAGAAGCCTTAAAGATCCATGATCTTGGGATCAGAAGGCGTCAGCGTTCGCATTCCCTCATGCAGCGGCATCTGCACGGAATTGTGCGTTGAGACTGGCCCGTCTACGTTCCTCCGGATTTTGCGAAACCGGCATCATTTTTTCAATCAAACGCTTGTACTTTTCGTAAGGAAGCGGCTTCGCAAAGAGGAAGCCCTGGGCAAGCTTCACGCCCTTTTCCCGCAGATATTGCACCTGGCGGGGATCTTCCACACCTTCTGCGACGACTTCCAATTCGAGCCCTTCGGCAAGGCTGATGAGACTGTCGACGATTGGGGCCGACAACGAATCCGTCCCGATGGCATCAACAAATAACTTATCGATCTTGATGATGTCGAAGCCGAGTTGTTGGAGATAGGCAAGGCCGCCATGGCCTGTGCCGGCATCGTCAAGTGCGACCCGGCAACCGAACTCGCGCATGGTTTTCATAACAACGCGCGCGCGCTCAATATCGGTCAAAGGCTGCCGCTCAGTCACTTCGAAGATCAGCTGGTCCAGCTTTATGTGGGTCCCGCCAAAGATGGACTTAATATCTTCAACGATGTCGAGGTTTTCGAAATGGTCATCGAAGAGGTTGATGCCGATTTTGAGCGCCGGACGTTTTTCGTGAAGATCGCTCATTTCCTCTGCAACCTTTTCCATCAAGGCACGCGTCATGGGTATGGCGAGACCGGTTGCCTCTGCAAGGCCGATGAAGCTTCCGGGGGATAGAACCTGGCCATCCGGCTTCTGCCAGCGAATGAGAACTTCGCAGCCAGCGAGCTCCCCCGTTTCGATGTTCAATGTCGGCTGATAGTAGGGGATGAATTCGCCGTTCTCGATCCCCTCTTCAATTTCGTTGGCCCGCCCGCGTTTTCGGCGCAAGAACGAAATTACGAAACCAACCAACACGACGAACAACGCGGCAGCACCAATCATCAGGTTTCTGTAAAGCCCGGAAAAGTCATCCCAGACAACATCGAACGGTGCCAGGACCGCCACTCGATAGGGATATTTGGGCGAAGTGACTGTGACGGAGAAAGTGCGCCTGTCGAACGGCAAAACCGCGCGGGCGGTTCTCTGGGAAGGCGCCATATAAAGCATTGTCCCGTCGCTCATAGTCACAAGCGCAACGCCTTTGCCGCGCATGCGTTCTGGAATCACATCGTCGGCAAGCGCTTCACCGGGCAGAAACGCCACAAGGCGATTACCCGATGCAAGAGGCCAGGAAATCATAATCTGGTTTTCCCGGCTTCCAGATCGTCTGACCAGCTGAAGATTACTTTTGTCTTCCGCGTTGGCGATTCCGGCAGCGAGATACTCAAAGGTTTCGCCTTCACCATACTGATTGCAAACCATTTTCTGGTTGCGATCGACGATACCGATTTCACGAACCACAAACTGGGCGGAAACTGCACGCCGCATCGCGGCAAGGTCCAATGGATCACAACTGGCAACACCAAGCAGCGCGAACTCCGACAGGATCTGCATTGCCCGGCTGACATTGGCATCAGCGCGTTTCACCATCGTCGCTGCAATGGACTGCACCAATTCATCGCCGCGGTTCTGCGCGTTGCCGTTAAGACCAAAATGCACAGCAAAGATCGGCACCACGGCGAAGAAGAGCCCGCCGAGGACGACTATCGTTCGAAAGAGCTTGCGCTTCTTGATCTTCATATCGTGTGCGTTCCAGGATGGGACGACGATAGAAGATCGCGGTTAAAGCGGCATTAAGCGCGCGGAGGAGGCCTATCAGCCCGGAGCGAGGCGGATTTCTTTATACCCAAATCCGGGTATTGCTCAAAAGACCATCTATTCCTGTACGTTGAGCATGATCGAGAGTTCCCGCAATTGTTGATTTGTTGCGGGGCTCGGAGCACCCATCATCAAATCCTGGGCCTGCTGGTTCATCGGGAAAAGCGTCACTTCACGCAAGTTCTGCGCACCACACAAAAGCATCACGATGCGATCGATACCGGCAGCCATACCCCCATGCGGCGGCGCACCGTATTGGAACGCCCGATACATGCCTCCGAAACGCTCTTCCAGAACACTTTCCTCGTAACCCGCAATGGCAAAGGCTTTTTTCATGACCTCGGTCTGGTGGTTCCGGATCGCGCCTGAACCGATTTCATATCCATTGCAAACCACATCGTACTGATATGCGCCGATCGTGAGCGGGTCGTCGTTCTCCAGCGCCTCAAGCCCACCGGCCGGCATTGAAAACGGGTTGTGGTTGAAATCGACCTTCTTTTCATCCTCGTTCCACTCATACATCGGAAAATCGACGATCCAGCAAAGGGCGAAACGTTCGGTGTCGATCAGGTCGAGTTCGCTCGCTGCCCTCGTTCGCGCGGCACCGGCGAAGCTCGCAAATTTGTCGGGATCGCCTGCCGCGAAAAAGACCGCATCGCCCGCGTCAAGGCCAAGCTGATTGCGGATTGCTTCCGTTCGCTCCTGTCCGATATTCTTCGCGATCGGTCCCGCACCTTCGATCGCATCGCCCTCAGCGCGGAAGAAGATGTATCCCAAACCCGGCTGTCCTTCGCCCTGGGCCCAGGACTTCATCCGATCACAGAATGCCCGGCTTCCGCCCCCCTTTGCAGGGATCGCCCAAACCTCATTCTTAGGATCCGCGTCCAGCATTCCAGCAAAAATCTTGAACCCGGAACCCCGGAAATGACCGCTCACAGCCTGCATTTCG
>JBCDCU010000215.1:0-6788 GCA_039181265.1 Pseudomonadota bacterium | reverse complement strand
GACACAGCTGACGTTGTCCGCTATTTTGGGCGCTGGGAACAGGACGACTGCACTCTGCCATGGGCTGGTGAAACGATGCTTTCGAAGCCCATCTCGACCGTCTGCGTATGCATTATACGGTTCGCTTGAAGGCGTGGGGCAAGAAATCAAAGATCACGCTCAATGACGCGCGTCTCGCGATTATCGCGGTCAACCTTGCAAGTAGCGAGAATATCTCCGCCCTTCGCACGCTCATGAAAACGGTCCCGACTGACGTAAGTACCGTTTTTCTGGTTAATCGCAAGAACCGGTCAGAGACGATCCAGGCCGGGGCTCTCGGCGCGAAACTGATGCTTGAACGAACCGTCGACCCGGATCAGTTGATCGCTAACGTCGTTCGTCTTCTTGCAACATCCAGCATTGTCACGAAGAAACACGAAATCGCTGAGGCCGGCGCCGGTCGTATGAGCGACATGATGGATGAGATCACCCGAGTGATCCGCAGCGGCGAACGTCTATCGTCCGCCCGAGTGAATGAGTGCGCCGATGGCGTCATCGAGACCGTTGCGACATGCGGTGTCGACACAATGCTCGAGGCGATCCGGAAGCATCACTCCTTCACCTACCGGCATTGCATGATTGTTACGACATTCGCCACTGCGCTCGGTGTCATGTACAATTTGCGCCAGGATGACATCAATCGTCTTACTGTTGGTTCACTGCTTCACGACGTCGGAAAGCATGTGATTTCGCCCAAGATTCTCGATAAGCCCGGCGATCTAACGGAGAGCGAGGCTGCGATTATGAGACGGCATCCCGTCGATGGCGCCGCCTTGTTGAAGGTCAGCGGTGATTTCGATCAGGAAGTGATCGATATTGCAAGAAGCCATCATGAATTGCTTGACGGCTCGGGTTATCCCGATGGTCTCCAGGGCATGGAAGTTCCTGATATCGTGAGAGTTGTGACTGTCGTTGATATTTTTGCAGCCCTCATCGAGGCCCGCAGCTACAAGAATTCCCTTTCAGCCGAAAAAGCCTACGAAAAACTCGAAGCATTCGGCCGTAAGCTCGATACCGATATCGTGCGCGCGTTTCGACCTGTCGCGCTATCAAGCGAAAATGACAGCCTGATCAGCCGCCTGAAAATGAAATTCGCGGCCTGATCGACCGCACGAAAAAACCCGGGCCGTATGCCCGGGTATCCCCTTGTCCCAATCTTTATGCCACGAAGGCCTTCGCGTTAGGCGACCTTGAAGGTCTCAGCCGTTTTCTGGAAGGCTTCCTTGTAAGGAGCACTTGTCTCCTTCGTAATGCGCGCGGTCATATCCTGGAATGTCTTGGCCTGATCCTGGAGAGCCTCAACCTGTTTCTTCATGAACGAGGTTTGTAGCTCGATCGCTTCGGAGAAGGATTTGACAGCGAATACGTCTTTTACGTGGGCAAACGTTGCATCAGTGTTTTCCTGAGCAAGTTCAAGCGCTTTGCTGTTGAACTCGATGACGCCATCGCGGGTTTTGGCAATCGTTTCTTCAAGAACAGACGTTGCGTCTTCTGCGGAAACCTTGAATTTCTCGTAGGCTTCTTTGCTGCGCTGAACGCTGGTTTCAGCAAAATCGCGGAATGCAGGCGGAACTTCCATTGCAGGCATTGCTGGCATCGGAGGAAATGCAAAAACGTCAGTCTCAGCTACTTTTGCTTCAGCCTTCGGAGCAGGTTTGGCAGCCGCTTTCGGCGCGGCTGTTTTAGCGGCAGCCGTTTTCGGCGCTGCCTTTGGTTTCGGTGTGGTCATCGTGTCGATCCTTATTATTCGATCAAATTCTTATGCGGGAAACGCCTTGGGGAGGAGGAAGGCGTCAATGGCGAGCATATTAACAAATAAATGCTGCATTGCAACATTTATTTTTGCGCCGCACAATTTGTTGTGCTTTGTCGTCAGGCAAATCGCTGAAAAGTGCCGGAACGTTAAGCCGATAGAGCCGCGAAAGCTCGCGTTGTGGTTAACCAATCCTATATTGTATTGCTGATTGGCGGTCGGAAAAGCTGGACGCTCAGGGCCTCGCAACGCTATTCAAGGACGGGAGCCCTTTACCCACCACCTCGACGATGAAGTCGATGATGGTTTTGCTGAGTTTCGCGGTCGATGGGCATATGGCGAATGAAAGGCTCGATGCCGCCTGAGCGAAGCGAGGCTAGGGGAGTATGGAAAGGTCCGTGCATCAATGACGGTCGATCGTCTGAGTAAGTTTGCCGCCATTTCGTGTCACGAACGCGTATCCCAGCGCCTGTTCTCCGTCAAACCTGCTTGGGTCTGGTCGCTAAAAGGCGACCGTGTTCTTTGGTCCAACGAAGCCGGTTGCCGCTATCTTGGTTCGAAGACTTTCAAGGAACTCTCGAAACGCAAGTTTAACCGGATGTCCCCGGCAACCGCCGAGATTATCCGGATCGCACGGAAGGGCGAACTCAATCAGAAAGAGAAGCGCAGTCTCAGTTTCTATCTCGGGATGACGCCGCTCAAAGTGCATGCCCACCTATATCTTATCGACATCAATCTGCCGGATGCCCAATCCACCCGTGCTGTCTTCGTTGACGTCCGGAAGGTTGCGGACAAATCACAATCGCCGATTGACGCCGGGGATGAAGATGGCCTGGTCAAGATGCTATCCTGGGGCAATGCAGATGCCGCATTAATCAGCCCAGCGGGAAAGGTGAAGGAGAACTCCAAGGCTTTCCCAGTTGATACTTTATCCAAGAAGGAGCTTCGCGCCCTTTCGAACATTGCTGAGGAAGCAGATAAACCCATTCAGCTTGTCAGCGAAGGCAACGTCTTTACGGGCCTTCTCGTTGAAAAGGATGATGGTGATAAACGTCTGCTGCTTACAGCCGTCCCGCAGAGCGAGGATCGTTCCGACAACCTGCCTTTTCTCATCGATTTTCCGTCTGATGAGGACGACTCGGAGACGGCCGAACCCACAAGAGATCAAGCGCATTCCGATGAAGATGATTTGAGCGTCTTGAATGCTAATGCTGACCAAGAGCAAGCACCGGGGGATGCCGATCACGAAACGGCAGGAGATGCGCCTGTAACGGATGTCCGCTTTCTCATAGAACTTGCTGCCGACGCCAGGATCGCAGAAATCTCAGAGCCATTCGAGCGTGCTGTCGGGGCGCCACGCGATGGCTTTACAAACCAAAGCCTTTTCGAACTGGCGGACGATCTCCTGATCGATCCACAGGGTACGCTTCCTACACACTTTGATCAGGAAGCGATCTGGAGCGGGCGATTCAGTTGGCCTTTGGCAGGGACCGGTACGATCGGGGATCGGAGCGATCCGCCCATTCGGGCCCCGGTCGATCTCACGGTGATGCCGGTGTTCGATGCCGCGCGGACCTTTCAGGGATTTCGAGGCTTTGGCACCCTTCGTTTAAAGGATGCCAATAAGAGTGGCGACTACGAGGATACGGCGGTCCAAAGATGCCTGGAACGTACTGCTGAACAAACGTCGGCGCCAGAGGAACCAAGCTCGAACGAAGCATCGACGGATGCCTCCGAGAGCGTCCATGAAGACGATCTGGACAAATCTTTTGAGGCACTCGACGCTGAAGATACTCAAACTCAGGCCGACATGGATCTTGAGTTCGAAAGCGACGAGGAAAGCAGTGATCGGCAGGCAGATCTGGACGGCACCAGTGACACCGGAGAACCGGAAACGCCCGATGAGGCAAGCACCAACATCATTCCGCTTCACGGCAAACCAAAGCCTGTAGCGGCGGACGAAACGTCGGTGGAAGATAACGCGCTCTCCAAACCGGAGCGAAGGGCATTCGAACAGATCGCTCGCGCCCTTAATGCCCGCATTGAGGGAGAAAAGGCATCGTCTTCGAAAGAGACGGAGGACGTCGAACTCGCCAAGATCGCGGTCAACGACGCTTCTGCCAGCCTGAAAGCCGAAGAACCGAGGCCGACAGAAGATGATGCCTCGGATCCAACATTAAAAGATGACGGCGCCCCGACGAAAACGCCGGACACAGAAATCCCCGAAGATCTCGTATCGATCGAAAGCCTTGGAGCTGAAACACTTCGCCGTTTTGGTGAAGATGAAAGTGCGCCGCCTACAGAGGACGCAGAGACTGATATTGCCACCGCGCATGCTGCCGGTGACGATGACGATGCGCCAACGGACACGCCAGGTGACGACCAAACCGAAGACTCCGAAACCGATCAGAATGAACCCCAAACTTCGAAAGCTTCTCCTTCCGAAGATATCGACGGAGCAGCCGCAAGCGTTATTGAAGGGATTGGACGCCCGCACAGGGCGGTCCGTAGTGCGCTGCGTTCCGTTGCAAATGTAACCAAACAGGCCGATCGCTCCGTCTCGAAAGACCAAGTAAGGGGCCGATATGAAGATGGCTTGCGGGACATAACGCAAGGCGTTCTCAATCGTCTTCCGCTGGGCCTCATCGTCTCGCGGAACCGCCAGACGCTTTTTGCCAATGCGAGCCTGCTTGATTTCCTCGGCTATGACGATCTTGCTGCTTTTGAAGAAGCGGGTGGCCTCAAAACACTCTTTGCACCGGATCCGTCAATCGAAGCGGGGGTCTTTCAAAACCGGGATGTTTTGAAGTCACTTGTCCTAAACGCCGATCATGAGGCAGGCGATGCGCAAGAGCCGCAAACCGCTTATCTCAACACGGCATCAGGCGACACAGTGCTGGTTGAGCTTCGGCTGCAATCCGGAGAATGGCGCGGCGAAACCGCCCTTCTTATGACGCTCGCCGGCTTATCGCAGACAAACCATCTCCCGCTGAGCGAAGACGAGACCGTTAGCCGCCTTGTCGGCCAGTCGACTGATGTCATGGACATCGCTTCAGACGGCATTTTGATCGTCAATGCGAAAGCACATCTACTCCACGCCAATGCCAGTGCGGAAGCACTGTTTGGCCATGACCGGCGCACCATGCGCGATATGCCGCTCTCAAACCTTTTTGCCGAAGAAAGCCACAAACCAATCCACGATTACATTGATGGCTTGACGTCCAATGGCGTTGCAAGCGTGTTGAATGACGGACGGGAGGTTATCGGTCGCGAAGCGGGTGGAGGCTTAATCCCGCTCTTCATGACAATGGGCCGGATCGATAACGAAGCCCCGGCCGATCAGGCGATTTACTGCGCTGTGTTGCGCGATATCACGCAATGGAAGGCAGCTGAAGAGGAACTCATCAAGTCGCGGCGAATGGCAGAGAATGCCAATGCCCAGAAATCAGAGTTTCTGGCGAAAATCAGCCATGAAATCCGCACACCGCTCAACGCAATCATCGGTTTTTCCGAAGTCATGATGAGCGAACATTTCGGGCCGAGGGAAAACAAGCAATATCTCGAATATGCGCGCGATATTCACACATCCGGCACGCACCTGGTCAGCCTCGTCAATGATCTGCTCGATCTTTCGAAAATCGAGGCAGGGAAACTCGACCTCAGCTTCTCAGCGGTCGCCCTCAACCCGATCATCCAGGAATGCGTCGCAATCATGCAACCGGACGCCAATCGTCAGCGCATCATCCTGCGTACAAGCCTGCTTGACGAGTTGCCGCCTGTCGTCGCCGACGCCAGATCCATCCGCCAGATTGCTTTGAATCTGCTCTCTAACGCCGTCAAATTCACCGACGCGGGAGGGCAGGTGATCATCTCGACGATGCTTGAAGACAACGGAGAAGTTACGCTTCGCGTCCGCGATACCGGCATCGGTATGACGGACAAGGATCTGGAAAAAGCCATGCAGCCCTTCCGGCAAGTCGGTGCGGCCTCTCGTGGGCGGGGTGCCGGAACCGGTCTCGGCCTGCCCCTCACCAAAGCCCTTACCGAAGCGAACAAAGCACGGTTTTCAATCGATTCCAGAGTTGACTATGGCACTTTGATCCAGGTGGTCTTCCCGAACGAACGGGTGCTTGCCCATTAAGAGAAGTGGCAGAGTAGTCGCCACATAAATAAACCGCCGCTGCTCATGGCAACGGCGGAAGACCTGACGTCACTATCAAACTCGAACTTGGCACTTATCCCTGTTTGATGACAGGAACCACGAGGTCGCCCCAGTTTCCGTTACCGGAATGATGGCGTGCGGTGCGCACCAGTTCGACCGATACACCAGCTTCAACCGCTTGAACAACTGTCTGGTTGAGACGATGAATCTCGTTCGCCAGCATGCGAATTGCAGACGCTTGGGCGTCATCCAGCAATTCCACCTGTTCTTCAGCGCGTTCCTTCACGCGGGCCTTCGGCTTCATGTCTTGCTCCGTACTTGCGTCCACATTCATCGCACGTCTCCTTCGTGAGGTTTGGATGGTCACAATATTTACAGAGCAACATGATTTGTCCATGACCATTTGAAAATAATGAGGTTTTCTTGTAAATAACAAATACAAACAGAAGCGTGGCGCTGTAAATTTTGTCAATCCCCTATGATACAAGCCCGCCAGGCGATTGTCTGGGACCGGATACTATCAGGAGCTGTCCATGGCCGATCAGAAAATCTTCGCCGGTCCGAGAATCCGCAGGGTCAGGACACGGCTTGGATTAACCCAGGCAACCATGGCAGAACACCTTTCGATCTCGCCGAGTTATCTCAATTTGATCGAGCGAAATCAGCGGCCGTTGACGGTTCAACTGCTGCTCAAGCTTTCGACCACCTACGATGTCGATTTGAAAGAATTGCAAGGTGACGAAAGCGGTCGCACAACCGATGCCCTGAAGGAAATCTTCTCCGACCCATTGCTTTCGGGGGAAATGGTCGCCGATTCCGAACTCGTTGAAGCCT
>JBCDCU010000214.1:0-6806 GCA_039181265.1 Pseudomonadota bacterium | reverse complement strand
TCAGGACGATCTTCTTCTTATGCGCAAAACTGAATGAGCAGTGCTGCCTGAAGAAGCGGTGGCGCCCCATCATCAAGCGGCACGTGACGTGCGTTCTGGATGAGAACGCCGCCCTTTTGGTGCTCATAAAGCGCACCATATTGGCTTTCGATATAGGTAAGGACGCGGTCCAGAGCCTCTTCTTGAGCCTCGTCCGTCTCCGGCAGCGCCATGAACACATCATCCGGCGCGTCTTCGAGACGGCGCTCTTTTTCTTCGAGATAATGCAGGAGCCGCTCATCAATGGTGAGCCATTTTTCAGGAGCAAGCGGTGTAAGACCGATTTTGAAAAGCGGTGGGTAGGTGAGCATGGACCCTAATGTTCGATGAAACCAGATCTCATTCAATCGCAAAAGCGCCGCGCCCCTGATAATGCGCCGCTTCTTGACTCTTTATGAAGCTTTTGGAATCTATAAGAACAAAACAGGAACAAAGATCATCGTGCCGGATAATCGTAAAGCATCACTCAAGACCCTCAAAGACCGGATTGCCCGTGTCGAAGGCCGTCCTTTGGCTAATGCTCCGGCCCTTGAAGGTTCTTACGGCAAACACTCAAACGATGATTCTGCAACCTTCCGGTTTGGCGTCGAAGAGCTTGATGCAGCCTTTCCACCCAACGGCATGCCGCTTTTCGGCCTTCATGAAATCAGGAGCGAAAGCCGCAATGCCGGTTTGGCGACAGGGTTCTTATGCGGTCTTTTTCATCATCTGATGGAAAGAAAGTCTGGCGTTATCCTCTGGTTTCTCGAACACGCCGCCTGCCGTGAAGACGGCGCCCCTTATGGTCCAGGCCTTGTCGCTTTCGGATTGTCCTCTGAGCGGTTCATTTTCGCGACACTCGCCAAACGCACAAACCTTCTTTGGGCGGCGGAAGAAGCGCTTTGCGTAAAAGACTGCACGGCCATCGTGATTGACCAGCGCTTTTGCGAAGACGGCACAGCAAAGGCTGGGCTCACATTGTCGGAAAGCAGGCGCCTGCAATTGCGCGCCGAAAAAGCCTCCATACCCGTTTTCCTCTGCGCGACCGGACCACCAGGTCCACCGCTCGCCAACGCGACCCTAACCCGTTTTGAAGTCGGCCCCGCACCATCCGTGACGACCGACGGATCCGATAGCGGCTTCGATGAGGGGCTGGGAGCGCCTTCCTTCGACATTCACCTGACGAAAAACCGGTTCGGGAAAACGGCAAGGACACGTCTTTCCTGGAACCTTGACCACAAACGCTTTGAGATCGCCCATGAAAAAGCACGAAAGCGCCCCCTCGGCGAAGGAAAAGACCGGCCGTCTCATACTCGCTCTCTGGTTTCCGAGCCTTTCGAGCGACCGGATCATGCGGCTTGAAAACGGTCGCTTCTGGCGCAAGAAAGCCGTACCGGAAGCGCCACTCGTGATCACCGCGCCCGTAAAGAATGCCGAGCGGATTGTCGCGGTTAATGAAAGCGCTGCCAATCTTGGCATTGCAGAGGGCACGACGCTTGCCGACGCACGCGCCCGCCATCCGGGAATCAGAGCCGAGAAAGAAGACGCACGGGCCGATCTGGCTCTGCTTGAAACGATTGCCGATTGGGCCGACCGCTATACGCCACTTGTCGCCCTTGATCGCGCCGGTAGCACAATGCGCTTTGACGGCCCGAAACCGGTTCTGTTTCGCCATGGGCTTTTCCTGGACCTCACGGGCTGCGCCCATCTCTTCGCTAATGCCTGCAAAGACAGTGAACGGCCCTGCGATGCACTTCTTTCCGATTTAAAGGCCCGGCTTTTCGACCATGGCTTTGAAGTCAGGACCGGACTTTCAGGCTCTCCCGGAGCGGCCTGGGCCTTGAGCCGCTTTTATGAAGGCCCTCCCCTTCTGACCACAGAAGACGAACATCGTTTATTGAAGACCTTGCCCGTCTCGGCATTGCGCCTTGATCCCGACACGGTAACGATGCTGGAACGCGTCGGATTGAAAACGCTTGGCGATCTTTTTCAAATGCCGCGCGCGCCTCTGGCGCATCGCTTTGGTATGGCGCTTCTGGAGCGGCTTGATGCTGTTTCAAACGGGGCCGAAGAAAGCCTTTCGCCACGGCTTCCAGCACCCGATCTCATGGCTGAACGCCATTTCGCAGAACCGATTGCCCGCCATGAGGATGTTGAGCGCACCCTCTCGTCACTTGCGGAAACCTTGAGTGTCACGCTCACGGAAAAAGACGAAGGCGCGCGTCTTCTCGAGGCAAGCCTGTTTCAAAGCGACGGCGCGGTAACCCGTGCCCATATTGCTGCCGCACGCCCTTTACGCAACCCATCCGATATTGCCCGGCTTTTCAAGGAACGCCTTCACGAAACGCTCGCACGCTTCGAGGCACGCATGAACGAAGACGCTGCGGGCTTCGATCTCATCCGTCTTTCCGTTGTTGAAAAGGAGCCCTTACGGGCCGTCCAGACCGCTTTTGCAGAAGATTCTGCAGGCCAGTACGCGATGACGGAACTTGATGCCGGTCTTGCCCATCTGATCGACAAGCTCAATGCCCGCTTCGGTGGTCAGTGCGCCTTCCGGCTCGATCCGGGCGATTGCCATCAACCGGAAACCGCCGAAGAAAGGCGCCCGCCGGGCGCACCGCGCAAACAACAAGCAACCGAATGGGATGAAGAGGGTCAGACGACGCACACCCTTTTTCGTCCAATCAGGCTTTTTGAAAGACCGGAAGCAATCGAGGCGCTCGCCGGTCTTCCTGACGGGGCGCCTTTACGCTTTCGCTGGCGCAAGCTCTCTTACCGTGTCGTCAAGGCCGATGGGCCGGAACGCATCAGCGACCTCTGGTGGCAGACTCCAGGAAAAAACGGTCTTACCCGCGATTATTATCGTGTCGAAGATGAAGATGGCCGACGCTTCTGGCTTTACCGCAACGGGCTCTACGACAATGAGAGCGATGTACCCGGCTGGTATATGCATGGCCTTTTCGCGTGAGGAAGCCGGTCATGCACACCATAGCAACGGACCCGCCACCCTTTGCCGAACTCGGCATCATGAGCAATTTCAGCTTTTTAAAAGGCGCGTCGCATCCGGAAGAAATCGCCGTGCGTGCTGCAAAGCTCGGCCTCTCCGCCTTTTCGATCTGTGACGAGAACACGCTCGCCGGCAGCGTACGCGGCCATATTGCGGCGAAGGAAGCGGGTCTCACCTATCATGTGGGCTGCCGTCTTGTTTTTTGCGACGGCACGCCGGATATCCTGATCTGGCCAAAAGACCGCAAAGCCTATGGCAGGCTCTGCCGCATGCTCTCAAAAGGCCGTCTGCGCGAAGCCGAGGATGGGGTGCAGGTTTCATCCAAGGACCAACTGGCGCACCGCAAATCCTGCAACCTGACACTGGACGATTGTCTGGAATACGCCGAAGGCTCGATCCTCGCACTTGTTCCCGAAGATCATGCGCTTGAAGAGCTTGAAGAGGTTCTGAGAAAACTCACCGCTCTTCCCGAAGTCCCTCGCCTCCTCTTGGCGCGACCTTATCGAAAGACCGGGCTGCGTCGCTTGGCCGATCTTGTCCACCTTGCACAAAAGACCGGCGCACGGGTAATGGCAAGCAACCTGCCGCTTTATCACGCGCTCGAACGCAAACGTCTTCAGGATGTCGTAACTGCGATCCGGCATCATACAACACTTGAAAAAGCAGGCCGCCTTCTTGGCGCGAATGCCGAAGCCTGCCTCAAGGATCCGGCTGAAATGGCCAGGCTTTTCGCCCGCATACCCGAGGCGCTTTCTGAAACCATCACCGTTTCAAAAGCTCTCACCTTTAGTCTTGAGGAACTGCGCTACAATTATCCGAAAGAAAGCGCTGGCAGGAGTGCAAGCCCTCAGGAGGAGCTCGAACGGCTTACCTGGGAAGGTGCACATGAGCGCTATCCCGATGGGATCCCAGAGAATGTGACAAGGCTTGTCAAACACGAGCTTTCCCTCATCGCACGGCTGAATTACGCACCCTATTTCCTGACCGTCCACGACATTGTCCGCTTCGCCAGAGCCCGCGGAATTTTGTGCCAGGGCCGTGGATCCGCGGCAAATTCAGTGACCTGTTACGCGCTCGGGATCACCGATGTGAACCCCGGGAAAGTCGATCTTCTTTTCGAACGCTTCATCTCGGAAGAACGCCGTGAGCCACCTGACATTGATGTTGATTTCGAGCATGAGCGCCGCGAAGAGGTCATCCAGTATGTCTACGAAAAATATGGTCGCCACCGTGCCGGTCTTGCCGCCACCGTGATTACCTATCGCGCCCGTTCTGCAATCCGCGAAGTCGGCAAGGTCTTTGGCTTGTCGGAAGACGCGGTCTCAACCTTAAGCGCCACAATCTGGGGCTGGTCGTCGGCAGGCTTGCAGGAAGACGATGCAAAACGTGTCGGTTATGACCCGGATGATCCGCATATCCGTCAGGTCATGGAGATGACGGAAGCACTCGTAGGTTTTCCGCGTCATCTTTCGCAACATGTCGGCGGCTTCGTCATGACCGACGACCGGCTTGACGAAGTTGTGCCTTTACAGAATGCCACGATGGAAGCGCGCACCATCGTCGAATGGGACAAGGATGATCTCGATCATCTTGGAATTTTAAAAGTCGATGTCCTCGCACTCGGCATGCTCTCGTGCCTGCGCCGGGCCTTCGATCTCCTGAAGAGCCATTATGGGCTGAGCTATCGCCTCTCAAGCCTTCCCGAAGAAGACAAGCGCGTCTATGCCATGATCTCACGTGCCGATACGCTTGGCGTTTTTCAGATCGAGAGCCGGGCGCAGATGTCGATGCTTCCGCGCCTGCGCCCAAAAACATTCTACGACCTCGTCATTGAGGTTGCGATTGTGAGGCCGGGCCCGATCCAGGGTGACATGGTCCATCCTTATCTGCGCCGCCGACAGGGGCTCGAAAAGGTCAGTTATCCGTCGGAAGAGTTGAGAGGCGTCCTGCAAAAGACGCTCGGTGTACCGCTCTTTCAGGAGCAGGCGATGCGCATTGCAATTGTCGCAGCCGGCTTCTCGCCGGGCGAAGCGGATAAATTACGCCGCGCCATGGCAACCTTCCGCCGGGTCGGCACGATCTCGTCCTTCCGTCAGAAGATGATCGACGGCATGGAAAAGAAAGGCTATGAGCGCGACTTTGCAGAGCGTTGTTTCAAGCAGATCGAGGGCTTCGGCGAATACGGTTTTCCGGAAAGCCATGCGGCAAGTTTTGCGCTGCTCGTCTACGCATCCTGCTGGTTCAAGTGCTTTTATCCCGATGTCTTTGCAACCGCGCTTCTGAACGCCCAACCCATGGGATTTTATGCGCCTGCCCAGATCGTGCGCGACGCGAAGGAACATGGTGTCGAAGTCTTTGCGCCGGATATCAACCATTCCGGCTGGGACAACAAACTCGTCGAAGGGACAAAAGACCGGCGGGCCGCAGACCATGTTTATCGCAAACATGCCGACATGCGTCAGGACATTCTCTCCACCCATGCAATCCGGCTCGGCTTTCGTCAGATCAAAGGAATTGGCGAAGATGCAGCCACGCTGATCGAAAACGCCCGCATGTCCGGGGCGTACCGTTCATTGCGCGATCTTTGGCTGCGCACTGACTTACCGCGCGCCCTGATTGAAAGGCTCGCGGATGCCGACTGCTTCCGCTCAATCGGCCTTGACCGTCGCGAAGCACTCTGGCAGGCGCGCAGTCTTCCCGCATCGCGGATAAAAGAAGAAGCAAAGCCTCTACCGCTTTTCGATAAAGACGCTTTCCACGATCTCCAGAAAGAACCGGACGTCACTCTGCCCGAAATGCCGTTGGGCGAGCAAGTGATCAACGATTACCGCTATCTCGGCCTTTCACTGAAAGCCCATCCCGTCTCCTTCATGCGCCCTCACCTTGAAAGGGCCGGCGTCAAAGCGAACGCCACGCTCGATATTGCAAAGGACGGCACCTTCCTTGCCGTTTCCGGCCTCGTCCTTGTCCGCCAGCGTCCGGGTTCTGCCCGCGGCGTCATTTTTCAGACAATCGAAGACGAAACGGGTATCGCCAATATCATCGTCTGGCCGAAAACCTTCGAGAAGTTCCGCCCGATTGTCATGGGCGCACGCTTCGTGCGCATCTACGGCAAGGTTCAGAAAGCCGATGGCGTCATCCACGTGGTTGCCCATCATCTGGAAGACTGGACCGGCAGGCTCGCGCTCCTATCCGAAGCGATCCACCACGTCGATCTCCTCGATCGTGCCGACGAAGTAAAGCGTCCGGTCGACGACATACGTACCAAGATCAAGCCGCGCCACAAGCGCCGGGAAATCACACCCGATATGAAACGCGATATCGAGACATATCTCTCAGCGCGGATGGAAGGACTTGCGGCAACCGCGGCGCCGCAGCAAACGGCAAAAGTGCTGCCGAAAGGCCGGAATTTTCATTGATTGAAAGAACGCAGAAAATTTATCTAAACAATAACTATCAATATTATTGCAAATCAATCAGTCACGCTCTGTTAAAAATAAGAAATAAATAATTTTGTGAGATATATTCATATAGCAATTGAAATAATAAGCCATCTTATGTACGCAAAAATCGAATTATTATGGAGACAAAAGAATGTTATTCAGCAAACTAAGAAACAAAAAACCTGAACCTCAAAAAGAATTAATCAAAGCAGCTTTGACACCAGCAACTGCCACCATGGTCGCTGACGGAAGTGTTTCGGAAGTAGAAATTGCACAATTAGCCAACATGTGCAGTTTCAGCCCTATCTTCTTTGGCACTGAATCAAAAACCATCATGC
>JBCDCU010000213.1:0-6821 GCA_039181265.1 Pseudomonadota bacterium | reverse complement strand
AGTGTTTTTGGGTTTGGGCGAAGCGGAGTGGCAGGCAGTGCGTTTATCGCTCCAGGTGTCTTTTTGGGCGAGCCTTTTGAGTCTGCCCTTTGGGATCGGCGTTGCTTACATCCTCGCGCGCTGGCGATTTCCGGGACATTCCGTTCTCAATGGTCTTGTCCACCTGCCGCTGATTTTACCGCCGGTTGCGACTGGTTATCTCCTTCTCCTCGCGTTTGGATCAAGGGGACCGCTTGGAGAGCTTCTTGAACCTCTCGGTATCGTCTTCGCCTTTCGATGGGAAGGCGCGGCCTTGGCCGCCGCAATCATGGCGTTTCCGCTGATGGTGCGGGCAATTCGCCTCGCCATTGAAGCGGTAGACCCGAAGCTTGAACAGGCGGCAGCATCGCTTGGCGCTTCTCGCGTGTTCGTTTTTTTGAGTGTTACCTTGCCTTTGATCCTGCCAGGCATGGTCGCGGGCCTGATCCTGGCGTTCGCGAAAGCGATGGGGGAATTCGGTGCGACCATCACCTTTGTGTCGAACATTCCCGGAGAGACACAAACCGTACCTTCCGCCATTTATGCGTTCCTCCAGGTGCCGGATGGAGAAGGCGCCGCGTTACGCCTGGTTCTCAGCTCGATAGGAATCGCGATGGCTGCACTGGTTCTCTCTGAGCTTATGGCGCGCTGGGCCGCGCGAAGGGTATCAGGTCGATGAGTCTTTCCGTTTCCTTGCGCCATGACCTTGATAGTTTTCAAATCGACCTCGCCTTCGATGCGCAGCATGGCATAACGGTTTTGTTCGGCCGGTCCGGTTCGGGGAAGACGACAATCGTCAATATGGTTGCAGGATTGATCCGACCCCAACATGGTCGCATTCGGCTTTACGACACGGTTTTGAGCGATCGAGAGAGTGGCCGTTTCGTTCCGTCGCATAGGCGTCGCATCGGTATCGTTTTTCAGGATGGCCGCCTTTTCCCCCATCTAACCGTTCGGCAAAATCTTCAATTCGGGGCGTGGTTTGCCCCGAAGGATGCCCCGCGCGAAGATTTTGGTCGCATTGTTGAGATGCTCGGAATCGGTCCGTTGCTAAAACGATACCCCGGATCATTGTCGGGAGGGGAAAAACAAAGGGTGGCGATCGGCCGGGCAATCCTGTCCTGCCCAAGAATGATTCTTGCCGATGAGCCCTTATCGTCTCTTGATGAAGCCAGAAAGGCTGAGATCCTTCCTTACTTCGAACGTTTGCGTGATGAGCTCAACATTCCCGTTCTCTATGTGAGCCATTCTCCTGCGGAAGTGGCACGCCTCGCAACCCGTGTCGTTGTCGTTGATGCTGGTCGGATCGTTCGTCAAGGCGATGCTACGGACGTCTTGAGTGATCCGAACGTGACTCCAATTGGCGCACGCGGCGCGGGTGCGATTTTGGAAGGCTCTGTCGCGGCTCACCATGACGATGGTCTAACTGAATTGAATGTTGGCGGTTTATCGCTCTATCTACCGCGCCTGTCGCGAGACGTTGGAAGTCGTGTACGCATAAGAATTGCCGCTTCCGATGTCATCATCGCGCGTGATCGGCCGACGGGCCTGTCGGCGCTCAACATACTACCCGGTGAGATTGAAAAGATCCGTTCAGGCGAGGGTCCGGGCGCGATTGTTTCTTTGAAGACCGATGCCGGTACTCTTTTGGCCCGCATTACCCGCCGTTCCCTTGCAGCGCTGGTTTTAGAAGAAGGCGTGCCGTGTTTCGCGATAGCGAAGACCGTTTCGATTGCACCTGAGGATGTTGGTCTCGGTTAGAGACTAAGCAGGGTCGAAATCGAAAGTCTGATGAAATTTGGTGCTGTTGAGCCGTGAGTTTCGCGGCCGGGCAGCCTTCGTCGGGTAGTCTGCCGTCGTGATCGGGTTAACCCGTGCAGTTGGCCCGCCGGATGCGGCGCTCTCAGTAAAAATTCTGCGCGCGAAACCGCACCACGTCATCTCATCCGGTCCCGCAAAATGAAAGACATCACCGATACCGATCGCAGACCCGCGCCGCCACCGCTCAAGGATCGTGAAAAGGCCCTTCGAAATAAGATGGGCTGATGTCGGATTGCCGATCTGGTCATCCACGACTGATAACTCATCACGGGATTCGGCAAGACGGAGCATGGTTTTATAGAAGTTCTTACCGTAGGGACTGTAGACCCACGCGGTCCGCAAGATCAGATGATTGGGTGTTTCTAAAGAAAGGGCTTGTTCTCCGCCGAGTTTGCTTCTGCCATAAACACCGAGAGGCGCGACATCGTCCTCTTCAACATAAGGCCGATCGAGGGTACCGTCGAAGACATAGTCGGTCGAAAGATGGATGACGGGGATGTTGGCGGTGTTTGCAGCCTTACCGATATGCCTCGGTCCTTCTGCGTTGATGCGAAAGGTGACTTCTTCTTCGTCTTCTGCGAGATCGACCGCCGTATAGGCAGCTGCGCTTACAATCGCATCAGGCTTTGCATCTTCGATAGCCGTATAGATCGTTTCGGGTTTTTCCAGATCAAGCGGAAACGGGGTATCGCCGCGAGCCGCAAACAAAACATCGATCTCAGGATGATCGGATGTGTGATCGGCTAAAGCGCGGGCGACTTGACCGTGCTTTCCGGTCACGAGAACTTTCATGCAGCACCTTCTTTTTTCAGTGTGCCCAAGCGCTCGTAACCGGATTTCTCGCGGATCGGACCCCACCACCATTCATTGGCCAAATACCAATCGATTGTTTCAGCGATCCCCTGCTCGAACGTCTTTCCGGGCTCCCACGAGAGCTTTTCTTTGATTTTGGTCGCATCTATTGCATAGCGCCGATCATGGCCGGGGCGGTCGGTCACGAATTCAATGAGATCGCTGTAGACCTGATTATTCGCCCGGGGACGCCGCTCATCAAGCAAATCGCAGATTGTGCGAACCACATCGATATTCCGACGCTCAGCGTTACCGCCAATATTATAGCTCTCCCCGGCTTCACCACGGGTTGCAACCAATTCCAGCGCACTCGCGTGATCGTCGACAAAAAGCCAGTCGCGCACATTTTCACCCTTTCCGTAGACAGGAAGCGTGCGTTCATCGAGCGCGTTCAGAACTACAAGCGGGATCAGTTTTTCAGGAAAATGAAACGGTCCGTAATTGTTGGAGCAATTGGAAAGGACCACCGGAAGCCCATAGGTCTCGAACCATGCGCGAACTAGATGGTCGGACGATGCTTTTGACGCCGAATAGGGAGATGACGGTTGATAGGGCGTGTCTTCGGTAAAAATTCCGGAATCAAAGGGAAGATCGCCGAAAACCTCATCGGTCGAAATATGGTGGAAGCGGAAGCGGTCCTGTCGCTCTGCGGGAAGGCTCTCAAAGTATCCGCGCGCTGCATTGAGAAGGCGGAATGTTCCAACAATATTGGTTTCGATAAACGCTCCAGGTCCGTCAATCGAACGATCGACGTGGCTCTCGGCCGCAAGGTGCATGATGATGTCGATCTCGTGACGGTGAAGCAGATCGGAAACCAGATCTCCGTCGCAGATATCGCCTTTGACGAAGGTGTAATTATACCGTCCGTCTATTGATCGAAGTGAATCGAGATTGCCAGCATAAGTGAGCTTGTCCAGATTGACGACAACATGATCCGGATTGGCCACAAGTCTGCGGCAAACGGCTGAACCGATAAAACCGGCACCACCGGTAATCAGAAAACGCATGATTCAGCCTCCATAGATGAAACTGGGATCAGTTGCGGCAAGAACCGGCGCATTCCGGTCTTTCTCTGATAACTGGAGGTCAAGGCCCCGCAGTGGCCAGTCGATCCCAATTTCCGGGTCATCGAATCTCAAACTCCGGTCCGATGCCGGGGCATATAACGACGACACCTTGTAAAGAAACTCGGTATTTTCTTCGAGGGTCAAAAAGCCGTGGGCGAACCCTTTTGGGATGAAAACCTGGTTCCATTTTTCGGCCGATACTTCCACCCCGGCCCACTTCTTATAGGTTGGCGAACCTTGGCGAAGATCAACCAGAACGTCGAAAACACGTCCCCTGGTAACGCGGACGAGTTTATCCTGAGCGTGCGGTTCCACCTGAAAGTGAAGGCCTCTCAAAACGCCCTTCTGCGCGGAAAAGGAATGATTGTCCTGGACAAAATCCATTGTGATTCCATTTTCGGCGAAGACCTTTTGGTTATAGGTCTCTGAGAAAAAACCGCGCTCGTCTCCAAACCGGTCAATTACGATCTCAAAGGCCCCTTCGAGTCCCAGTGAACGGAACTCCGGCATCAGGTGGGCTCCTCGACAAGGCTGATGAGATAATCACCATAGGGTGTCTTTTTGAAAATGTCCGCGCGTTTCAGGACGCCGCTCTCGCTTATCCATCCGTTGGTAAAGGCAATTTCTTCAAGACAGGCGATCTTGACCCCTTGCCTCTGCTCAATCGCCCCAACGAACGCTGATGCCTGGTGCATGCTTTCTATCGTGCCTGTATCAAGCCAGGCATAACCGCGACCGAAGGTGGCCACTCTCAAGTCGCCGCGTGCCAGATAAGCAAGGTTCACATCAGTAATTTCAAGTTCTCCGCGCGGAGACGGTTCGATATTTGCAGCAATATCGACCACATCATTGTCGTAAAAGTAGAGCCCGGTGACCGCCCAGTTTGATTTCGGTTCTCTTGGCTTCTCCTCGATAGTGATCGCTTTTTTGGTTTCCGGATCAAAACTCACGACGCCATATCGCTCTGGGTCGGCTACGTGGTAGGCGAACACTGTTGCCCCAACTGGGTGGGCGATGGCGTCCTTGCACATCTGAGGAAGGTTTGCGCCATAATAGATGTTATCGCCAAGGATCAGCGAACAGGGATCGTTGCCGATAAAATCGCGCCCGATGATGAAAGCTTCCGCCAATCCATTCGGGTGTGGTTGTTCGGCATAGGAGAGCGAAATCCCAAAGTCCGAGCCGTCGCCTAAAAGCGAGCGAAATACCGGAAGATCTCGCGGGGTTGATATGATGAGGACTTCCGAGATCCCCGCGAGCATGAGGACGCTCAGCGGGTAATAGATCATCGGTTTATCGTAGATCGGCAGGATCTGTTTCGAAACCGCCATTGTGAGCGGATAGAGTCTGGTGCCCGATCCGCCTGCCAGAATAATCCCCTTCACACCCTTACTCCGTGACGATCGCCGTAGAGTGACTCTTTGCTGTGCGTTGAGTTTCTTTATTACCGGGTATGTAGTTGGGCAGGATAGGCAGCGCTTCTTTTAAGAAAGAATGGAGCCTCGCCTCTGCGACTTCCATCCTCTCATTCGGCATAATCGGTGTGATAACCCTGACGAGTGCACCATCTGTGCGACCAAGAGTAATGGAATCCCAGATTGTGTAGGCTTTTGCCACATAATCATTTGTAAGCTGGCGACCACGTTGTTCAAACCAGTAATAGACCAGCTGCTTGTTCAAGCCTTTTTCAATGATCGCGCGGTTAACCGGGAACGCACCACGCCCTGATCCCTCAACAGTGATTTCGGAAACGCCTAGTTTTGCCATTTCCCAACCGGCGGCAGGAATACAAACTTCCGGAGAGTGAATGCCCTGACCTTCAGTCAGTTTATGGTAATAGGCCGAAAAGAAATCGACACCCGCGGCCTCGCCCGGCTTGCGATAAAATGAAGCGTAATAGTCATCGGCTCCAAGGATGCGCTCAATATTCCGATCCAGAAGCTGAGACGATCCCGACCATTCTCCCAATTGCCGGGGAAACAATGCAAACGGGTCCCGTAGAACATGAGCCCGTTCGGCTTGAGGTGAGATAACAAACGCTGTGGTTACTGTGGCTGTAACTGCTGTCGCCACAATCAGAGCAGGCGTTGCGACTTGTTTTGTAATCTTTGCCGCCTGATGATGCAGTCCTTCGAAGTCAAGGTCGATCGTGTCAGCAAGTGGTTTTGGGTTGGGCGACAAACGCTGCATGAGAATCGCAAGAAGGAAAAGAATGACGACGCAGCTTCCGAAGATGACCCAACCTTCGAAGAGATGCAGGAACCCTTGTGCCGCTTCAATTCCGCGCTGATCGACCATGAATCCGATAACGCCTATTCTGAACGAATTCATCAGGATGGTTATCGGTGCGGCAGAGAGCAAAATGACGGCTTTGTGCCAACGTGGGCCTTTGTAAAGCACCGCAAAAATGAAGCTGAAGGACAGGATCGGGAAGAGGTACCGTAACCCGCTGCACGCTTCGGCGACAAGCAGCTTAAACTCGCCAAGATCGATAACGTTTCCGTCCAGATAGACAGGAATATCCATCAAACGGATGAACCACACTCCGATCTCTGACGAAACAAACTGGAGGGAAATCGTCAGCTTCCAATAGATGAATTGGGGCAGCGGCAGCATGTAAATCAGGTGCACAACCGATGCCCAGAAAAAGATGCCGCGAGAAAAACCGTACGAGACAAGCACCAGGCCAGCGACCCAGATAATAAAAGCATAGGTGATGATATCGGGAATGCGCACGATCTGGCCGACAACGGCGACGAGCAGCGCGAACGTAATCACAATAACGCCTGGCCAGCGATCGACGACGGGTTTTGATGACGGCGGCAACATCCGCATCTCGCGTAAGAAAAGATACGCTGACAGGATTGGGATCAGAGGGCCATGGCTGTATTCAGGTGTTGCCCACGCTGTACCGAGTGAGATTAGCCCGTCCCAGAAAAGCGGGATGGCACACACGACGCAAAGGATGAAAAGGGCTGGTCCCGCAAAGGTTTCGGCGCCAATCGGGCGCTTTTCTTGTTCGTAGGAATACGCTGACATTTTTATCGGCTCACACCGTAGTTT
>JBCDCU010000212.1:0-6837 GCA_039181265.1 Pseudomonadota bacterium | reverse complement strand
GCCGAGCGCGATGGCTTCAAGGCCGTGTTCCGCTTCTCCCACCACTTGAGTGTCTTCAATGGTGGCGAAGACATCCTTGATACCATTGCGAACCATGGCGATGAAAGATAGAACAAAGACAATCGTGATCGCGGATGATCACGCCCTGGTTCGCAATGGTATCAAGGATGTCTTCGCCACCATTGAAGACACTCAAGTGGTGGGAGAAGCGGAAAACGGCCTTGAAGCCATCGCGCTCGGCAAAAGTCTTCGGCCCACTTTGATGACGCTCGATGCCGGCATGCCGCTTTGTAAAGGCATGGAAGTCTACGGCGAGGTGCGCCGCTGGTCCCCTGAGACGCGCATCGCCGTTGTCACCGGATTTACTGCTGTTGGCAGTCTTGCCGATTGGGTCTCGGCAGGCGTCGATGGGCTTTTCTTGAAAAGCTGCACACCTGAAGAGATGCGCAAAGGCTTCGATCTCATTCTCAAAGGCGGCGGTTATGTCGAAAAACAGGTCCTCACGATCCTGAAGGAAGCTCCTGAAGAAGAAGGCCTGACGCCTCGCGAGCGCCAGATCCTGCATCTCGTCGCAGAAGGCTGCAGCAATGCGGAAATCGCGGATCGTCTCTCGATCAGCCCGAAAACGGTCGACAATCACCGCACACGGTTGATGGCGAAGCTCGGCGTCAGATCGGTCGCGCAACTGCTTGCCTACGCCTTGAAGGAGGGGCTTCTCGACAGCGCGAGCCAGAACTGAGGCTCACTTCATACAGAGACCTGCCAATTGCAGAACGAGGGTCACCCCTAGTTTTCGCGCCAGGCCCGGTTCATGCTCTCAACGATTGGTTCCAGAAGATAATCGACGGCGGTCCGGCTGCCGGTTTTGATCATGACTTCCGCAGGCATTCCCGGGTTAACCTGCTTATCCTCGCCGAGACGCTCCAGCTCTTCTCTAGGCACTGAGATGCGCGCATTGAAGAAGCTCGCGCCAGTCCGTTCGTCAAGCATCGTATCGGGCGAAACATAAGAAACACTGCCATGAAGAAGCGGGGTCGTGCGTTGAGGAAACGCGCTCATGCGGATCGTCGCAGCCTGATCGATTGTGACATTGTCAACGTCTTGCGGCTGCACCTGGACTTCAATGAGCAATTCATCCTGGTCCGGCACGATTTCCAGGACCGTTGCGCCAGGACGAACGACCGCACCTTGGGAATGCACATCAAGATTGACAACAGTGCCGCTGACCGGAGCGATCATGTCGCTGCGCTCCAGAACATCCATTCCAGCGGAGTATTGCTCCCTGAGATCTTTCAATTGCGCCTGCGTCTGGGTGAGTTCGGAAAGCACCTCTTCCTGGAATTGCTTTTCAGTCTGGATGATCTGCAGCCGCGTCTCACCGATTGATTGTTTCGAGCGGGCAATTTCGGCAAAGATTGAGCCGATAGAGCCTTCCATCTGAACCGCTTCGCGCCGCAAGGCAAGGATGCGTTGCAAACCGATGAGCCCTTTCTCAAAAAGCGGCTCAAGCGTTTCAATCTCCTGATCGATGATTTCCTTGCGGCGTTGCTCGGCTTCAAGCTGGGCCTCAAGGCCGACAACCTGCTGATTGAGTTGCTCGACGCGGCGCTCAAGAATGTCAGTCTGACCGATGATCGTCAGGCGGCGTGCTTCGAAGACTTCCGTTTCGCTCTTTATGACCTCTGCAACCGCTGTTTCTTCGGCACGGTCGGTGAGTTCGGCGGGAAACTTCAGTGTCTCGAGTTTCGCTGCTTCCGCCGCAAGCCGTGTATAACGCGCAACATTTGTATCGATACCTGCCTGAAGGATCGAAATACGCGCACGCGCACGGGTTTCATTCAATTCGATCAGAACATCGCCAGCTTCAACATGGCTACCATTTCGCACATGAAGAGCGGCGACGACGCCGCCTTCCAGATGCGCGACATTCTTCCGATTGGTGTCGACGGTCACGTTGCCAACGGCAATAACAGCGCTCGCAATCGGCGCGGCGATACCGAAACCGCCAAGTGTTCCAAGAACAAGAAGAATGCAAAGGACGCCGATCTTCACCCAACGGGAATAATCATTGGGAACTGCCGGGCCTTTCGGATCCTTCTGGCGTTGCTGAGCGCGCGCCGGATCGGCCTTCTGGTCGCCGACGACGAAAAGATGACCGTCACTTGTTTGTTGCGGCATTGTCTTTCTCACTGTCGTTATTCACGCTGCCTTCCGCTTTTGATGCCCCTGCCACGGCTGCCTCTTTTTGTGCAGGCTTTGCCGGGGGTTTCTTCGGAATGGCGCGGATGGGCTGTGCCGGTCCGACAAGTTTCGGCAAGAGCTTTTCACGTTCGTCAAAGGCCTCAACGCGACCACCATTGAGGATCAGCACATAATCCACTGCGGTCAGGATGCTTGAGCGGTGCGAGATCACGATCACTGTTTGACCGCGCTCACGCAATTCCTGAATGGTCAGCATCAACGCCTTCTCGCCTGAGCTGTCGAGACTTGCGTTCGGTTCATCAAGCACGATGAGCGGAGGATCTCCGTAAAGCGCGCGTGCGAGACCAAGCCGCTGCCGCTGCCCGCCGGACAACACGCTGCCTTGTGGGCCGATCTCGGTCGAATATCCATCCGGAAACTGCAAGATCATCTCGTGGGCGCCTGCGAGTTTCGCAGCTTCGATCACGCGCTTTGAATCGATTTCCTGAAACCGCGATATGTTTTCCGCAACGCTTCCCTCAAAGAGTTCAACGTCCTGCGGCAGATAACCGATATACTGACCGAGTTCCTCGGGGATCCATTGTTGAAGATCGGCACCGTCAAGACGGACCTTGCCATCAGTGGGCGGCCAGACGCCAACGAGTGCACGCGCCAGCGTCGATTTTCCGGCAGCACTTGGACCGATAACGGCAAGGACACTTCCGGCAGCCACCCGAAAGCTGACATCATCCAGTATGGGCCGTTCAGCACCCGGAGGCACGAGGGTTAAGGATTGCACGTCAAGATTGCCGGATGGACGTGGCAGAGATATCCGCTCGGCAGACGTGTTTTCGCCGCCGAAGACTTCCTTCAAACGCCCATAGGCCGCACGGGCTGCAACGAAAGCGCGCCACTGGCCGACAGCCGCTTCAACGGGCGCGAGGGCACGTCCCATGATGATGGAAGCTGCAATCATGACGCCTGGCGTCGTTGCCTCCTGGAGGACGAGATAAGCCCCCGCTCCAAGAATTGCGATCTGAAGGCTTGGCCGGATGAATTTGCTGAGGGCCGTCAACATGCCAATCCGGTCATTGGCGAGCCCCTGATAGGCCAGGCTGTCGCGATTGCGTTCAAGCCAACGCTCGCTGAGCTGCGGCACCATGCCCATACCGTTGATTACCTCGGTGTTCCGGACGCTCGCATCGGCAAATTGAATTGCAGAACGCGATTTCTGAGAGGCAACGGCCGATGTTTTGCGTGTTGCAAATTCGGAGACGATTGCAATTGCAAAAAGCGCAACCGCACCACCAAGCGCGATGAAGCCCAGGACCGGATGAAAGACGAAAATGAGCGCAATAAAGATCGGCGTCCAGGGCGCATCGAAAAATGCATTCGGGCCTGAGCCGGACAGGAAATTACGGACCTGCGCGAGATCGGACAAGGTCTGCGTTCCGGAAGATCTTCGATCCGGTCGAAACTGAAACAGCGACCGGAACGCGTCATCACCCAGTCGCTCGTCGAGTTTGCCGCCGATACGGACCAGAACGCGGGAGCGAACCAGCTCCAGAAATCCGTTGAGCGCAAGGAGCGTGACAGCGAGAATGGTCAGGAAGATCAATGTGTCATAGCTGCGCGATGTCAAAACCCGGTCGTAGACCTGCAGCATGTAGAGTGGCGCAACCAGCATCAACAGATTGATCCAAAAGCTGAAAAAGGCAACGCCAATGAAACCGGAGCGGACGTTGAGAAGCGCATCGGCGAGCGGAGATCCTTTGCCGCGTTTGGGTTCGGTCGCCGCGACTTCCGCTACAGAACGGTTTTTCCCGGAGGGCTTTAAGAGTTTTACGCACAAACTGGCAGCCCAAAGAGCCACAATGCAAATCGTCGCAGTGGCTGCAAACTCGACCCAAAGTACATCGACGCCAAGCGACTCTGAAATCATCAATGCGAAAGAATTCAGCGGTTCAAACCACACGTGTTTGCGCTCCACTTAACTCGAATAAACTGCTTCAAAGAAAAGCTGCCATTCGAAAAGGACCTGAGTTTGACCAGGCGTCTCTAAGAGCCTCTGGTGGTCCTTTTTATTCAAAGATCGTGCCAGAGTGAATTCAAAAACCCACTCCAGCACGACATTGTGTTCGTATGTTTAAGGCAGGAAGGCCGGGACGACCTACCAGCCTTTAACTGAAGTCAATTTCACCATTGGTGAAGGACAGCACCTCAATGCTGATCAGTGTATCCACGTCGCCGGTCGCATTGTCGATGACCATATTTCCGTCGATCGTGAAGTCTTCCATGGCACCATCGAAGACAGCACTATCGGTTCCAAGACCACCAACGAGAAGGTCATCACCGAGACCGCCAATGAGTGTGTCGCGACCAAGACCGCCGAACAGCTCATCATCGTCCGCACCACCATCCAGTATGTCGCGACCAAGGCCACCAAAGAGCGTGTCTTCACCGTCCTCACCGAAGAGTTCGTCACGACCGCCATTACCGGTAATCGTGTCATCTCCATCGCCACCGGAGAGTTCGTCGCGGCCACGGCCACCGACAATGAGATCATTGCCGTCGTCGCCATCAATATCGTCGCGACCGCTTCCACCGAGCAGTTGGTCGTCATCTTCGCCGCCGGAGATGGCATCATCGCCACTGCCGCCAAGGATCAGGTCTTCGCCATCGCCTCCATTGAGGACGTCGTCATCGTCGCCACCGAAGATGTCGTCATCACCGTCCGCGCCGTCGACAGTGTCTTCGCCGTCGGAACCGCTAATCGTATCGTTATTGTCAGATCCGATGACATTCTCAAAGTTGATAAACTCATCCATGACCAGCACGCCTTCGGCAGGTTCGTATTCTGCCGTGCCAGCCTCAAGGTCGATATCAACGCCAACACCGATGTCCTCGAACGAGATCGTGTCGATACCGTCCCCGCCGTCGAGGGTATCGTTTCCGCCACCGCCTTGAGCGAAGTCGTCACCATCGCCACCTTCGATGATGTCGTCGCCAGCACCGCCAGAGAGTTCGTCATCTCCGTCGCCACCGTAGAGTTCATCCTCGCCAGCACCGCCAGAGAGCTCGTCATCACCGTCACCGCCATCGACAATGTCATCGCCGCCAAGCGCGTTGATCACATCGTCTCCGCCCAGACCGTCGATTTCGTTGTCATCGTCATTGCCGGCAATCGCGTCGCCAAACTCAGAACCGATAACATTCTCGACATTTTCGATTTTCTGGCTTGAGGTTGCGCCAAGGTCGAGGTTGAAGCCGATCGTGGCACCTGCCTCTTCATCGGAAACAACGAGAAGATCTTCGCCGGTCGGGCTTTCGGATGCCGGGATGAAGAGGAGACCTTCCGGAGCCGTCAGATCGTCGAGATCCTCCTCCAGCGGGAAGCCGCCTGGAACCGGAACCGTCACGAAACCTAGAAGTTCTACCTCGAATGTCCCCTCGCTCTCAGTAAGTTCGAAAGCAAGGACACCGGAGGACCGCTCGAGACCGAGGAAGAGGACGGTCTTGTCACCAACCTGAGCAACAGTGACCGCTTCCGGCTCAGCCCCGGCATCGTCGGACCGCGCATCATTGAAGAAAAGCGGGAACTTTTCGATCAGCGTTGTGGCAATGAGGTTGCCCGATTCAAAGACCATGTTGCCCTGATCATCAAGGATGGAGAAACCGCGTCCGCCGAAGAGAACAAGCTGATCGAGATCATCGTCGCCGTCCGTATCACCGAGAACCTGAGAGACTTCCAGATCGCCAATACCGGTATCGGAGTCCTGCAGGTCCGCAGCGTTCGGGAACACTGTCGGATCGAGAACGGTGTCATCAAGGTCGAAGACGTCGAAGTCGCGACCGTCGCCTTCATTCGCCGTGGCATAGAAGGTCTGACCGTTGATCTCGAAGCTTGCGATCGCATCCGGCTGGAAAAGCGCTATGGCGTTATCGACCGTGATGAGGTTTGGAACCTCGTCATTGTCGTTTCCGTCGAAGCTGTTCTCCGGCAGGCTGAGATCCTTCGTACCAAGTCCAACGATGTCCGTCAGGACCGGGCTTTCGCCTGACAGATCAACAATGGCGATTGCATTGTTTTCCTGCAGGGTGACGAAGGCCTGTGTGCCATCCGGTGCAACTGCGATGAACTCCGGTTCCAGATCCTGTGCAAACTCGGTTGGGAAATCCCCCTGACCGAAGAGGGCAAGACCCTCTGCAACCAGTGCGGCAACTTCACCTTCCGTGTCACCGAACTCACCGAGTGTCAGCGTTTCGACACTGATTGCGCCGAGATCCGACACATCGATTACGGAAATCGAACCTTCCGGATCGTCATTGACCGCAAGGATTTGATCGTCGTCGTCAGTTTCAACGTCAGCCTCCCCTTCATTGGCAACGATGATGGTGTTGCCGTCTGGCGTGAAGGTCAGGCTATCCGGCAAGGCACCGACTTCGATCGTCTCGAACGGATCGATCGTGCCCGGCAGAGCGGAAATGTTGAAGAGAAGCACCGAGCCCGGATCGCTTTCCGGATCAGCCGGAACGGCGGCTGCCAGAATGTCGCCTGCAACGGCAACACTCGTCACCTCCGTTGCAACCGGGATCGCAACCACCAGGTTACCGGCCCCGTCGATCACATCGATAAACTCACCACCGGCCACGAAG
>JBCDCU010000211.1:0-6880 GCA_039181265.1 Pseudomonadota bacterium | reverse complement strand
TGCTTATCCGCCGGGGCAGGGCGCGGGGCCCGAGCTTCCGGTCCTTGATACCAGGCTTCACCGAAGGGTTCGTGAAAGCAGAAAAGATCGCCGCGCATCCGCATCATCCATTCAAACGCGTTAGAGGTGGAGCGCGGTGTCGCCCATAAAACATAGATTGGATGCATTTTATCCCTCCTGCAGCATGGAAAGTAGCCGGGGCAGCCGACCGACCGGGGCAACGCCCAGCGTTTTGGAAATGTTCCAGTAAAGCGCGTAATCTGAAGCGACGATGGGCTTGCCAAGGTGGTCTTCAAGGTCAGCGGCAATCGAAATCATTCTAAGCGGCAGGCCATCGTCCCGCCGGAAATTCGGCATGCCCGGAATAACAAAAGCATCCGCGTCGGGGGCCTGTTTAGCGACGTAATCAAACGATCGCGCAGCAAAGTCGCCGGGGAAAATCCAGATTGCCTCGTTCACTTCATCCTGTGTGGCCATCAGCCCATGGTCGACGAAGTTTCCGGAATAAAGGATCTCGAACCCGGCATCGGCGAGAAACCGGGTCGTGCCCTCCCGCCAATCCGGCCAGAAATACCCCCCATTGACGGCGATCCGTTCCACGCCAAGCGCTCGCAATCCTTCGACAAGAGAGAGCCCCGCCATGTGGAGCGGGACCTGATAGGTGTCTTCCATTCGGTCGCAGAAGGCGCGGATGTCCTGTGGCGTCTTTCCGCCGGCGTGGGACCAATTGGTGCCGACCTGACCGACAACATCCGCACCCGCATTCGACATGCAATGCATGACCTCTTCGAGCTTATGGAAATTGTCGACCCGTTGGTTCAATTGATGCGCGTAATCTTCTGCGTGAAGAAGCCGCCCGTGCACGCCGACGCCTTCCGGTGCGATCTTCAGGAAATCATGCGGGGCGGCGTCGAAATCATGCGGTGGTGCGGTAAAGCCCACCTGGTGGGGGAAGATTTTTTTGACGGGATCGTTCCAGCGTTCCGGTTTCATGATTGTGCCTCGCCAGCTGAGATGATCTTCTCGACAATACGGCGGCCGAAATCATGGGTCGGACCTTCCCAGTGCGGACTGAGGCGCCCGCCATCATAGGCTGGCGACAGGCGTCCCTGCTGAAGAAGTTCCAGCATGCCGAGATCCTCTCGGTTGAGATCATCCCACATCTGAAGAAGGGCGGCGCGGGGCTCGGCAAAGTCGTCGGAGGTTGCCGCATCGCCGATCATGAAGACGTGGAGTTCTTCGCGGGTTTTATCCGGCGCGATCGGGTAGCTCACGAGCACAGTGAATTGGTCTGGATAGACCTCGGCTGCAAAATGCGGAAAACACAAAAACCAGAGGCCCCGTTTGGCGTCCGCTTCCGAGAGGCCCGGATAATGCGGCAGGCCTTCGCCACGCCCCTCATCAAGCTTCGGAAACTCATAGTCGTTATAGAAAACATGATCATCCCATTCGCCCGACCAGCGGACATTCATAGGCGCGAATTTCAAGAGGCGCGGATGGACGGCAAAGACATGGTAGCCCTCCATGTAATTTTCATAGACGAGCTTCCAGTTTGCGTTGACGGTGAAGTCGAGCTTTCCGGCCCAGCGGATCGTGCTGAAATCATAGCCTTTCGTGCGGTTCAGCATCGGTGCAAGCCAGTCGGTGAGGGCCTCCGCGTCGCCGGAAACATTGACGAAGATGCAGCCGTTCCAGGTCTCGCAGCGCACCTCCATGAGATCGAGCTTTGGACCGCCCCCTTGCTTGAACGTGTCCGTTACATTCGGCGCACTGAAATGCGGCCTGGCCCTGAGCTTTCCATTAAGCGCATAGTTCCAGGCGTGATAGGGGCAGGTGATCGTGGATTTGCGGCAGGGCTCAGTCACGAGCTTTGCGCCGCGATGGCGGCAGACATTGTGAAAGGCCCGGATCGTGTCATCCTGATCGCGCAGGATGATGAGCGGTGCACGTCCGATCTCGACCGGCTTCATGTCACCGATTGCGGGGATCTCAGCCGTCGCCCCGGCGAACACCCAGGAGCGGCGGAAGCAATGTTCCTGTTCAAGGGCGAGCCAGTCATTTGACCAATAGGCAGGGTTCGGGAGCCCGCTTGCCTCCTCAATCGGCGCGAAGGTCTGGGCGAAGCCGTCCTCGCCCAGAAGGTCCTTCACTTTGCGCAACACCGGATTATCCACGCGCCTGTTCTCCATGGCTCCTCCATTTTTTGAAAGCGCTTGCGGTTTTATGAAAAATATGCGCTATAAATTTTCATGATTGTCAAGAAATCAAATCAAACTGACCCACAAGAAACGCTCTTGCAGCTCGGTGCAGATGTCCGCTCGCTTCGAAAAGCGCAACAAATGACGCTGGCCGACCTCGCGGAAGCCTCAAACAAATCGGTGAGTTTTTTATCGAAGATCGAGCGCGGCTTGGCGCGCCCGTCGGTGACGGCGTTGCAGGAAATTGCGGAGGCGCTCGGTGTGCCGGCAGGCTGGTTCTTTGACAGCGACGGGCCGGTCAGCGCCAATGAGCGGCCCTATGTGGTGCGCGCGGATCGTCGGCGGAAACTGAGCTTCTCCAACCTCTCGGACACCTCCTATATGGGGCTTGAAGACCACCTTTTGTCCGCCTCGCTCGACGGCAATCTCGCACTCGGGATTTCGACCTATCAGCCGGGCGGCCATAGCGGAGATGATCTCAGCACTCATGACGGAGAAGAGGCCGGTCTGATCCTGAAAGGCACGATCCGCCTTACGATTGACGGCGAGACTTTTGATCTCAAGACTGGAGACAGTTTCTCGTTTTCAGGCGCCATTCCTCATCGCTATGAAAATGTTGGCGCGGATACTGCCCAGATCGTCTGGGCGAACACGCCGATCACCCTCAGAAGGCTTTAGAGCCTGTCCGGCTGTGATTGGACCATTTTGACGAGGAGATTTTGTGATGAGATCGAGCGAAAGACGAAGGGCATATCGGGCGATACGCCGATTAATTTCACTGGGGCTTTTCGCGACGACATCAGCGCAAAATCGCCCGTCCCTAAAGGGTTTTGTACCAACGGGTGCCTGGGCAGCGCCAAATCCTCGACCGATGCAACCGCATCGCTCTGCGGTCTTGGCACGCCCATCCACACACGTTGGACACAAAACAAAATGGATTCAATCACAGCCGGACAGGCTCTAGACCATGGAAGAGCACGCGCAGGTCGTAGTGATCGGTGGCGGCAATATGGGCGCCGGTGTCCTCTATCACCTTGCAAAGCTTGGCTGGACCGACACGATCCTGATTGAAAAGGATGAACTCACAAGCGGCGCCACATGGCATGCGGCGGGTCTCGTAAGCCGGATGGTCGCCGGGCAAGCGCTTGGATCGATCCACGATTATGCAGTCGATCTTTATAAAACGATTGAAGACGAAACCGGTGTCGGGCTCAGCTGGCACAATTGCGGGTCGCTGCGCGTTGCGACAAGCCCGGATCATATGGACTGGATCAGCCATATCCGCGATGCCGTGCTGGCGCGCGGGCAGGAGGCGCATATCGTCGATCCCGCTGAGGTTGCGCGCTTGAACCCGCTCTATGATGTTGAAGCTGCCGGTGTCCTTGGCGCAGTCTTTACGCCTGATGACGGCCATGTGGATCCGTCCGGCACCTGCCAGGCGATGGTGAAAGGCGCCCGGCAGTTGGGGGCAAAAGTGGTGCGCCATTGCCGCGTCACCGACCTTTCCCAAAATGCTGACGGAAGCTGGCTGGTCACGACCGAGAAGGGCACGATTAAAGCCGACCATGTTGTTAATGCTGGCGGCTATCACGCGCGCCGGATCGGGGCGATGGCGGGCCTTGATCTTCCGATCACCACCATGCTCCACCATTATGTCGTGACCGATCAGGTCCCGGAATTTGACGCAATGAGCCATGAAATGCCGGTCACCCGCGACGATTATTTCTGCGGTTATGTGCGCCGGGAACAGGGCTCCGTTCTGATCGGGCTTTACGACAAGCAGGATCCGCAATCGGTCTGGCTTGATGGTTGCCCGTGGGAGAGTGCGAATGAGCTCTTCGAGCCGAACTGGGACGGGATCACACCATGGCTTGAGAATTGTTTTGAGCGCATGCCCGCCCTTATGGAGCGTGGCATCAAGCGGGTCGTCAATGGCGGGATCACCTATACGCCGGACGGTGCGATGCTGCTTGGCCCAGCACCGGGCCTCAAGAATTACTGGCTCGCCTGTGGGGCGACGGTCGGAATTGCCTGGGGGCCGGGGGCAGGGCGGGCGTTAGCCCAATGGATGGTGCACGGCTCGGCGGATATCTCCACGCGGGCCTTTGATCCACGCCGGTTCGGGATCTGGGCCGACGCGGACTTTGCCCGTGCCCGCGCCACGGAAGATTATACGCTCCGCCAGGCGATGCCTTACCCGCAGCATCAGCGTGAAGTGCGTCGCGGGATCAAAAAATCAGGCGCCCATGGGCGCACGGCTGCCCTTGGCGCAACCTTCGAAGAGGCCGGTGGCTGGGAGCGTCCGCGCGTCTATGCGCCGGAGCCGCTCGGCTGGCGTCGCACGGAGGTATTCAAAGAGGTCGCGTGCGAATGCGAGGCGGTGCGCGAGCGGGTCGGGCTCGGCGACTTTTCAGCCTTTGCGAAGTTCATGATCGAAGGGCCGGGCGCGGAAGCCTTTTTGAACAGCGTCTGCGCGAACCGTATGCCGCGGGAAGGGCGGACCTGCCTGACGCTTCTTCTCAACCGGCGCGGCACGATTGAAGGCGAGGCGACCATTGCCCGTCTTGGACCGGAACAGTTTTACTTCGTGACAGGCGGTCCTTCCGAGCGTCGGGTCTGGGATTGGCTGACGCTCCATTGCGGCGTTGCGATGGATGATTGCACGATCAAAAACGCCACCGACGAGACCGGCATTCTTGTCCTCGCGGGACCGAAGGCGCGGGAGGTTCTGGCGTCGGTCACGGAAGAGGATATCTCCAACGAAGCCTTCCGCTGGCTGCGCGCGAAGAAAATGACAGTCGCCGGAATTGAGCTCACCGCTCTGCGGCTGAGTTTCACCGGGGAACTTGCCTATGAACTGCATGCCCCCAATGCGAGGCTTGGCGAGCTCTGGGATGCGTTATGGCAGGCGGGCGAGGCGCACGGGATCGGTGCGTTCGGTGCAAAAGCGCTTGAAAGCCTGAGGCTTGAGAAATTCTACCGGGGCGGCCATGAGCTTGCGAATGATGCAAGCCATAAGGATGTCGACCAGATGCGCTTTGCCGATGTCACCAAAGACTTTGTCGGCAAGGACGCCATGCTGGCGCGCGAACCTGACAAAGTGATCGCGCTCCTGGCGCTCGAAGAAACGGACACCGATGCGCTCATTTCCGAAGCGGTCTTCCATGCGGGGCGGCTTGTGGGCTCGATCACGTCAGCGGCCTATGGTCATTCGGTGGGGAAAAGCCTCGCCATTGCCTTTCTCACCGAGGAGGCGCGGGCTCCCGGAACCAAACTCGAAATCTCTCTGCTCGGAAAGCGTGTGCCCGCGAATGTTCTTCCCGGTGCTCCGTGGGATCCGGACAATGAACGGTTGCGGGGATAGGCCCACGCTTAAGGGACAAGAACGAAATTCCCGAAATGCTTCTTCTCCATGAACTCCCTCTGAGCGTTTGCGATCTCAGCGAGCTGGAAGGTCTTCGCAAGAAGCGGGCGGATTTCGCCCTTCTCGATATAGGAAATGAGATTGGGAAAGACCGGTTTATCCCAGGCGGTCGTGCCGATAAGCTGAATGTCTTTCAGATACATATCACGCATATCGAGGCTCACAATCGGCCCGGCAATCGCGCCGGACGAGACATAGCGCCCGCCGCGCTTCAAGGCTTTCAGCATCAACGGAAAATCGTCGCCTGCCACATTGTCGACGACGACGTCGAACTGGTTCTCGCCAAGCGCTTTGGCAAGATCTTCGTTACGGTCGATGACCCGATCCGCACCGAGGGAGCGAACCTGCTCGATCTTGGATTTTCCGCAAATCGCCGTCACTGTCGCCCCGCGCCGTTTGGCAAGCTGCACCGTGGCCGATCCGACCCCGCCTGAAGCGCCGGTCACAAGCACATGGTCGCGCTCGGTGACCCCCGCGCGGTGGAGCATATTCTCAGATGTTCCGTAAGCGCAGGGGATGGTCGCGAGTTCTTCGTCCGTCCAGTCGCACTGGACCGGGAAGACTTCGGAGGCGGGGACTTTCACGAAGTCCGCGAACGCCCCGTCGAAGTCGGAGGCCATCCAGATATTATCCATCGTGTCATAGCCGTTCGGGCGCATGCAGGCGCGCACCAGCACGCGAGCGCCGATCAGGTCCTGATGCGCGTTAGAACCGACGGCAACCACTTCGCCGCAGCAATCCGTCCCCTGAATGAAGGGAAAGGGTGTCGCCTTGTTCCAGCCGCCATCGGCCTTTTGTTCCGCATCTCCGCTCTGTGCGTCGGCGAAATCATCCGTGCTTCCGGTAACGCTCGAGGAATACCAGCCGAGGCGGGTGTTGATTTCGGTGTTGTTGACCCCGGCGCCAAGGACTTTCAGAAGCACCTCGTCCTCATTCGGAACGGGGACCGGAACTTTCCGGTAATCGAGCTTGTCATAGCCGCCGTTTCCCGTCGTCACGACCGCCATCATGGTCTTTTCAACACCGTCAATGTCGAAGCGATCTTTCGTCATCTTCTAAACCCGCTACCCGTTTGGTCCGCCTTGTCGGCCATTTCAAGAAGGGGCACCGTAGCGTTTCGCCGCGCCCAATTGAACTTGAAATCCGCGCGGCTTAAATCATGGGTAAGAGCAGATCGATCCGGTGACATGAGAGGGAGGGTAATCATGGTCCTGACGAGGCGCGCATTCACCGCTGGAAGCCTTGCCGCGATGTCAGC
>JBCDCU010000210.1:0-6900 GCA_039181265.1 Pseudomonadota bacterium | reverse complement strand
GGCGCGGTTTACAAGTGGCGGGCGATTATCACAAAGTGTTGCGACTGAAAAGTGTATTGAATCCCCACATCACCTGTAAGTTGCCGTAGCGTTAAGGCAGAGAACAATTTGTCGCGCTTCGGACCCCTGCATTTCGAAGACTCGGGAGCTCTTGATCGCCAATATCAGGATTGCCCCGCGAGCATTTTGTAACAACTTTATGGATGGCGCCCGGTAGACAAATCGTCTGGCGGCTGCATAAGGGGAGAATGACTTCCGGGCAGCGCTGGCCCAATTATCCTCGAAACACGCGGCAAAGAGGTTTCATGAACGTCGTCATCGTTGAGTCACCGGCAAAGGCCAAGACCATCAATAAGTATCTTGGCTCTGAGTATCATGTTCTCGCTTCCTACGGTCACGTCCGCGATCTTCCGGCAAAAGACGGGTCGGTCCTTCCTGACGAAGATTTCGCCATGGAATGGCAGGTTGATGCGAAGTCAAAGACCCGGGTCAATGAGATCGCCAAGGCTGTGAAAGCGGCTGACAAGCTCATACTCGCGACTGACCCGGATCGCGAAGGCGAAGCGATTTCCTGGCATGTCCTGCAAATCCTGCAGGACAAAAAGGCCCTTAAGGACAAGCCCGTTGAGCGCGTCGTTTTCAACGCGGTGACCAAGGCGGCAATCCTTGAGGCGATGGCCAATCCACGGGAACTCGATGCTCCTTTGATCGAAGCCTATCTTGCGCGGCGTGCGCTCGACTATCTTGTCGGCTTTACGCTCTCGCCCGTGCTTTGGCGTAAATTGCCGGGATCCCGATCTGCTGGCCGGGTACAATCGGTGGCATTGCGTTTGATCTGCGAGCGCGAGCGAGAAATCGAGATCTTCAAGCCGCAAGAATACTGGTCAATTATTGCGCGTCTGGAAAATGCCAAAAGTCAGGAATTCGATGCCCGCCTGACAGCTTTCGAAGGTAAGAAGAAAACGCGGCTGGACGTTCAGACCGGTGAAGAGGCGAACGCTATCCGGACTATGCTTGAAGCTGCCGACTTCACTGTCGAGAGCGTTGAAGCAAAGCCGCAGAAACGGAACCCGTTCCCTCCCTTCACAACCTCGACTTTGCAACAGGAAGCGTCGCGAAAACTCGGCTTCGATGCGCAGCGCACGATGCAGGTGGCTCAACGTCTTTATGAGGGCATATCACTTGGCGGAGAGACGACCGGCCTCATCACCTATATGCGGACCGACGGTGTCGATCTCGCACCGGAGGCGGTGGGGTCGCTCCGCCGGCAAATCGAGAAACAATTCGGTCCAGAGTACCTGCCTGAAAAGCCGCGTAAATACTTCTCAAAGGCAAAGAATGCACAGGAAGCGCACGAGGCGATCCGTCCGACTGATGCATTCCGTACGCCCGACCAGATGAAGAAGTATCTGAACGACGAGCAATGGAAGCTTTATGATCTGATCTGGAAACGGGCAATTGCCTGCCAGATGGTATCTGCTGAGCTTGAACGGACAACGGCCGAGATCATCGCAGCGAATGGCGCTCAAACCGCAAACCTGCGCGCCACCGGCTCTGTCGTTCGGTTCGACGGGTTTCTAACGCTCTACACTGAAACGAAGGACGACGAAGAGGACGAGGCACAAAACCGGTTGCCTGCGCTTCAGTCGGGTGAAAATCCGAAGCGCAAGTCAATCGAGGCAAGCCAACATTTCACCGAGCCGCCGCCCCGCTATACTGAAGCGACGATGGTGAAAAAAATGGAGGAGCTCGGGATTGGACGCCCGTCCACCTATGCCTCGATTCTGGCTGTTCTGCGCGAGCGCGGTTACGTGACCCTGGAGAGAAAGCGACTCATTCCAGAGGATAAGGGACGCCTGGTAACAGCATTTCTCGAGAACTTTTTCGAACGCTATGTCCAGTACGACTTCACGGCAGCTCTTGAAGAAAAACTCGACAAGGTATCGGCTGGCGATGTCATGTGGCGCGATATCCTGCGGGAGTTCTGGGCGGATTTTTCCGGCCATGTGCATGAAATCAAAGATCTACGCGTATCCGAGGTTCTCGATGCTCTCAATGAGGCCCTTGAGGACCACGTCTTTCCTGAGAGAGAAGACGGTAGTGACCGACGCGCATGCCCACGGTGTGCCGATGGCCGAATCAGTCTCAAAGTCGGACGATATGGCGCGTTTATCGGATGCTCGAATTATCCGGAATGCGCTTACACCCGCCAGCTTGCCCAACCCGGCAATGGTGAGAACGATGCAGATGGAGCTGACGATGGTCCAAAAGTCCTCGGGATCGATCCTGAGACCGGCCTTGAAGTCAGTCTTCGTTCAGGCCGGTTCGGCCCCTATGTTCAGCTCGGCGAGGATAAAAAACCGCCACGCGCTTCAATCCCGAAAGGTTGGGATGCCCAGGCCGTTGATCTTGAAAAGGCGCTTCGGCTCCTGAGCCTACCACGCCTCGTCGGGATGCATCCGGAAAGCGGCAAGGAAATTACTGCAGGCATTGGGCGCTATGGTCCGTTCGTTCTCCATGACGGCGTTTATGCGAATCTGAGTTCGGTCGACGAGGTTTTTGAGGTCGGGATCAACCGCGCGGTATCGGCCCTTGCGGATAAGAAAACCAACCCGCGAGGCAGGACGGCGGCCAAAGCCCTCAAGGAACTGGGCGAACATCCCGATGATGGCGGCAAGATCACCGTAAATGACGGGCGTTATGGCCCGTATGTGAAATACGGCAAGATCAACGCAACGCTTCCGAAAGACGTCAAACCTGAGGACGTAACGCTAGAGCAAGCTCTGGAATTGATCGCAGCAAAAGAAGCCAAAGGCGGGAAAAAGAAGCCGGCAGCTAAGGCAAAAGCCAAGGCGAAGCCTAAGGCAGCAAAGAAAACTGCCAAGGCAGCCGAGTAATTTCGGTGAGCCGGAAACGCGAAAAAAACGCAAGTGGAACAACAAGCCCCTGGTTTCCAAAACGGGAAGAGGTCATGGAGTACATTCGTGACCATCCCGACAAGGCGACGAAGCGCGATATCGCAAAAGCGTTCGGGATCCGGGGCGATGACCGCATCGAATTAAAGCGGCTCTTGCGCTCCCTCGCGGATGACGGCCTGATCGAAGGAAAGCGCAAGCGTTTCACGGAAGCCGGCGATCTTCCGCCGGTTTTGCCGGTCACAATTTTCGAGCAGGATTCGGACGGCGACCTGATTGCTGAACCGGTTAAGTGGGAGAACGAGACCACGAAGCCACCGCGCATTCTCATTGTCTATTCATCGCGGGACAAAGGACGCGCACCGGGTGTTGGCGATCAGGCGCTGGTCCGCATAACCGAGCGTGGCATCGGAAACGATCAAAAACCTGCTTATGCAGCAAAAATCATAAAGATCCTGCCAAAGCGCGCCTCAACACTTCTCGGGGTCGTTCAAATGGGGGCACACGCGGAAGCCCTACCCCGCCTTGTTCCGGTGGATCGCAAGCAATCCGAATGTGAGATCGACGATCTGGGCGGCGCGGACCACGGCGACCTCGTAGAGGCCACGATCAGCAAGATTGGCCGATACGGACTTCAGCGAGCGCGTGTGACGAACCGGATCGGATCTTTGAAGTCCGAAAAGGCAGTGAGCCAGATCGCACTTCATGAACATGATATTCCGCATGTCTTTCCGGAAGCTGCTCTGGAGGCCGCGCAAGACGCAAAAAAGGTCGATCCTTCCAAGAACCGAGAGGATTGGCGTTCGGTTCCTCTGATCACCATCGACCCGGCCGACGCCAAGGATCACGACGACGCGGTGGCGGCGATCGCTGATGACGATCCAGCAAATGAGGGTGGTTTCATTATAACGGTCGCGATCGCAGATGTTGGATACTATGTGCGACCCGGCACGCCGCTCGATCGAGAAGCGTTCAATCGCGGGAATTCGGTCTATTTCCCGGATCGCGTGATCCCGATGCTGCCGGAAGCGATCTCAAACGATCTTTGTTCGTTGAAAGAAAACGAGGACCGTCCGGCCCTTGCCGTTCAAATCTGGATCGACGCCCACGGTCGAAAAATTCGCCATCGGTTCCATCGTATTTTCATGAAAAGTCATGCGGCCCTTGCCTACGAAGAAGCTCAGGCGGCGATTGACGGCAAACCCAGTGAACGCGCAGCACAGGTTCTGGAGAGTACGGTGCGTCCGCTCTATGACGCTTATCGATGCCTCCTCAAAGAACGTGGTGACCGCGCTCCGCTCGATCTTAATGTAACGGAACGCAAGATCCGCCTTGACGAAGATGGAAAGGTCGCCGACGTGATCGTTCCAAAGCGTCTAACTGCCCACAAACTGATCGAAGAATTCATGATTCTTGCGAATGTGGCCGCGGCGGAAGCTCTTGAAGCCAAACGATCGCCAGTCATTTTCCGCGCCCATGATGCACCCTCACTCGCAAAGCTCGAGGGATTGCGCGATTTTCTGTCGACAATCGATCTACAGATACCGAAGGCAGGAAACATCAGACCGGAGCATTTCAACCGGATTCTCGCGAGGGTGAAGGGTGAAAACCATGATCTCCTCACCAACCAGGTTGTCCTGCGCTCGCAGGCACAGGCGGAGTACACGCCTGACAATTACGGCCATTTCGGTCTGAACCTTAAGAAATATGTTCACTTCACCTCACCGATCCGGCGCTATGCGGACCTCATGATCCATCGCGGATTGATCACGGCTTTCGGTTTTGGCGAAGGCGGACTTTCTGACATTTCCGAAGATGGTCTCTTTGAAATCGCGGAACATGTCTCAGCAACCGAGCGCCGTGCAATGGCTGCCGAACGCGCAACGGTCGATCGCCTGATTGCGGAATGGCTGGCGGATAAGATCGGTGCAACCTTCTTCGCGACCATCAGCGGGGTGACTAAAGCGGGATTATTCGTGACCCTCGATGACACCGGCGCAGACGGCTTTATTCCGATCTCCACAATCGGCAACGACTATTACATCTTTGATGAAGCCCGCCATCAACTGGCTGGCGAACGCAGTCGGGAAACCTATACGCTTGGCGATAAAGTTGAGGTCAAACTGGTTGAGGCACTGCCTTTTGCTGGCGCTTTGCGTTTTGAAATGCTGAGTGAGGGAAAGAAAACATCGAGACACCACGTATTTCCTCAACGCAAAGGCCGGCGGGCACAGGCCCGCGCGAAAAGAGGTGGTCCTCCCGCCGGTGTCTCGCGGAAAATCAAACGGAAGCGGTGAGCGCACAAAGGCGTGATGTCCGACCGATTGCACGACCCGTCGACGATGCGTACATAACCGCCTGTAACTTTAACCAACGATCCGGGGTGGATCATGCAAACTTTTGAAAACAACACGGAACCAACGCGGGACATGCGACACCCCGTACGCCCGCTTCTTCCTGCAATGGTCAATGGCGCACGCCAGAAGTGCCCGAAATGCGGTGAAGGGCAACTTTTTCAACGCTATTTGAAGGTCCATGACAGCTGCAAGGTATGCGGCGAAGAACTTCACCATCATCGAGCCGATGATGCACCGGCGTATTTCACGATCGCGATTGTTGGTAAGATTATCGTCGGATTCTTCGTCTGGTTGGAACTTGCGTATGAGCCCCCATTCTGGGTTCACGCCGCCCTTTGGACGCCGCTCATTTTCCTGATGGCATTGTCGTTCCTCACCGTCATTAAGGGAGCGGTCATTGGTCTCCAGTGGGCGAACTACATGCACGGGTTCGATCCGAATTTCGAAGAAGGCGAAGACATCGAAAAACCGCACGATGCCAGCCTCTCAAAACCGGGGGTCATGTGAGGATAAAGGACGCGAGTTCTATCGTCCTGGTGGACCGTCGCGAAAAGGAACCGCGCCTGCTCATGGGGCGCCGTGCGGCAGCCCATGTATTCATGCCCAATGTCTATGTCTTTCCGGGCGGGCGGGTCGACTACGCCGATCGCTTTGCTCCCTTTTGCACGGACTATGATCAAGACACGCAAGACCTGCTCATGCAGCGCATGGCGGGCCGTCCGAGCCTTCTGAGAGCCCGTATGATGGGAATCGCAGCAATCCGAGAAACCTTCGAGGAAGTTGGTATCAGGATTGGCCGGAAAAGCAGCGATGCGACCAGAATCAGCAGGTCCGATTGGCAGAAGTTCGCAGAAACCGGAAGCCTGCCTGACTTGTCGCATCTGAACTTCCTCGCTCGCGCCATCACACCTCCCGGGCAGAAGCGCCGGTATGATACGCGCTTCTTCATCAGCGATGTCTCTGATCTCCTCGAAACCCAAACACCGGTAGCGAGCGAAGAGCTTGAGGCAATCCGTTGGGTCACATTGGCGGAAGCTGAGGAGCTGAAGACCCATTTCATTACCAAGCGGATTTTGATGGCAGTCGATCAGGCGCTAAGGCAAAACGAGTTTGGCAAGAAGGTCACCCAGGCACCGTTTTATCGAGCGAAACCTGGAAGCCGCGGCAAGGCGAAACTCATGACAATCCTGCGCCCCGGCCTCGAACCGGAAGTGGCCGGCGAAGTTGAAGCCGAGATTTGACCGAAGATCACCAACGAAAACCAGCGTTTTCAACTTGACAAGCAGCGGATTATCGCTAGGTTCGCGGCCAAGTTGAGGGAGCGCCTGCGCGCTCCCCTTTCTTTCGTGGCGAGGCGCACTGCAGGTTAAATCCAACCGCTTCGCACCAAAATAATCAAGGATCGCGCGCGATGGCAAAAGCCACAACAATCAAAATCAAGCTCGTGAGCACGGCTGACACCGGTTATTTCTACGTGACGAAGAAAAATTCGCGCACGATGACGGAAAAAATGGTGAAACGAAAATACGATCCCGTTGCAAGCAAGCATGTTGAATTCAAGGAAGCGAAAATCAAGTAGTTTCCACCCAAACACCAAAAAAAACCGACCCTTTGAGGTCGGTTTTTTT
>JBCDCU010000209.1:0-6915 GCA_039181265.1 Pseudomonadota bacterium | reverse complement strand
GCCGACTTCAGGAGCTCGCCGGGTGGTTTCCGGCGGAGCACATATTTGCGTTTCGGCGTGATCAGGAGAAAGGTCGGGTTCGACTGACCCGTTTCGAATTTCTTTGCGTCAAGCGGGCCTTCAAAATCCTGGATTCGCTCCGTTAAATAAGCCTCAACGGCGGGAAGATTCAGGGTCTGTCCTGCGTTTTCCATCACGTGAACCTCATCGACTTCCCGCATCCTTGTCGTTCCGATAGGACCGCAATTCGGCGCGAGCGATCAAACGGCGATGGACTGCGTCGGGCCCGTCGGCAAGGCGCAGGGTTCTGAGATGCGTCCACATGGCAGCAAGCGGCGTGTCCTGGCTGACGCCTTCTCCACCATGCATTTGAATTGCTTCATCGACAACTTTGAGCGCGGTTAGGGGTGCTGCCACTTTGACTTTCGCAATCCATGGCTGGGCGGCCCGAACGCCCGCATGATCCATCATCCATGCCGCTTTAAGGCAAAGGAGCCGGGTCTGTTCAATCTCGATCCGGGCGTTCGCGATGATGTCATGGTTTGCGCCAAGATCCGCAAGGCGCTTTCCAAAAGCTTCCCTAGAAACGGATCGGCGGCACATCAACTCCAGCGCGCGTTCGGCAAGTCCGATCGCGCGCATACAATGGTGGATGCGGCCCGGACCCAACCTGCCTTGCGCGACTTCAAATCCGCGTCCCTGCCCGAGGACCAGATCCTCATTGGGGACAAAGACACTGGAATAGCGCACATGCATATGGCCATGCGGCGCATCATCGTGGCCAAAGACCTGCATCGGTCGGATGATCTCAATCCCGGAAGCATTGGCGGGAACAAGAAACATGGAATGACGCTGATGCCGGTCGGAGTCAGGGTCACTCATGGCAAGGACGATATGGAGCGCGCAGCGCGGATCACCAGCACCGGACGCCCACCACTTCTCGCCAGATAAGAGCCAGCCGTCTTCGCTCTTAGTCGCGGACAAGGCGATATTCGTTGCATCCGACGACGCCACATCGGGTTCCGTCATCAGATAGGCCGAACGAATTTCACCGGCGAGGAGAGGCGCTAACCAGCGTTCTTTGTGCTCGGCGGTGCCATAGCGCTCAAGGACTTCCATATTGCCGGTATCAGGCGCGGAACAATTGAACACTTCGGCGGCAATCGGGACCTTTCCCATCTCTTCGGCGAGATAGGCATATTCGACAGTCGTGAGACCAAATCCGCGCTCGGAATCGGTCAACCAGAAGTTCCAAAGCCCGCGTTCCCTTGCACGGTCTTTCAGCCCGTTGAGAATTTCAATCTGCCGCTCGGTGTGCTGGAACCGGTCTCCTGACGGGTGTTTCCCGACCTCATCATGAAACTCCCGGTCGAGCGGCGCGATGTCCGCTTCGACCATGTCACGAACCTTTTCAATGAGCGGCTTCACACGGTCTGAAGGGCCAAGATCCATGACAGCCTCCTATCAGGCGGAGGCTTCGAGCGCAGGCGTTTCGATGCCGATGAAGTCCTCAGCGAGCCGCGCTCCAGCAGCGAGATATTCCCGCTCGATCCTGTCAACGATTTCGCCTGCCGGGACGATCTCCTTGACCGCACCAATTCCCTGTCCGGACCCCCAAATCTCCTTCCAGGCCTTGGGCTTTGATGACCCATCCTTGAAGTTCATGGATTCCGGCGTTGCTTCGGGAAGGTGGTCTGGATCGAGACCCGCCCGGCTGATCGAGGTTTTGAGATAGTTGCCGGAAACGCCGGTAAAGAGCGAGGAGGTGACAATGTCCTCCGCGCCACCTGTCACGATCATATCTTTGTACGCCTCAACCGCATTCGCCTCCGGCGTTGCGATGAAGGGGGATCCGATATAGCCGAGGTCAGCACCCGCGGCACGCGCTGCCAGAAGCGCTTCGCCCGTCGCAATTGCTCCTGAAAGAAGAAGTGGTCCATCGAACCATTCCCGGATTTCACGGATGAGCGCGAGCGGGTTTTGGGGGCCCGCGTGTCCGCCCGCACCCGCGGCAACAGCGATAAGGCCGTCAGCGCCTTTCTGGATCGCCTTCTTTGCGAAGGTATTGTTGATGATGTCGTGAAGCGCGATACCGCCGCAGGAATGGGCGGCTTCATTCACCTCCTCGCGGGCACCGAGTGACGTGATCCAGATCGGTACTTCGTGCTGCACGCAGATTTCAATGTCACGCTGCAATCTTTGGTTCGATTTGTGCACGATCTGGTTGACGGCAAAGGGTGCTGCAGGCCGGTCCGGATTGTCCTGATTGTGCCGGTCGAGCTCTTCGCGAATGCGGGTAAGCCATTGATCGAGGAGCGGCGGGTCTCCCTCAGCTTCGCGCGCGTTCAGCGCGGGAAACGAGCCGACAATCCCTGCTTTGCATTGGGCAATCACCAGATCTGGTACCGAAATGATGAAAAGCGGTGCGGCGACTGCTGGCAATCTGAGCCCGCGCAGCGCCGCCGGCAGGTGTTTGTCGCGATGCCGCGACGGATAAGATCTGTGTTCGTCAAGCATCGCTCTCTTGTCCTTCATCCTGATAGTAGCGGTTGATCCATTCAGCGACGACAGCGGGTCGCTCTTCGCCTTCGATTTCGATCCGTGCGTCGAGCGTCGTCGTCACTTCACCGGGCACGCCATCATCGAGCGAGATAAGATGAAACCTGCCTCTGACACGTGAGCCTGCTGCGACGGGAAACACAAACCGCATGCGGTTCATGCCGTAATTGACACCGCGCACGGTGCCCTTAATGACCGGAAGCGCATCATAGGCCATCGCCGGAAGAAGCGAGAGGACGAGAAAACCATGCGCCACCGTCCCGCCAAACGGCGTTTCGCGGGCCGCAGCTGGATCGATATGAATGAACTGCCGGTCTTCGATGAGATCCGCATAGGCATCAATCATCGCCTGCGAGATCGTAAACCATTTGGAGAGACCGATTTCCGAGCCGGTTAGCGCCTGAGCCGCGTCCTTGGTGATCACCCGGCTTTCAACACCGAAAATGTTAACTTTGCCGGGGTGCTCGACATTCGGTCGTTCTGAGGGTGTCGGCTGGTTTCCGGCGGTTCCGCGCCCAGCGCCAGTAGCGCCCGTACCTCTGATATGGTTTTTGAAATCGCTTGAAGTGAGGCGCGCGTTTTCAGTCATTGTTTTCCAGGAAACGGTAACGGGCGCCGACCATGGCATCTTGCAATTGCCCTTGCAAGGCCCGCATGTCATAGGTCTTCAGCGATGCAGACAGTATAGGTGTACCCGCCGGTTTTGGAGGAGAACGGGCTTGTATGGAATGATGAGTGTAAAGCCGGGCGGGCCTGAGACGCTGGAGCGCCTGGAAATGCCGACACCGGAGCCCGAGCCCCATCAGGTTCTGATCCGGGTTCATGCTGCTGGCGTCAATTTCCCCGATACCCTGATCATCCGCGATCTCTATCAGCACAAACCGGCCCGTCCCTTCGCGCCGGGCGGTGAGGTCGCGGGCGTCATTGAGGCTGTTGGAAGCGAAATCACAACCTTTAACATCGGCGATCGCGTTCTATCCGTTGGATTTCATGGGGGATATGTATCGCACCTCGTGACCGATCCTGTGAACGTCCACCGTATCCCGGATACGATGTCCTTCGAGGAAGCGGCAGCCTTCATGTTCACCTATGGCACTTCCCATTATGCGCTGACCGATCGGGCTGGTTTGCAAAAGGAAGAAACGCTTCTTGTCCTCGGTGCTGCCGGTGGCGTTGGTTCTGCTGCCATCGAACTTGGAAAAGCACTGAAGGCGCGGGTGATTGCAGCGGTCTCATCCGAGGAAAAGGCGGCCTTCTGTCGTTCGATTGGCGCGGATGAGACGATCATTTATCCGCGCACCATGGATCGTGACGCCCAGAAAGCCTTCGGACAGTCAATCAAGGAAGCAGCGGGCAAGTCAGGTGTTGATGTCGTTTATGATGCGGTCGGGGGAAATTACTCTGAGCCGGCATTGCGCTCGCTTGCCTGGAATGGACGTTTCCTCGTTGTCGGGTTTCCAGCTGGAATTCCCGCGATCCCGCTTAACCTGACGCTTCTGAAATCCTGTCAGATTATCGGTGTTTTCTGGGGGAACTTCATGAGCCGCGATCCGGTCCGTCATTCCGATCATGTCCGCGAATTAATGGCGTTGTTTGAGCTCGGTGAAATAGCACCCAGGATCAGCCAAACCTATCCGCTCGAAGAGGCAGGACAAGCCTTGCGTGATCTAGAAGACCGTAAGGTTCAGGGAAAGGTTGTCTTGACGGTTGCCTAAGCACGTGGGTCAGACAAATTAAGTCAGGCCCTGCGTGTTCTCCGACGGCGCACGAGGTAGAGGCCTGCTAATCCTGTCAACATGAGCGGCAGTGCTGCAGGAACGGGGATCGCCGCGACGTCAACGTCCACCCTGACTGCAAGATCAGTGAAGTTCGGAGCCTTGTGCTTTGCGCCATCAAAACCGTCATCAAACAGAATCAGAGCCGACTGACTGTTGTTGAACAGCAAGACCCCAATTGCGAGATTGTCAGCGAAGGGCCCCCCATTGACGGCTTCAGCTGAGACGGGAATGGACCGGTCGAAATTGGAATTCGTGGCGAATGTGAACGGCACGAGAGACGGATCGCTTCCAATGCCGGTCAGATCGATTGTGAAACTATCACCGGAGGTGTTTGTTTCATTGTCGAAGCTTTCTCCGGCGATTGAAAACTCGTTCAGAAAGCCGCCAAGCGAGCCGAGGAAGGTAAACGTAAGCTCCGCATCTTCGGAAATCTCAAGGCCGAGGTTGCCAGTTGTGGAATCGAAGACGGTTACATCAATGGTTCCTGTCGCATCATCAAGATCACCGAACAGAGTGCCGGTTGGGTCCGTTACCGTTACAACGCTTGGTGTGAGGGCAGGGTCCGTTATGTCTGAAAAAGACAGGGTCGCGGCATTCGCGCCATTGGACGCGAAAACGGCAGTACCGATTACTAGAGCCGCAAAAAGCCTTTTGACCATTGAACACTGTCCCTCGCGCCCGCAATAACAACGCAACGCACGTTTACGCTTTGGTAACCAACACGTTGAACGTATTACGGTTTACAAATGCTAGTCAAAACAAAAGCGGCGAAATCGCCGCCTTTGGTTAACGCGTAATGGTCGCAGATCCGGCGACTAGACTTTCTTGCGTCTGCTTGCCGCAAAGCCGAGGCCGGCGATACCGGCAAGAAGCAGAGCGAGCGGCGCAGGAAGCGGAACCGCTTCGACACGCACAAGGAAGTCGTTGCAACAAGGGCGGTCGGTGTCGATGATCCATCCGCGAAGAACGCCAGTCGTTGAGTCTCCGGGAAGACGGTGACCGTCGAACTTGAAGATCGTCGCAAAACCGTTTTTGTCCTGTTTGCCATCGAAGTCGAAAGAAAACGGTGCAGGATTGGTCGGGCTCGTCGGTGTTCCGGAAATCGTCCCGCTACCGCCGGTCGCCGTAAAGGCGCCATCGCCGAGAAGGGTGATACCGCTCAATGCGTAGGAAATGTCGTAAACACCGCCGCCATCATTTCTTGAAACTTGGCCATCAATGATTGCGGTTGGATCTGGGCCATCGGTCACCGTAAGGTGCAGGCTTCCGCCGTTCGTGCTGACACTGAACGTGGTTGGATCAAAACCGAGATCCGCGCCAAGTTCGTCAGCACGCAAGCCGTAATTGCTGCCTTGCGATCCGAAACCATGATCAAAGAGCTTAAATTTATAGGTCGTCGCGCTTGCAGCCGTGCTGGCAAAAACCAACAGAAGCAGTGAAACCAATAGACGCATCATTCCCCCTCCGCGGGCTCTTTGCGTTAAGCAAAGACATGCCCACTCATCACAAAAGTGTTTCAAGTCTACACGGTTTCGTGAGTTTGCGTGAGGAGAACAATGAATCAGTTTGTAACTAAAAAACGACCGCTCGAATGAACGGTCGTTTCTAAAGAGTCTTAGGCGCTTGTAAGCGTCGGATTAAGCGCGGCGGCGGCGCGCCATAACGAAAAGGCCGCCGATGGCCGCAAGCAGCATAGCGACAGGTGCCGGGAGCGGAACAGCAGTGACGGTAACACTGTCAAACCCACCCGAGAAGCTGTTGAAATCAAACACGATGGAATCACCCACTGAGATCAGAGTGCTTGTGCCCGTGATTAGGCCGGTTTCGGGAAGTCCACCGACTTCATCCAGATCAACCGAACCAAAGAGCGCAGCCGGACCACCGCCGGTAATTGTGAAAACTTCGAAGAAACCATCGTCGATTGCAGAAACGTTTTCGAGAAAGAAAGCCGGTCCGGATTCAAGCGTCAGGGTGATCGTCCCGCCGGATGCGTCATCGTCCGGCACAGCCCCGGTATTGTCCTGCAGAATGATGATGTTACCTTCGATAAAGCCATTGCTCCCAGGGAGAAAGGGTGGTGTCAGTTCGGTATCGCCGTTAGCGTCGGCGTCGCTGACAGTTGTATCGAAAATCGCCGGCCCGGAGTTCGCACCAGTTGAAGACAATGAAAACGTGAAGCCGTCTTCTGAGAAAGTGAGAAGCGGCACTGGCTGTGTTGCACTCGCGTCGAGCGCATCGAAATCAATCACTGTACTTGCGGTAGCGGGCGTTACAAAAAGTGCTCCCGCAAAAAGTGTAGCAATAAGGGTTTTCACAAGCTGTTCCCCCGAAACTAAATACAATTACTTCGAAAATTAGCCTGACCTTCTAGTTAACACAATGTTAACGCCATAAAGAAAGTGTATCGCTTTGTCTCAGTTCCATGACGGTTCTTTAACCGGAGGAGTTTGGAATGAGGAGCGATATGATCGGGAAAGCAATTATCAGCGCCAGAACGATTACATCAATGTAGAGAAAGCGGACAATCCCGGCGAATATCCGATCGATGGGCACTTCTTTGCCAACCACATTGGCAATC
>JBCDCU010000208.1:0-6968 GCA_039181265.1 Pseudomonadota bacterium | reverse complement strand
GGCACAGTCGAAATTGAGCTGATGACAACAGTCGCCCCTCGCCATGTGGCGCAAATCAAGAAACTTGCGAATGACGGTTTCTACGACGGTGTGATCTTTCACCGCGTGATTGAAGGCTTTATGGCCCAAACCGGCGACCCGACCGGTACCGGACGTGGAGGCTCAAATGAGCCGGATATCCCCGCAGAATTCTCTAATGTTCCCTTCGAACGTGGCGTTGTCGGCATGGCAAGAACGAGCGACCCTAACAGTGCCAACTCACAATTCTTTATCATGTTCGATTCCGCACCATTCCTGAACGGCGATTACACTGTCTTCGGACGGGTGGTCTCCGGTATGGATGCCGTGGACGCAATCAATCGCGGCGAACCGCCAAGCAATCCTGATCGCATCGTCAAAATGACGGTGACCCGGAATTAAGAAAAGGACTAACAAGTGACTGATACAAACGAAGCAGAAAACACGCTCCTGTTTGAAACGACAGTGGGAGCTGTAACGATAAAACTGCGCCCTGATCTTGCACCGAACCATGTTGCGCGGATCAAAGAGCTGACGCGAGAAGGTTTTTATGACGGCACACCGTTCCATCGCGTGATCGACGGATTCATGGCTCAGGGCGGTGACCCAACCGGAACCGGGACCGGCGGGTCAGAAAAGCCGGATCTCAATGCAGAGTTTAACGATGGGAAACATGTCCGCGGGACTTGCTCTATGGCGCGCGCCATGAACCCGAATTCGGCGAACTCGCAGTTCTTCATCTGCTTCACCGATGCTGGCTTCCTGGACGGACAATACACCGTCTGGGGTGAAGTCACTGATGGCATGGACAATGTCGATAAGATCAAGCGCGGAGAGCCCGTTCAGGATCCGGACCGCATCGTCAAGGCAAGCATTGCCGCGGATGCCTAAGAACTGACGGCGCCAGCACCATTTAAACGAGATCGTTCGAACCGCCGATACACTCGCGACAACGCGTTATGAAACTTGACGAATTCGACTTCGATCTCCCGGAGGAGCGCATTGCGCTCCATCCGGCACGTCCTCGCGACAGTGCACGTATGCTCATCGTGCAACCGTGGCGGGACGAACCAATCTTCGATTCCAAAGTCCTGCAACTCCCGTCGTTCCTGCGACCGGGGGACGCACTTGTCGTGAATAATACGCGGGTAATCCCTGCGCAGCTTTCCGCCGTGCGCGAACGCCAGACCGATCAGGGTAAGATTGAAGCCTCGGTTGATCTGACGCTCCACCTGCGAACGGGTGACGACAGCTGGGACGCCTTTGCGCGGCCCGCAAAGAAACTGGAAGCAGGAGACCTGCTGATCTTCAGCGAAGACCTGTCGGCCCGTGTTGGCGGGAAACGCCAGGGCGGAGAAGTCAGCCTGCATTTTTCAAAGACCGGGCCTGTTCTGGATGAGGCGATCAAGTCGATCGGCGAGATGCCACTCCCCCCTTACATCGCGCTTCGGCGAGGTTATCTTTCCAGTGACAGGGATGATTACCAGACGATCTATGCCAAGAGGGAAGGGGCGGTCGCTGCACCGACCGCAGGTCTCCACACAACAGACCAGCTTCTGGATGCTGTTAGGGCGCAAGGCGTAAACGTTCACACGGTCACTCTGCATGTCGGGGCGGGGACGTTCCAACCTGTCAAAACGGACACTATCGAAGAACACAAAATGCATTCCGAGGTTGGCGAGATCGATCCGGAGACTGCGCTTGCCCTTAACGAAGTCCGCCGCAACGGAGGGCGCATTGTTGCTGTCGGGACGACCACCCTGCGCCTTCTGGAAAGCGCGGTTTCGGGTTCCGGCGAAATCATGCCCTTCAAATCAGCGACCGATATCTTCATCACGCCAGGCTATCGGTTCACCGCAGTCGATATCCTCATGACCAATTTCCATCTGCCGCGCTCAACGCTGTTCATGCTTGTCTCGGCGTTTTCAGGCCTCTCGTTGATGAAACAGGCTTACCAGCACGCCATCCAGTCGGAATACCGTTTCTATTCTTACGGCGATGCATCCCTTCTTTGGCGTGCCAATTTACCCGAGGCGCTTCGCTGATGGTGACAGCATTTAAGTTCGACGTCCTTGCAACCGATGGCGATGCAAGGCGCGGAGAAATCACGACCAAGAGGGGAAATATCCGAACACCCGCCTTCATGCCCGTTGGGACTGCCGCGACGGTAAAGGCGATGTATTCTGAGCAGGTCCGCGCACTCGGCGCTGATATCATTCTCGGCAACACCTACCATCTGATGTTGCGCCCCGGAGCGGAGCGGATCGACCGCCTCGGCGGATTGCACCAGTTCATGAATTGGCCGTATCCGATCCTGACCGATTCCGGTGGCTTCCAGGTCATGTCGCTGGCCTCCTTGCGGAAACTGACAGAAGAGGGGGTAACCTTTAAATCCCATATCGACGGCACGCGCTACGAGATGACGCCGGAACGCTCGGTGGAAATCCAGTGCCTGTTGGGGTCTGACATCCAGATGCAGCTTGATGAATGCGTCGCGCTTCCCGCTCCATTCGAGGAGATGGAACGAGCTATGGAATTGTCGCTGAGATGGGCTGAGCGCTCGAAGAAGGCATTTGGAGAGCGACCCGAACAGGCCCTGTTCGGCATCGTCCAGGGCGGTGACAATGCGGACCTGCGGGAGCGGTCAGCCGACCGGCTCGTAGATATGGACTTCAAAGGCTATTCCATCGGCGGACTTGCCGTTGGCGAACCGCAAGATGTCATGCTCGAAATGCTCGGCATCACATGTCCAAGGTTACCTCAGGATAAACCCCGATACCTCATGGGCGTCGGGACACCGGATGATCTTCTGAAAGCCGTGGCGCGGGGCGTCGACATGTTCGATTGTGTCATGCCGACACGGTCGGGCCGTCACGGTCAGGCATTCACACGCTTTGGCAAGATCAACCTTAAAAACGCACGCCATCAGGACGATCCGCGTCCACTGGACGAGGAGAGCGGTTGCGAAGCAACAAGCCGCTACAGCCGGGCCTATCTGCATCATCTCGTGCGAGCGAATGAATCGCTCGCAGGCATGCTGCTTACCTGGAACAACCTTGCCTATTATCAGACCCTCATGGCGGGCGCGCGCGAGGCTATCGAGGCCGGCCACTTCGCGGATTATTGCGCCAGCGTTTCTGAAGGCTGGGAGCGGGGTGATCTTGACCCTGTTTGAGCAAGCTAGAGCGCCAGTGCTTCTGCTTCTTTCAGATGGACAGCAGTAATCTTCCAACTTCCATCGTCCTGTTGTGAGAGCGCATATTGCGCCTCATAGAGCTTGCCATTCTGGGCTGTGATAAACAGCGATTGGACGATGCGCGTCCCGTCCTTTGAAGACGGGCCGAATTCAAAGGCCTGAGGTCGATAAACGGGAAAGTAGCCGCGCTTCACCATCGTCATGAAGGTGAGCGGCGAGCCGAAATGTGACTTGATGCCGGGTGATGCAAAACTGAATGCCGTCTCGGCATCATCCCTCAGGAACGCATCGATCTGCTCGCGGATCACTTCCTGCGCAGCATTGATACCGGGATCTTCTGCAAGCGCCTTGTGAGACGCCGCCGCCAGGATAAGGATTGCAACTCCCAAACAAAGGGTGAGAATGAGTTTTGAAAGGGATCGAGTTTGGATCGCTCCGTTCATGAAAAGCCTCCCGGGTTTAAGTAATAGAGGCTATGGCAGTTAGCGGAGCATTCAAGCACCGCACCTAAATTCACGAACAAGGCTCCCCAAAGATTCAAACTTATTATTGAACAACAATATCTTGAATAAGTTTTTGAAAGTGAAATATAAGGATTTTTCGCTAAATTGCCGCCACTCAATCTTTTTCCGGGACCACTCGGTCAAGCTCAGCAATCCAGACCGCGCTCTCACTGTCAGATGGCGCGCGCCAGTCACCACGGGGAGAAAGCGAGCCGCCAGACGCCACTTTCGGTCCATTGGGGACGGCGGAGCGCTTGAATTGGCTGATCTGAAAGAAGCGCCATAAGAAAACACGCAACCATTTCCGGATCGTTGCAAGGTCGTATTCGTTCTGCCTTTCCTGCGGCAAATGCGGCGGGAAATATCCGCGCGCCCGATCACCCCAGGTGTGATAGGCAAGGAAACAGATCTTTGACGGGCGCAGGGAATGACGCGTCACGTAGAAGAGGTTGAAGTCCTGTAGCTCGTAGGGCCCGACGAAATCTTCCGTGCGCTGGCTCGGGCCATCATCACTGTCGCCCGGCACCAGTTCCGGCGAAATCTCCGTATCAAGGATTTTGAAGAGGACAGCAGACGCCCCTTCGCCGGGCTCCTGCGTTTCCGCAACCCAACGGATCAGATGCTGGATCAGTGTCTTTGAGACCGAGCCATTAACGTTGTAATGGCTCATATGATCACCGACACCATAGGTGCACCAACCAAGAGCGAGTTCCGACAGATCGCCAGTTCCAAGCACCAGCGCGTTATGATGATTGGCAAGACGGAAGAGGACGGACGTACGCGCACCGGCCTGAACATTCTCAAATGTCACATCATAGAGATTTTCGCCCTCAGTGAAGGGATGCCCGATGTCGCCCAGCATTTGCCGGCTGGCCGCTTCCATATCGATCTCGGATGCGGACACACCAAGGGCATTCATGAGATCCCAGGCGGAGTTTTTCGTGTGTTCGCTCGTCGCGAAGGCTGGAAGGGTATAGGCGAGGATGTTCTTGCGGGAGAGCTTGAGTTCGTCAAAGGCGCGCACCGCGACCAACAGAGCCTGAGTTGAATCAAGCCCCCCGGATATGCCGATGACAACCTTTTCAATGCCACTCGCCGACAGGCGTTTCACAAGGCCTGCAACTTGGATGTTGTAGGCTTCAAAACAGAGCTCATCGAGCTTCGCAACATCGTTCGGAACATAAGGGAAGCGATCCAACTCTCGTTTCAATCCGAAGTCAGAGACGGTGTCCGGGGCAAGTTCAAAAGAAACGCGCCGGACGGATTGACCCTGGAAATGAGCAGCGCAATCTCCAAAGGTCGTGTGGCGCATTCGTTCCTGGCGTAGAAGATCGAGGTCAATATCGGCTATGGCGAGCTGGGGTTCAAGCGAGAACCGTGGGCTTTCGGCCATCAGGACGCCGTTCTCATAGATCATGGCATGGCCGTCCCAGGCGAGATCCGTTGTGGATTCACCCCTTCCAGCGGCTGAATAGAGATAGGCGGCGAAACAGCGCTGAGAATGAACCCGGCATAAAGCGTGCCGGTAATCGGATTTGCCGACCGTAATGTTGCTGGCGGAAAGGTTCGCGAGAATATGGGCGCCTGAGAGGGCCGCAAAGGACGATGGCGGGACCGGAACCCAAACGTCCTCACAAATCTCAACATGAAAAGTGAAGTCGGGAAAATCGGACGCACCAAACAGAAGGTCGGTGCCGAAGGGAACGCTTTTTCCGCGAAACGTCACCTCATCGGCGATCCTTGTGGTGCCGGGCGTAAACTGCCGGTACTCATAGAATTCCCGGTAATTGGGCAGATAGGATTTCGGCGCGAGCCCAAGAAGCGCGCCTTTGAAAACCACCGCCGCCACATTGTAGAGATAGGAATGAACCCTCAAGGGTAAGCCGACAATCAGAATCGCATTAAAGCTAGCGCTTTCTTCAATGATCCGCTCCAAACCGTCTTCGCAGGCATCGAGAAGCGCATCCTGAAAGAAGAGATCGTCGTTGGAATATCCCGACAAGCCGAGTTCCGGAAAGACGATGAGATCAACGCTTTCCTGGTTCCCGAGGTGCGCAAGTTTCAGTGTTTCTTCGGTATTTCCGATCGGATCGGCAACCTTGACCGCAGGCGTCGCCGTTGCGACACGGGCAAAGCCGTGGGCGCGAAAATTATAGAAATTTTCCTTCGAAAACGCCGCGCGCCGGGCCATGACGTCCTGCCTTCCTGAACGATTTGAGACGCGAACAGCGCCTGACTTAGCCCTGTTCGCCGTCACCCGTCAAATAGGAACGCAAATCCCCGTTAATTGCTTTCCATCAATCAATTAGGAAAGAAGCTTGGCTGCCTCCCGGTAGGCGTTCAACGTTAGCTCAATATCTTCATCGGAAAGCGCCAGGGACGGATAGAGCTTTCCGGCACTCTTAAAGACACCGCGCTCACGCAAAAGAGACGTTATTCTCCCTGCTTTTCCGGCATCAGCACGGAAAACATCACGGTAGTTACTGACGTCATCAGGCGTGAAGACGACATCGAACAGCGTCTCATGGCCGACAATCCTGTGTGGATGTCCAGCATCTGACAGCGCATCAGAAATCCCGTCCATCAATCTGCGGCCAAGATCATAAAGGCGCTGGTATTGACCTTCGCGCCGCAAAATCTCGAGTGTCTTGAGACCGGCAACACTTGCTACCGGGTTACCGGAGAGTGTTCCGACCTGCATCAAAAATCCGGCCTCTCCGACAGCCGCCTTATCAAAATGGGCCATGATGTCAGCGCGCCCAGCGACCGCAGCAAGCGGGAAACCGCCGCCTATGATTTTACCGAGCGAGGCAAGATCAGGCGTCACACCATAGTGCGCCTGCGCACCACCGTAATCAAAGCGAAATCCAGTGACGACCTCATCAAAGATGAGGACGATCCCATGCCGGTCGCACTCCTCGCGCAAAAGCTCCAGGAAACCGGGTGCCGGTGGAATAACGCGCTGCAGAGGTTCGACGATGATACCGGCAATCTGGTCGGCATATTCAGAAACGAGCGACCGGATAAACTCGAAATCGTTGAAGGGAGCGATCAGCATCTCATCACGCACACTTGCCGGAATTCCAGCGGAATCGGGCACAGCCTGCGGGAAGTTTATAAGCGCCTGCGGCGCGAGCGACATTTGCGCCTCGGCACACATGCCATGATAACCGCCTTCGAATTTCACGATCTTGTCCCGCCCGGTAAAAGCTCTCGCAAGCCGCATGGCATACATGTCGGCTTCGCCACCG
>JBCDCU010000207.1:0-7009 GCA_039181265.1 Pseudomonadota bacterium | reverse complement strand
GATGACGATAACGGCGACGATGAGCCATAAGATCAGTTGTCCGATCAGTTGTCCGGTCATGATTTCCTCCTATCGGCCGATCTTCTTGAACGCTGCGGTCTGGTCACGCAGCGCAATTTCAGTCGGCAGCCTCTCCATGGACGAGGCACCGTAAAACCCGTGGCAGTTTGTTGTGTTCTTGAGGACAAAGTCGGCATCCTCCGGCATCGCGACAGGTCCGCCATGAACGAGCACGATGACGTCCGGATTAACGTCGAGGGCCGCCGCGGCCCATTCGTCAGTGAGTGCTGGCGCCTGTTCGAGCGACACCGCCGTATCCGCACCAATGGACCCGCCGGTTGTGAGCCCGAGATGGACGACGATGATGTCCGCGCCTGCCTTCGCCATTGCCGCCGCGTCGTCTGCGGAGAACACATATGGTGTCGTCAGAAGGTCTTTTTCGTTCGCCATGGCGACCATATCGACTTCGTGGTCGTAGCCCATTCCGGTCTCTTCGAGGTTCTGCCGGAACACCCCGTCAATGAGGCCAACGGTCGGGAAATTCTGAACACCCGAAAATCCGGCATCCTTCACCTGATCGAGGAACTTATCCATGAGGCGGAACGGGTCGGTTGCGCAGACACCGGCAAGAACGGGTGTGTTCTTGACGACCGGCAGAACCTCTCCCGCCATTTCCATGACCACGCCGTTTGCGTCACCGTAAGGCATCAAGCCAGCAAGCGAGCCGCGGCCCGCCATCCGATAGCGCCCGGAATTGTAGATAACGATCAGATCGATGCCGCCCGCTTCTTCGCACTTCGCCGAAAGCCCCGTCCCGGCGCCGCCGCCGATGATCGGTTCGCCGTCGTCCCGCATCTTCCGGAATTTTGCCATGAGATCTGCACGCTGAAACATTGATCAGGCTCCTTTGCGTTCACGTTCAGGCCGGCCGTTGAAGGAACGGAACGTTCTGACGACGAGGTCGGCGAATTCGGGATCGTTGATGTTATGGGGCACGCGCACCAATTGCCGGTTGGCGGTATGGCGAACGACGGATTCAAGCGTTTCGAAGAGCGCCTTGTTGGCCGTCGGGTCCCTGAAAGGTTGTCCCGGACTATCGAGAAGGCTGACACCGCCCTCATTCAGGAAGAAGCGGACTGGACCGGTCATGCGGTTCAGTTTTTCGCCAATGAACTCCGCCATTTTCACGCATTCTTCGGGCGTCGTGCGCATCAGTGTGATTTGCGGATTGTGTTCGTAGAAGAGACGGCCGCGATAGCGTTCGGGGATAGTATCGGGAGCGTTGAAGTTCACCATATCAAGCGCGCCGCACGCCCCGATATAGGCGCCACCCGCCCGGATCGACGCATCGAACCGCTCCTCGGTCGCCGCAAAAACGCCGCCTGCCACCATGTCGCAAACTTCGGTGGTGGTGAGATCGATAACGGCTTCAAGCAACCCGGAATCGAGGAGCTTTTCCATCGATCTGCCGCCGACGCCGGTCGCATGGAAGACGAGACAATCGTAGTCCGTCTCCAGCATCTTCGAGACCATCTGCACGCATGGTGTGGTGACACCGAACATGGTCATGCCGATGGCAGGTTTTCCATCAGCTTCGGGTTGCGGTTTCTGGCGGGCGCGCACCATCCCGGCGAGCGCCGCAGCACCGTTCGCAAGGACCGGCCGTGTGATTGAGTTGAGCCCCTGAACGTCAGCCACCGAATACATCATGGTGACATCCGAGGGGCCGACATATTGCTCAGTATTGCCGCTTGCCACAGTGGAAATGATGAGCTTCGGCACGCCGACTGGCAAAACCCGAAATCCTGGAGAGACGAGTGCCGTTCCGCCCGAGCCTCCGGCTGACAAGAGCCCGCCGATATCGCCCGTGTTTTTCACCCAGCGCTCGAAGGCGAGCGTCATACCAGCGACCGCAGTCCCTCTATCACCGGTGAAGACGGCAGCAGCACCTCGCGGATGGTGGGCCGCGACCACGTGAGGTGGAACGTCGGCTCCCGACCGCCCTCCGGATGTCGATAGATCGACGGTTCTGACAATGAGGCTGCTTTCCCGCACGAGATCGGCCATATAGTCGAGCTCCCGCCCCTTCGTGTCGAAGGTTCCGCAGACATAGACGATGCCTCCGCGTTGAGATGAGCGTTGCGCGCTCACCAGGGGCACGACATTCGCCGCAGTCGGAAGGCCAGTTTGGGTGCGCGCGGATTGCTCGAGAACGCGTACCGGGACCGGCCTGGACCAGCGGGTCGGCGGCTTTGGGTTCGACACATAGATGCGGGTTATGCCGTTCGCTGGGGCTGCATCCGATGCGGTCTTGACGGTCTCTTCCTGGTCGGTTTCGTCATGGGCATGGCGTCCGACACCAAGAAGCGCTTGCTGAAGATCCCGGTCTCCGGCCAGGATTTCAGAATCCATGACACGGTTGATCCGGCCATTGACCATGATCGCGACTTCGGAGGCGACAGCGCAGGCAACCCCGATATTCTGTTCAATCACGAGAACATCGATATCGCCTTCCTGGCCGAGGCGGATCAGCATCTCCTCGACCTGATTGACGATAACCGGCGCAAGGCCTTCAGTCGGTTCGTCCATTACGAGTAGGCGTGGATTGAGAAGGAGCGCCCTGCCGATTGCGAGCATCTGCTGTTCGCCGCCCGAAAGCTGGCCGCCGCCATTTTGTCTGCGTTCGGCAAGGCGCGGGAATGTGGAGTAAATCCGTTCAATGCTCCACGCGCCGCCGCGTTTTGCGACGAGACGCAAATGCTCGTCCACAGTGAGCGATGGCCAAAGCCGCCGCCCCTGCGGCACATATCCGATACCAAGGCGCGCAGTTTGGACCGGATCGAGCTTTGATATCTCCCGACCGGCCATCGAAATGGTGCCAGAGGCGACCGGGACGAGACCCATGATTGCCTTGCAAAGCGTGGTCTTTCCCATCCCATTGCGGCCAACAACGCTCAGAACGCCTTTTGGGAGCGTCAAGTTTACACCCTGCAGGGCATGGGAGTGGCCATAATAGACGTTGAGATCGCGGATCTGGAGGCTCGGATTCGTCAATGCTCCGCCCCCCCGAGATAAAGGGCCTGGACTTCCGGATCCTCTTCGATCTCCGCCGGCCGACCTTCTTTGAAGATCTCTCCGTTGTGCATCATCGTGACGTAGTCGGAGACGCGCAGCGCCACATCCATGTCGTGTTCGATAATGATGAAGCCCATATGGCTTGGAAGGTTCGTCAGGATTTCGATGAGTTCGCGGCGCTCTGCCGGGCTCAAACCCGCTGCGGGTTCATCGAACAGGATGAAACGGGGTGCGCCTGACAACGCCATTGCGACTTCGAGCTGCCGCTGCTGACCGTAGGAAAGATCGCTCACGCTGGAATCCTTCACGGCGTCCAGATGAACCAGCTCCACCAGCCTCTCAGACGCTGCGACGAGTGCATCGTCCCGCCTTGGCCTCAAAAACGAAAATCGCCCGCGGCTCACACCAAGACAGGCGAGATAAATGTTGTCGAGAACCGTAAGGCCATGGAAAAGGAGTGAGATCTGATAGGTCCGCCGCAAACCGCGCCGGATCCGCTCCTGCGGCGGAAACGCGGTTACGTCCTCGCCGAAAAAACGGATCGAACCCGAGGACGGTGGAAAATCTCCGGTGATGCAGTTGAAGAGCGTGGTTTTCCCGGCACCGTTTGAACCGAGGACAGCGCGGCGTTCACCGGGTTTCACCACAAGCTCAATCCCGCTCAAAGCTGCGAGCGCTCCGAATGTTTTCGACACATCGCGGAGTTCGAGGGCATTTTCCGTCCCGGTCATGTTCGCAAGGCCGCTCATTCGCCCTCCCTTGTGCGGAAGGGATCACGGTTGCGGCTTTCGCGGATCTTGCGCCAGATGCCGATGAGACCGTCGGACGACACATAGACAACGATGAGGAAGCCAAGGCCGATCAGAAGCTGGAACCGCTCGCCGCCAAGGCCGACTGCGATGAGAACGTCGACTGCAAAGGTCTTGAGCACGACATAGAGAAACGCACCGATGAACGGTCCGATTGGATGGCTTAACCCCCCGACAACAGCAATCACCAGAATGTCGATCACCGGTTGCAGTGAGATCGTGCCGGGCGAAATCTGGCTAGTCTGCCAGGTGAGCAAGATACCGCCAAGACCGGCGGGAATCGCAGAAAAGGCATAGGCCGCCACCCGGTGTCCCGTCACATTGAAGCCAAGGGCTGCCATACGCCGTGGATTATCGCGGACCCCCTGAAGGGCTAGACCGAACGGAGCGCGGCTAAGATATAAGACCGCGAAATAGGTCGCTGCCGCAAAGAACAACGTCAGATAGTAGAAAGGGATCGCCTCGCGCCAGTCGACCCCGAAAAGCGGTGGCGGCAGGACGGAATTGAAGCCCTGAAACCCGTTGAAAATGTCGTAATTCTGGCGTGTGAAGTAGAAGAAGGCTGCCGCGATCGCGAGCGTGATCATAATCGTGTAAATGCCCTCGGTCCGCACCGCCAGCCATCCGATACCGGTTGCAAAGAGGACGGTAACGATGAGAGCAAGCGGGACTGCCACATAGAACGGCCATCCCTGACTGATGGTGGTGATCGCGCTTTCGCCGAAGATTGCGACCGAATAACCGGCGACGCCTGCAAAGGTCATCTGGGCAAGGCTGACCATCCCGCCATAGCCCGCAAGGAACATCAGCGATGTCGCGATCATTCCCAGAATGAACGACCAGCCAAAAATCTGGAATAGAACGAAGTTCGACGCGTAGACCGGCATTGTGATCAGCAGGAAAACAACAATCCAGTATGCGGTTGGAATACGCTCGAACCAGTGTCGTGCAACCCGGCCTTCTGCGCTCGTTGGGTCGTAAGGACGTTCGAGATCATGGAGGGCCATTTTCACGCCCTCCCGAGAAGGCCTTGCGGGCGGAATGCCAACACAAGAACCATAATGAGGAATGTCAGAACGACGGCGTAAGTCGGGAAGTAAACCGAACCAAACTGTTCGGCGAGCCCGATCAGGAGCGCCCCCAGCGCTGCCCCCGGGATCGATCCCATGCCGCCCACAATGACGACCACGAGTGATGCGAGAAGGAAGCGGATGTCCTCACCTGGCGCAACCGACTGGAAAGTTCCGCCGACGACGCCTGCCATACCGGCGAGTCCGGCTCCGAAGGCAAAGACGCCAAGGAAAACCCATTGGACCGGTGCGCCGGTTGCTGACAGCATATCGCGATCGTCGACGCCTGCACGGATCAGCATGCCGATCCGCGTTTTGTTGAGGAGCAGCCAAATCCCAATCCCGATTGCAACGGATGCCCCGAAGATGACGATGCGCACCATCGGGTATTTGAGATAGCTGGTGACAACCTCGCCTGAGCGCCGGACCCTCTCGGATGTGACAAGACCCGTTTCTAGCGGACCAGATAGCCATTGCGGCGGTGAGATATTGTAAAAATCGCCGCCAAAGCCCCATAGCATGAGATCGGCGAGGACGATTGAGAGCCCAATCGTGACAAGCGTTTGCCGTAGATCCTGTCCTTCCATCAGACGGAAAACAAAGATCTGCATCAAGATGCCGATGATGGCAACGAGGAGGAATGCAACCGGAAACGCAAGGAGCCACATTCCGGTATAGTCGGCGACGAAAAAGCCGATATAGCCGCCGAGCAAATACAGCGAGCCGTGGGCGAGATTGACGTTCCGCATCAGGCCGAAGATCAATGTGAAGCCCGAAGCGACCAGAAAGTAGAGGCCCCCAAGGGTGATCCCGTTGAACAAGGCATTCAGAAAGATCTTCTTGCGCCCGATGAGCTCAACCAGCCATTTCGGCCAGACCGCGAAAATCAGGTAAATCAGGACAAGGACGGCGAGCACGATAATGGCTGACCAGAAGGGATGCGTTTGCGCAAAGCGTCTCATGACGCGGCGCCCTTCGCCGCGCTGATAGCGGTATCCTGCCGGGTGTCCGGCTGCTTTGTCGGACGAACTGGTGTCGTCACTCTTGGCCCCGCTTGCTGATCAGCTTCAAACAGTGCGAGCAAATCACTTTGCCGCACGTGCAAGCTTAGCCAATCGGCGGGCCTTGGAACGTATCCAGAAGTATCGGACGTTTCCTTTAGGTCGCTAAATCACGGTGACTGATCGTTTGTGCGGTGCGTCGATAGTCCGACGGAGCGATCCCGACATTCTGTGAGAAGAACCGCGTAAACGATGCCTGTGAAGCGAAGCCGAGATCATAGGCAATGTCGGTCACGCTTTTCCGGCTGGCCGTCAGGTCTTCGATCGCCTGTTCCGCCCGCAGTGTGTTGAAGTAGATGTTCGGCGTGACACCGGTTTGCTTCTTGAAAAGTTTGAAGAAATGCGGCCGAGAAAGGCCTACTTCCTGTGCGAGAGCATCCAGTCCGTTGTGGCATGAAAGATAGCTTTTCATAAGCTCCTGAGAACGCCTGACGCGGAAATCGCTGAAGCGGCGGCGATGGATCGCGGAACAAGGCCGTTGACGGTCCTTCCACGATACTTCGTAACAGCGTTTCGCAAGCTCGATCAGGATTGTCTCAACGTTTATGTCGCCGCTGTCTTCGAGCATCAACGCTGTCAGTTTTCGCACAAGCGAAGGCAGGTCGCCTGAAAGCGGTACCCGGCAGGTCCCAAAGTTGAGCGCATAGTCGGCGGAGCCGGAGTTTTCCAGAAACCACATCGGTTTGATGTAGAGAACTAGCGTGACGCAAGGCGCATCTTCCTGAAACGAAAAGGAATGCGGTTCCCATGGGCTGACGGCTGCTGCCATTGTTCCATCGCAATCGACGGAGACGGAACCGACTTTCACTGTCGCAGGTGCTCCGGATATTCTGAAGATCAGATGACCTTCTCGATGGGCGTGGGTGATCATCGGGCGGTCGTGGGCGTAGATCGCGGCACGGCCAAAGCCGCCGTGACTCACGGCAAGCGCTGAGCTCATGGTGTCCTCCTCCCCCGCAAGGTGCGTCCTCCAACGCTGGCGGTAACCGAACAT
>JBCDCU010000206.1:0-7011 GCA_039181265.1 Pseudomonadota bacterium | reverse complement strand
CGTCTCCGTCACGCAGTGGATGATCCCGGAGCAGAGGGGCGTCCCGATGGAGCCTGTGCGGGAGAGAGCGACGGTGTCCCCGGAGGAGAGGCGGTGAGAGGGGAGGGGCCGAGATTGACTTCGATCAGGCAGGGCCGGTCAGCAGGGTCATCGGAGCCATCCACGGGAACACTGACGGCGTCACCAACATACATCGCCGCGTGTGACCAGGTTGATTGAGTGAGGTATTTGATGATCGACGATACCTTGCTGCTGCCCTCGGTGAGGATAATATCGCCCGGACGCAGGCTGGCACGCATGGTCTCGATGTCTGAAGGTGTATAGGGGATATAGCCACTTTTTTCCTCGTCGAGGCGTGTGGCGATGATCCGGCCGACCCTGTCCATGACGGATTGTTTCGGAGAATCCAAACGGGCTTCAGACATGTTACACCACGGCGTACCGCGCTCCTCCAGCAATGATCTCTAAAGAAGAGAAAAGAATGACGACCTCACCCTTCAAGGTAACCGCTGGTCACACTATTTCAGGAAGATGCCAATTCCTGCTGGCTTAACGTAACACGAATGTGATCCAGGCGCGGCTTCAGTCGATTGAAAGCTGGAATTTCTGAGAAAACTCAGCCATATATGCGCCACTTTGACTAACAGGTTCGAAGATGTCTGAAACAACGATTCCGCTGTTCAAGATGAACGGCGCGGGAAACAAGATATTGGTTGCCGACCTGAGGGCTGCTCCCGACGCTCTTACGGGCGAAAAGGCGCGCCGTCTCGGCGAGCACGAAATTCTGCATTTCGACCAGCTCATGGCAATCGAACCTGCCGCGACCGAAGGCACCCGGGCCTATGTCACGATTTACAATATCGACGGTTCGGAGGCTGAGGCCTGCGGCAACGGGACGAGATGTGTTGCCGATATTCTGATGAACGCCGAGGGCGGCTCCGATCTCAATCTTGAGACACGGCCCGGCGTCCTTGCCGCTCAGCGACGTGCGGACGGATTGATTACCGTCGATATGGGGACTGCAAAATTTGACTGGGAGGACATCCCGCTTGCAGAAGAATTCCGTGATACGCGTGCCATCGAACTTCAGGTCGGCCCGATTGACGATCCGGTGCTTCATTCGCCATCCGTCGCCAGTATGGGAAATCCGCATGCGATTTTCTGGGTCGACGGCGATGTTGATGGATATGGCCTTGAGCGTTTCGGGCCGCTTTTGGAAAATCACCCGATTTTTCCAGAACGGGCTAATATTTCCGTTGCCCGTGTAACGGGCGAGGACCGCATGGACCTTAAGGTCTGGGAACGAGGTGTCGGGCTCACTCTCGCTTGTGGATCAGCGGCATGCGCCGCGGTTGCCTCATCTTACCGCACCGGCCGTACTCGCCGGTCGGTTCAAGTGCGATTGCCCGGCGGTGTGCTGCAGATCGATGTCATGGAGAATTACCGTATCCTGATGACCGGTCCGGTCGAGTACGAAGCAGTGGGTGTTGTGGATTTGAAAACCCTTGAATGGGAAATGGTGCCGACAAGTGATCCTTTTGGCCTTGCCGGATCGCTTTAGAAAGTCAACGCGCGATGGCCGGAAGCAGACAATCAAAACTTGAAAAGAGTGCGGTGACGGAAACCGCCGGAGCGGCACCTCACATCCATCCAACGGACACCGATGCGCCGGTGGACGTTGTCACTTTCGGCTGCCGTCTGAACACGCTCGATAGTGAAGTGATGGTGCGGGCGGCAGAGCGTGCGGGCCTATCAAACTCACTTCTCGTCAATACTTGCGCTGTGACAGGGGAGGCGGTGCGTCAGGCGCGGCAGACAATCCGGCGGGCGAAACGTGAACAGCCCGACAGGCGCATCGTGGTGACAGGGTGCGCCGCGCAGATCGAACCTGAAGCCTTCGCTGAGATGGATGAAGTCGATGCTGTCATCGGCAACGAGGAAAAGTTTGAAACCGAAACCTATCGTGCGCTTCCGGATTTCGGGGTCTCGCACGAGGAAAAAATCGTCGTAAACGACATTATGAGCGTTACGCAAACCGCGCCCCATATGGTGGATGCGATGGGCGGGCGGACACGGGCTTTCGTCCAGGTTCAGACCGGTTGCGATCATCGGTGTACCTTTTGCATCATTCCTTACGGACGGGGAAACTCCAGGTCCGTACCGATGGGTGCGGTCGTCGAACAGGTGCGCCGCCTTGTCGACAACGGCTTCCTGGAAATCGTTATCACCGGCGTCGACATTACCTCTTACGGCGGCGACCTTCCCGGCAGGCCAAGCCTCGGTACGCTTGTTCAAAACATTCTCCAAAAGGTGCCGGACCTTCCGCGCCTCAGGCTGTCTTCGATCGATTCAATCGAAGTGGATGAGCCGCTGATGGATGCGATCAGGCACGACAAACGCCTCTTGCCGCACCTTCATCTGTCTCTTCAGTCCGGCGATGACATGATCCTGAAACGTATGAAACGGCGTCATCTGCGCGATGATACGCTGCGGTTTTGCGATGACGTTCGGAGTGCGCGCCCGGATATTGCGTTTGGTGCGGACATTATAGCCGGTTTCCCAACAGAGACGGAGACCATGTTTGGGAACTCGCTTAGCATTGTCGACGAGGCGGGGCTCACGCATCTTCATGTCTTTCCCTATTCGCCGCGACCAGGAACGCCTGCAGCCAAAATGCCCCAGGTCGATCGGCGCATCATTAAAGAGCGTGCCGAGCGTCTTCGCGAAAAAGGGAAAATGGCGCTGCAAAGTCACCTGCAAAAACAGCCCGGTCAGTCCGCCGCGATCCTGGTGGAACGTGTGTTTGAGGATGGCTCGCGCCTTGGGCGGACGGAACATTTCACACTCGCCAGGCTGAACCGCGGTGAACAGGGCGAGATTATCCCGGCGCGGATCGAAGCGGCGACCGAAGATCTTCTTATTGCGGCTGCTTGAGCACTGACCGGACGGACTACAATGAGCGAACAAAAACCAGGTCTCTTTAAGCGGCTTTTTTCCTTCGGAAAGAAGAGTGAGGAGACGCCGAAGGAGAAAAGCGGCGGGCGATCCTGGTTTCAACGCCTTGCCTCGGGATTATCGCAATCATCCCAGGAACTGACCGGCTCGATCACCGCAATCTTCACCAAGCGCAAACTCGACGACGAGACTTTGCAAGATTTTGAAGATGCGCTCATTCGCGCGGACCTTGGTGTTGACACGGCGCTTGCGATTACCGACCGGCTTTCTGAAAACCGTTATGGCAAGGACATCAGCGCTGAAGAGATCAGCGAAGTGCTATCTGAAGAAGTTGAACGGGTATTGGCACCGATCGCCCGACCGCTGGAGCTGGATTTCGACCGCAAGCCCCACGTTGTCCTTGTCGTTGGCGTCAATGGGACCGGTAAGACGACCACGATCGGGAAACTCGCAGCCAAACTTACCAGCGGTGGCGCCAAGGTCATGCTCGCGGCGGGTGACACGTTTCGGGCTGCTGCTGTTGAACAACTGAAAATCTGGGGTGAACGCACGGGGTCACCCGTTATTGCCCGGGATATCGGAGCTGATGCGTCCGGTCTGGCGTTCGATGCGATGCAGGCTGCTCAGGAAGCCGCCACTGACGTTCTCCTGATCGATACGGCCGGCCGGTTGCAGAACAAAACGGAGCTAATGGCTGAGCTCGAAAAAGTAATCCGGGTCATCAGAAAGAAAGATGAGAGTGCGCCGCATACGGTTCTTCTCACACTCGATGCCACAACCGGTCAGAATGCTCTTCAGCAGGTCGAAATCTTCAAAGAAAAGGCCGGGGTCAATGGGCTGGTGATGACGAAGCTTGATGGCACGGCCCGTGGCGGGATTCTGGTTGCGATCGCCGCCAAACACGGCTTACCGGTTCATTTTATCGGGATCGGCGAAGGTATTGACGACCTCGAGCCATTCGAGGCGTCTGACTTTGCGAAGGCTATCGCCGGTCTTACGAATGCACCCGTCTGATGGATGATGTCACTGGCCTGGACTTGCTCCAATAGTCCGTTCCCATTGATATTGCAGTGAAATTCACCCCAATTCGGCTAATTACGTTGTATTTATGTAACATCCGGTTCCGTGAGTTCGATCCGAAAATCAAATAAGATTGACAAATAATTGTATTGTCGTGAGAAGAGCGCCGATTTGATTGTTTTGGAGTGTTTAATTGTGAATCATTTTATCAAAGCCAGTGGCCTGGCGTCATTCGTTCTTCTGTCATCGCTGGGTGTCGCCCAAGCTGAGGATCAGTCTTCAAAAAGCTACTATGTCAGTGTCTTCGGTGGGGGTAATTTCGCTGGTGATCTTGACGGTCGAGACATCCTCAATTTCGTCGACATAAGTGGCTCTGTCGTCGGGACGGTGGGACTTGACACGGAAATCGAAACGGATGCGGGTTTCATTGCCGGTGCCGCCTTTGGTACCGAATTTGATCATGGGATCCGGGTTGAAGGCGAATATGCATTTCTGCGCAATACGTTCGATGAGGTCGTCGGAAATGTTGTATCAGCAACCGGAGCAGCAGCTGGTTTCACTGGACCGCTTGTCGGGGCCATCCTAGGAGACATCAAGACCCATTCTATCTTGGTGAACGCATGGAAAGACTTCTCCTTCGAAGGCTCGCCGATCGTTCCTTATATTGGGGGTGGTGCCGGTTTCGGTATCTCATCGTTCAATTTTGACGGTCTTGCGTCAGAGGAAACAGAAGTCGGTTTCGCGTTTCAGGTGGGAGCGGGTGTTGACGCAGAGTTGGATTCCGGTGTCCGCCTCGGTGTTGGATATCGTTTCTACGGTTTTCCGAATGCAGAATTTCCAATCGATAGTGTGACCAATACAGCTGTTGCGTCCGGTATTTACTCGCAAACGGTTATCGGAACAGTGACCATTCCATTTCGCTAAGGGTAACAGCGGCGATGCGCGGGGCTTCAGCGAAGCGTGATCTCCGCCCAAGCGGGTAATTCCCGCAAACCGATGGGGGTGACGGTCACCAACCGTGATTTGCCCTCCCGTCGGACCCAGTTGAGATCCTGAAACCGGCTGAACAGGGCGGCACCCAGGCCACCAGCAAGGTGAGGGCGCCGCTCACTCCAATCCATACAGCTTCGGCAGATCGGACGTTTGGCACGGCCCAATCGGTCCATGTCGATTTTGAAATCCTCGAAAAACGGACGGGCTGCTTCCGAGATCAGGAGCTTTTGATCGGTGATCGTGATGAACTTTCGCTCAATAAACCGATCGAGTAATGCGACCGCGATCCCGCCGGCCAGATGGTCGTAACAGATCCGCGCACGTCTCAACGCTTCATCTTTCGGCCCGGTCTTTTTCTTTGTTTCGAACGTGCTCGCTGTGATGTCCATCAGAAGTTCGAGAAGTTCGATAGTCTTCTGGTTGGCAAGCGCGAAGTAGCGATGCCGACCCTGAGCGTAGCGAAGGATAAGGCCGGCGTCCTCAAGCCTGGCGAGGTGCGCACTGGCTGTCTGCGGCGTAATGCCTGCCTCATTGGCAAGTTCGCCGGCTGTCAGGGCCTTCCCCGCCATGAGCGCCATCAGCATAGTCGCGCGTGCCGGGTCGCCAATGAGCGCGGATATGACTGCGATGTTCGGTCCTTGGCTCAAGACCACTCCTCCTGACTTTGTTTCCCGCAGAATACTAAAAACGCGCAAGTGACGCTTCGTCCACGAACGAAGCATCAAGTGATTGCCGGTTGCTAGCATCCAGGGGTGTTTCAGAAAGGAGAAGCCGTGATGTCAAACACCCACCGGATTTTCGCTAGCCGAATTAACGTTGCCGTCTCGCGAGTGATTTCCTTCACATTCAGCGCCTATTGGCTGGTGAAGGATTACCTCGCGGTTCGCAAAATGATGTGCCTCGACGATATTCAATTGAAGGATCTTGGTCTTTTGAGGTCAGACATCGAGCATGTCTGGTCGACGCCGTCGATCGAGCGACCAACCCGGAGGCTGGCGCTCATGAGACTACGCCGCCTTGGAGATCCAAAGCGGCGTATAGAGGCTAAATGACGGATTGAGCGACGGGAGATTTATCCGCGATTTGCGTCGATGGTCTGAGGACCTTTCTTAGCGACGTCGAAGCCGAATGCGTGGAGAGCGGTGATCCAATCGGCAGTCGTTGCCTTGATATGGCGGCGATGCGGTGTCCAGAAGGTCACCATATGGAGCTTACCTTCTCCGCGGTAAATGCTGAGCTCGTGATAGGTGCGATCGAATTTCTCATCCGCGTTCGTATCGACCGTGGTGGCACGAAACTTGATCCGTGCCGAGCCCCAGGAACAATTCAATGGTTTTCCATTAAAATGCTCATCGCACAGGGTCGCGAAACGAACGAAGCCGCGACGATTGCCGACCCGTGGCGATGCATTTGCCCGTCCGAGAACATAAACACTGGAGGTTCCGGAAACCTGAATGTCATCAACGCGCTCCAGAGGGCCTAACACCTCCAACTTGAAAAGCGGATCATCGCGGACCCCGATATGCGGCTCATTGATATCGATGGCCAGCGTCATGATCATGAGCCCATGCGTTTCTCCTCCGCACCGCAAAAGGCCATGGGTGAAGCCGTTATCGATCCGATCGAAAGATGGGCCGCGAATCGCATTACCCGCTTCGTCGGGTACAAAAAACTCACACGCTCGTGCAGCACCGGGCCAAGCCAGGATGATGAGAGCGAGAAGTATCCAGAAAGCGTGGAAAAGGGTGCGGGAAACACGCTGCTCTTGAGCAGCAATAACACGGGTTTTTCTTGCGTTACGGTTCATTACTGTCACCTCATGGTGTTGGTGTGAACCTCCCATGCATCAAGAATAGCGCGTGAAACATGGGGAGCGAAGCGGTAAAATTGTGCGTTTCACAGATAATTTCGAGGCCTTTGCACGATTTCGAGTGTGTCTCGCTCAACTTCTGTCGTAGATCTCTGACATAGTGTGTGGTGGTCTCGTGGATTTAGTTGTCTCCCGGCGGTCTCTCTATCATCAGATCTATGGGAAGCCTTAGG
>JBCDCU010000205.1:0-7030 GCA_039181265.1 Pseudomonadota bacterium | reverse complement strand
GAGCTCAACGAGCGTTTCAACGCCTGGCTCGCAAGCTAAGCGTTTTGCAATTCGCCGGGAGGGTACACCCCTCCCGGTTTTCCTTGGGGCGGGAGTTTAATCAATGGCCGATATGGCGCTCAGCAACGCCGGTGCAAAACAGGCGCCGCTCACGACAGCGGATGGTGTACCACTCAAGCGCAAGCTCGCGATATCTCTGCGCCGCAAACGCCTTACGGCCTTCTTTCTGACCGCGCCACTCCTTCTTTTCATGCTGATCTCCTTCATCATCCCGATCGGGCAGATGCTGGTGCGAAGCTACCACAATGATGCATTCAGCAAGGCGCTACCGAATACGGCGGCTGCGCTGCGTGAATGGGATCCGACAAGCTCCGAGGATGGTCTGCCGGATGAAGAAATATTCGCAATCCTCGCGGGCGACCTTGCTCAGGCACGTAAAGACCGCACTATCGGCCGGGCCGCGACCCGCATCAATTACGATTTATCCGGCACCCGCTCTACTTTTATGAAGAGCGCTCGCAGGGCAAACCGCCTTGAAGCACCGTTCAAGGAGGCGGTTCTGGGTATCGACGAGGATTGGTCCAACCCAAGCCTTTGGGTCACCATGAAAAGAGCCTCGTCAGATGTAACACCGAGTTTCTTTCTTGCAGCCGTCGACCGCAAGCTTGCCGATGACGGCAGCATCGTAATGCAAGCCGACTTCCTACAGATTTACGTCAATCTTTTCTGGCGAACCTTGTGGCTCTCTTTTGTCATCACGGTCCTGTGTTTCGTTCTGGCCTATCCGATTGCCTATCTCATGTCGGTGTTGCCGCTCAGGACATCGAATCTTTTGATGATCCTAGTGCTTTTGCCCTTCTGGACATCGCTTCTTGTTCGAACCACGGCGTGGATTGCGCTGTTGCAGACCGAGGGGATCATAAACGACATATTGGTGACCATCGGAATCCTGTCCGATGATGGCCGTGTTCAAATGATCTACAATCAGACCGGCACGATCGTTGCGATGACGCATATTCTTTTGCCGTTTATGGTTTTGCCACTCTACTCGGTCATGAAAACGATCCCGCCGAGCTATATGCGCGCGGCTCGCTCGCTCGGGGCCACGCCCTTTACAGCATTCCGCCGGGTTTATTTCCCGCAAACCGTCCCGGGTATCGCTGCGGGCACGTTGCTCGTCTTCATTATCGCGATCGGCTATTATATCACGCCCGCTTTGGTGGGCGGTCAGGATGGTGTCCTGATCTCGAACCTGATCGCTGACCACGTCAGGCGTTCCTTGAACTGGAGCCTGGCAGCAGCGCTCGGCGCGATCCTCTTGGCCGGGGTCCTGATCTTATACTGGCTCTACAACAAGCTGGTCGGCGTCGATAATCTGAAGTTCGGGTAAGGAGGCACCATCATGAAACTTCCTGCCTATGCCTCACCGCTCGAGAAGATCTGGCACTACACGTTTCTAACGATATGCGCTGCGATCTTTATCTTTCTGATCGCGCCGATCCTGATCATTTTGCCGCTTTCGTTTAACGCCGAGCCATATTTCACATTTACCGAGGGCATGCTGACCTTTGATCCAGAAGCCTATTCGACCCGCTGGTACCAGGATATTTTCAAAAACGGCATGGCCGCACCGGATGAACCTTTCTCCTGGGCTTGGCTGGTGGACAGCTGGAGCAATGCCCAATGGCTGCGAGCGACCCGCAATTCCTTCTTCATCGCATTTTTTGCAACGATCATTGCAACAGTCCTCGGCACGCTTGCGGCGCTCGGTTTGTCACGTCCTGAAATGCCGGCGCGCGCCTTCATTACCGGCCTTTTGATTTCTCCAATGATCGTGCCGCTCGTCATTATCGCGACAGGGATGTTTTTCTTCTATTCCGATCTCGGAATTGCGAAGACCTATACCGGTATTATCGTGGCCCACGCGACGCTTGGCGTCCCCTTCGTGATCATCACCGTCACGGCGACACTGGTTGGTTTCGACAATTCCTTGATCCGTGCCTCCGCGAGCCTTGGTGCTACGCCGACCACGACCTTCTTCAAAGTGATTATGCCGCTCATACTGCCTGGAATGATATCGGGCGCGCTCTTCGCGTTTATCACGTCGCTTGATGAGGTCGTGGTGATGCTCTTCGTGGCTGATGTCGAGCAGCGCACGATCCCGCGTCAAATGTTCTCAGGGTTAAGAGAGCAAATCTCGCCTACAATCCTCGCAGTGGCCACGGTTCTGGTCATCATTTCGATTGCGCTCTTGACGACGGTTGAACTTTTGAGACGTCGTTCAGAACGCCTTCGCGGAATAACGCCGCGCTAATTTTTCGCGCTGCGCTCGCGTCTGAGCCAGACGCCATGGACTGTTCTTGATGATGCGGACGTAGCGCCTTTGCGCGCTGCGTGGAAAGGCACGATGCGGCAAGGCGCCTTCGCAATACTGATTGCGGTTCTGTTGACCGCGTTGCTTCCCGGTGCAAGCACCCGGACCCAACCCGCACGAACGGATCTCAACCTTCTGATTGCGATCGACTGCTCCTACAGCGTCAATTCTGCTGAATTCCAACTGCAATCGGTCGGGATTGCCAATGCCCTGCGCTCCGATGAGGTCTTTGCAGCGATCCAATCCGGCCGTTTTGGACGCATTTCGATCGCCGTTATTCAATGGTCCGGACCGGACACCCAGGAGATTGTGGTGCCTTGGACCCTGGTCGCTTCGCGCAACGATGCGTTCTCGATCGCAGATCAGGTGGAAGCTGCACCGAGGCTCACCGCTGAAGGCGTTACAGCCATTGGAAGCGCGATTACATTCGCCATTGACTATCACGCCAAAGCGCCTTTTTTCGCAGACCGGCAAGTGATCGATATGCAGGCCGATGGGACCAGCACCTGGTCGCGGGGCGTGCCGATCCGTCAGGCCCGTAACCGGGCCGTTGACAATGGTCTTGTGGTCAACGGACTGCCGATCCTGAACGAGATTCCCTATCTGCATCACTACTTCCGCAATCACGTGATCGGCGGGCCGGGAAGCTTCATCGAGATTGCGGAAAACTACCGCGCTTTTGAAACGGCCATCAAACGCAAGCTGATCCGTGAAATCAGAGGGATGGCGCTCTCACGGCGTGCGCATGATGCATCGGTAACCTAGGCGGCCGAAGGGTGCGAGACTATACGGTGGAGAGTTTCTGCCGCGCACTCACATCCTCGACGCTAACCCGTCTTGCAAAGACATCGCGGTCAAGACATGTATAGCCGAGCGAAAGGAGGCCGACCTCAACAAGGTCACGCTCGTCGTCGAGAACGCGCATGCGGGCCATCGTGCCGCGACCAGCAATGTGAGCAAGCGCTCGATCAAGCGGTTCCTGCAAAAGGTCGAAATGCGCAGTCCCCGGTCCCGTAAAAAGGATCTGTTTCGGATTGACGAGGAGGATCAGGCTGGAAAGGCCGACCCCGATCGCGGTCGCCGCAGTTTCGAACGCGGTGCGTGCGATTGCGTCTCCGGACCGCGCTTGATCGGCCAGTTTCATCATATCCTGTTGGGATGGGGCGATATCAGCTGGATCGGTTTCCGCAAGCTCTGCACGCGCGCTTCGAAAAATCCCGAAGTCGGACGCATAGGCTTCGATACAGCCGTACCGACCGCATCTGCACAGGGCTCCGTCCTGCTTCCACAACATATGACCGAACTCGGATGCGGAGCCGTCCGAGCCTTCTACAAGCGCGCCATTGACGAAGAGACCGAGCCCAATCCCTGAGCTCAGATAAAGAACAGCGAAGGAATCGCCGAGACTGTCATCCTCGCGGTAAAGCGCATGGGCAATTGCGTTCGTGTCGTTCGCGACGATGCAGCGAACACCAAAACGCTCGGTCAAAGGCGCGGCGACGGCAATGTTGCGGGTTTGAAAGGCCGGGCTCCAAATGATCTCGCCTTTTTTCGCATCGACGGACCCCTGGCAGGCGATGCTGGCGAGGGTAAGTCGGGCAGTGTCAATTGCTTCTTCAGAGAGGAATTCGCCGACGGCATCGCAAAAGATTGACCCAAAATCCGGACCGTCAATGTGAGCTGTTTCGATCGGTTGGGTTTTCCTGGCAAGGACAATTCCACCGAAATCCGCAAGCAGCAGACGAATTTGATTATGAGCGAGTTCGATCCCAAGGATAAGCGCAGCGTCAGGCGAAAGGCGGAGCCTGACTTTCGGGCGGCCCCGTTGGACTGGTGACGCTTGATCGGGAGCGTTGCGGTCCGGTTCTATCAGACGCTCATCCAGCATGTCGTTGGTGATCGCCGACACTGTCGCAGCGCTCAAGCCGGTGCGGGCTCCAAGTTCGATACTCGCAAGGGGACCCGACCGCCGCAGGGTTTCCAGAACGAGCGACCGGTTTTGCCGGCGGACAAGTTCCGTATCGGCCTTCTGGCGCGCTCCCTTCATTCCGTTTCCTTCTTCCCTTATGCAAAATGCGTAACAAGAGCCGCCAAGGTCTGCAAGGTTTCCAATGAGAGCCCGCTTTCTTATGCGCTGAAAAAGGATTACCCCTTCTTACGCAATTGCCGTTTTGGCGTGTTTGAAGGACTGTTTAGGGAAAGGCCGAGCGAAATGGATGATAGCGCAGTTCACCGCCTTCACCGCCTTGCTGAGGACCTGAAAAAGGTCCACCTACGGGCTCTTTTCGGATCGTACCCGGCTCGTCCTGATCGTTTCGGCCTGCAGGCCGGAGCATTGTTCCTCGATTATTCCAAGAACAAGATCACTGACGAGGTTATGACGGAACTCATCAGTCTCGCTGTTTCAAGTGGTGTCGAGGATCGTCGTGACCAGATGCTGGCGGGCGTTCCGATTAATGAAACAGAGGGCAGGGCTGTTCTGCACATGGCCTTGCGTGCTCCGCGCAATGACACCCGCTCGTACGGTGCCCCGGACCGTTTGGCTGAAATCCACGAGGTTCTGGATCGCATGGAAGCCTTTTCGAACGGGCTGCGGTCAGGCGAAATTCGTGGCGCACGAAACATACCGATCACCGATGTGGTCAATATCGGGATTGGTGGCTCCGATCTTGGCCCCGCGATGGCCGCAAGAGCGTTGTCGCCGTTCATCGATGGCCCACGGCTTCATTTCGTCTCCAATGTCGATGGGGCACATCTGGCCGATACGCTGAAAGCGCTCGATCCCAGTACCACTCTGTTTCTGGTGGCGTCGAAAACCTTCACCACGATTGAAACCATGACCAATGCCCGTTCGGCGCGAAAATGGCTTTCAGATGCGCTCGGCGAAAGATCGGTGGGTGATCATTTCGCCGCGATCTCAACGAACATTGAGGAGGTTGAATCCTTCGGAATCGGCAAAGACCGGATTTTCGGCTTCTGGGATTGGGTCGGCGGGCGCTACTCGATCTGGTCTGCGATTGGCCTCTCTTTAATGATCGGGATTGGGCCTGAGCGGTTTCGTGCGTTTCTTGCGGGGGCCCATACTATGGATCGTCACTTCTGCGAGGCACCGCTTACCGAAAACATGCCGGTTCTGCTTGCAATGATTAGCGTGTGGCATCGCAACTTCCTGGAAATGAATGCGCAGGCGGTCCTGCCTTATGATGAACGTCTTGCCCGCTTTCCAGCCTATCTTCAGCAGCTTGATATGGAGAGCAATGGAAAATCGGTGAGGCTCGATGGAACACCGGTGAAAGGCGAAACCGGTCCCCTGATCTGGGGTGAGCCGGGAACCAATGGACAGCACGCTTTCTATCAACTCCTCCACCAGGGAACGGATATCATCCCGTGCGATTTCCTGCTAGCGGCGAAACCGACGGATGCAGACGAGGATCACCACAAAATCTTATCAGCGAATTGTTTTGCGCAATCAGAAGCGTTGATGATGGGAAAGAGCGAAGCCGAGGTGCGGCACGAACTGGAAGCTGAAGGGAAGATCGAGACGGAAATAGCGCGTTTGGTCCCACACAAAGTTTTTCAGGGTGATCGACCGTCGAACACGATCCTATACGAACAACTCGATCCAGAAACCCTCGGACAGTTGATCGCGCTCTATGAGCACAAGGTCTTTGTGCAAGGTGTCGTTTGGGGCGTGAATTCGTTCGACCAATGGGGTGTCGAACTCGGGAAAGCACTGGCAAAGAGACTTCTTCCGGTGCTTGATGGCGCACCACCACCCGATGGCCAGGACGCTTCGACCCGGGCACTGGTAACCCGCTTCCGCGCTTTGCGTGCCGAGTCACATTGAAAAATCTATTGATTGTAAATCTTGCTTTCCTGAGCGCGGGCGAGTTCTTTGCCGCGGATCGCTTCTCTTCTTAGCGTATAGAGTGATGCAGCAATGATTATGGAGGCGCCGACGAGCGTGTTGATCTGCGGGATCTCCTCAAAAAGCAGAAAGCCGAGAAGTGCTGCATAAACGAGGCGCGAATAGTCAATCGATGAAACGGCGGTTGCCTCACCGTCCTTATAAGCATTGATGTTGCAGGCTTGCGCGCCAACGGAGACGACGCCGAGAACTGCGAGCCAGAACCATTCTTCCAGTGTTGGCGTGACCCAATAATAGAGGGTCGGAGGGATCATCAGGAGCCCGACGAACAGGGCCTGATAAGACAGGATCGTGATCTTCTGGTCGATCTGGGTAAGCCGCCTGATCACAACCATGACGAGACCCGCTGCAGCTGCCCCGCCGAGGGCCGCGAGCGACCAGATATTGACGCCGGAAAGGTCCGACCAACCACCCGGCGGCCAGATCATCAAAAGAACGCCGACAAAGCCGACGATCACCGCCATCCAGCGGCGAATACCAACAGTTTCTTTTAAAAACAGGATGGCAAGAACGGTAATAAAAAGGGCTTTTGAGAAGCCGATTGCAGTCGCTTCCGCGAGCGGCAGGTGGATGAAGGCTGAAAAGCCGAGGGTCATGGCGAGGGTCGCGAAGACCACGCGCAGCGCCTGCAAGCTTGGGCTCTTGGTTCTAAGAGAGCCTGGAAGGCCGTGATAGATCACCGGCGCGACCAGAATTACCATAAAGAGCTGACGGAAGAACAGGATTTC
>JBCDCU010000204.1:0-7043 GCA_039181265.1 Pseudomonadota bacterium | reverse complement strand
CCCATGGCGCTTGGCCGCTATCGCAGGAACGAGCAACGGGCTGATTATTGGCCAGGCTTCGTTGACGCAATGGCGACGCTTCTTCTCGTCATGATCTTTCTCTTGTCTGTTTTCATGCTGGCGCAGTTTTTCCTTAGTCAGGAGATCAGCGGCAAGGATACGGTGCTTAACCGGCTTAATAATCAGATCGCTGAACTTACCGAGCTTCTCGCGCTCGAGCGGGCAAGTTCAGCTAGCCTGACTGATACGGTAGCAGATCTCAGGGCCAATCTTTCGAGTGTTGAGGGTGAGAATCAGCGTCTTCAGGATCTCTTGACCGCCGGGTCCGGCAATCAGGTCGCGGCTGATGAGCGGATCGATACTCTGACCGGCGCGCTCGATGAAGAACGCCAGGTTTCAGCGCGCGCATTAAGCCAGGTTGAGCTCTTAAACAAACAGATCGCAGCGCTTCGCCGACAGATCGCGGCTCTGGAAGATGCGCTTGATGCTTCCGAGCAACGGGACCGCGAGAGCCAGACGAAAATCGCCGACCTCGGGAAACGGCTCAATGTAGCGCTTGCGCAAAGAGTGCAGGAATTATCGCGTTTCCGGTCCGATTTCTTTGGCCGCCTGCGCGAGATTCTCAGCCAGCGGTCGGATATCAGGGTGGTCGGCGACCGTTTCGTATTCCAGTCTGAAGTTCTTTTTGCGTCCGGCGCCGATCAGGTCGGGCCTGCTGGCGAAGTCGAACTTGATAAACTGGCGCGGGCCATCCTCGAACTCGAACAGGAAATCCCGTCGGAAATTAACTGGGTCTTGCGGATAGATGGCCATACCGACGATGTTCCCTTGTCTGGAACCGGACGCCTTCAGAATAACTGGGAATTGTCGGCAGCCCGCGCGATTTCGGTCGTGCAATATTTGACATCTGAAGGTGTTTCGCCACGCCGCCTTGTAGCGGCTGGGTTTGGCGAGTTCCAACCGCTTGATACGGGTGACAGCGATGAGGCTCGTACGCGCAATCGGCGCATAGAATTGAAGCTCACAGAACGATAGAGATCGGCCTTAGTGAGGATCAGGCGGCTTCAGCCTGTCTGCGCTCGCGCAATTCCACGCGCACCCTTACCCTGTCACGTGGCCGGACCGTTAGCCGGGCAACCGGTTCGATTTTGTGCGGATCGAGCGGCGTCAGCTTGTAGCGGCGCGTTAATGTCCCGAGAATCAGGGATGCTTCAGCATTCGCGAAAGCAGCGCCGATACAGACTCGCGGCCCGGCCCCGAAGGGGAGCCATGCACCATTGGGTCCGCCGCCCGTACGATCATTGACAAAGCGGTCCGGGTCAAAACGGTCAGCGTTCTTCCAGAATTTTTGGTGCCGATGGATCAGCCAGGGAGAGATAACCATGAGATCATCAGGTTTGATATCATGGTGGTCGCGCAGCTTATCCGTCTTCAACGCATATCGGGTGATGAACGAGACCGGTGGATAGAGGCGCAGGCCTTCTTTGAAGATCGCACTTGCGAACTTCATGCGGTTGAGGGCTTCGAAGGGAATGTCGCCATCCCCAACGATTGAATAGACTTCGTCCCTAAGCTTGTCGGCTGCATAATCATCCTGTGACAGGCAGAGAAGTGTCCAGGTTAGCGCGCTTGCCGATGTCTCATGACCGGCGAGGAAAAAGACCGCGATCTGGCTGATCATTTCCTCTCGGGTGAAAGGTTGTCCGGTTTCAGGATCTTTACATGTGCAGATAATCTGACAGATGTCGTCATGCTCGACGGCTCCGGATAATCGCTCATCGACGATTTTGGCGATGACCGAACGAATCAACGAACAGGCTTCCAATGCTCGAGCCGGCAGTTTCGGAGACTTATGGGCAATCTGTCGGAACATGCGACGGCCAGTGAAATGCGGCAGGGATTCCTGGTAGATCGTGAATTCCTTGAAGATCATCATCGCGTCGGCATCATCAATCGGCCGCGAGAACATCGTCCGGAAAATGATGTCGGCGGTGGCGAACGCCATTTCCTCGTCGAGATTGACAATGCCGCCAGCCTGCGCATCAAGGCGCTTTTCATAGTCATGCATGGCGGTCTGCATTGTCTCGTACGCGGTCTTTAGGCGCAGTTTCGAAAAGACCTGCTCAATCATCCGATGCTGACGGCGCCATTGTTCGCCGCTTACGGTAAATATCGAATTGCCGACGAGAGGATCGAGAGAGCTGGTTAGAATATCGCTCTTGGGATATTGGTCGACTTTGTCGAACATGATCTCGCGGACCGTCTCGGGTGCGTTGACGATGTAAATGTTGCGATTGGGCGTGAAGGGCACCTGCCTCATCCTGATCGTATAGGCAGGCTTTGGGATGTAATGAAGCAGGTCCGCCCGCCAGGACGTGAAGATGCGAAAAAGCAGCGTGCGCATGCTCGGAGGTTCCGGTGCGGGAGGCCGGTAAAGCACCCGATTGTTCTCTTTTGCTGAGATTTTCAAGACGGTGTCCCAATACGTCTAAGTATACAAGCGCGGTCTTTGATAGCCGGAACCAGGGTTGGCTTTCCAGTCCCAAATGCAAGATTTGAACGAGAGTCTGATCAAACGGCTGAAATCGCGCGCCCTGCAGCCGCACCGGACGCCCAGGCCCACTGAAAGTTATAGCCGCCAAGCCACCCGGTCACGTCAACGGCTTCGCCGATAAAATAGAGACCCGTTGTGGTTTTCGATTCCATTGTTCTCGAGTTTAGGCCTGATGTTTCAATTCCTCCAAGAGTCACTTCTGCTGTACGATACCCTTCGGTGCCGACCGGTTTTAGCCGCCAATTCTGAATAGCTTCGCTTAAACGTTGCAGCTGTCTGTCTGACTGATCAGCTAGATTGCCTGTGAACACGTTTTCCGGCGCTAGGTAGCGTGCCAAGCGGGTTGGGAGTTCTTCTGAAAGCACCGCCTGGATCTGCCGTTTTCCGCGTGCGGTGCGAAGATCTTTCAATCGGCTGAAAACATTCACCTCCGGTAGGAACGTGACGGTGATGTCGTCGCCTTCGCGCCAATAGGATGAAATTTGCAGTATTGCAGGGCCGGACAGGCCGCGATGGGTGAAGAGGAGTGCTTCCTGAAACGATGTTTTGGCGTGTGAGACGATAGCAGGCGCCGAAACACCGGATAATGCGTTGAACGCTTCAAGATCCTGAGTGGCGAAGGTGAGGGGAACCAGAGCGGGTCTGGTTTCGGTTACTTTATGCCCGAAACGTTCGGCAATGTCGTAGGCGATACCGCTCGCGCCCATTTTGGGAACGGATTTCCCGCCCGACGCTACGATGAAATGTCTTGCGGTGATCTCTGAACGTTCTCCGTCACCTTCAATCGAAACACGAAATCCGTCAGGTGTTTTCTCAAGATCGGTCATACGGGTCTTGAGTTTCACCGACACGGACTTGCGCTCCAATTCCGACAACAACATTGCGATGATGTCGCGCGCCGAATGATCGCAAAACAATTGGCCGAGTGTTTTTTCGTGATAGGCAATCTTGTGCTGCTCAACCAGCGCGACAAAATCCTCTGGCGTGTAGCGGCTCAACGCTGATTTGCAGAAATGCGGGTTCTTGGACAGGAAATTTCGGGAGGTCGCATGCCGATTGGTGAAGTTACATCGCCCCCCACCAGAAATCCGAATTTTTTCACCGGGCGCTTTTGCGTGATCGATGACCACAACGCGACCGCCCATTTCGGCTGCAAAGATAGCCGCCATCATGCCTGCGGCACCCGCGCCGAGCACAAGCGTGTCGACTGTTTCCTTTAGGATTTTCAAACTACGTTAGGCCTTTGTATAGACCACGCTCAGGTTATTTGCCGGCATTTCAATCACATGCGGGCCTGTCAGGCCGTTATCCTGCGCGTGGGTCGTCACGTCGTCCAAATGACGTAGCCCGCAACACGGATCCTTCGCCTTGAGCCAGCGGTCGAATTCCAAATTGCTCTCACAGGTCGCGGCTTCATTGCGGTGATAGGGGCCATAGAGGTAGAGCGGGCCACCCCTCGGCAGCAATTGGCCCGCATGAGCTAAAAGGGCCAGTGTGGTTTCCCATGGTGTGATGTGCACAACGTTGATCGCAACAACCGCATCAGCCTGATCGACCGGCAAATGATCATCAAGAATATCAGCTCGCATAGGCGGCTTGATGTTCGGAAGCTGGCACAAGATACGACGCGCTTCGATGCTTTGGAGTTCCTGATCTCCGACATCACTCGGCTGGAAAGTCAGGTGTGGCATGGATTCCGCGAAGTGCACTGCGTGCTCTCCGGACCCAGATCCAAATTCGAGGATCGTTCCTTGCGATGGAAGCACATTCCGAAGAACGTCCCGGATTGCGTCACGGTTTCTGCTCGCTGCTGGAGCGACAAGAAGTGGGTCGTTTGCGATCGCTATAGACATGCGCGCGGCTCGCTTGCTCCGCAGTTAACTGAATTCCCCGAACTTAACTGGAGTTGGCACAGCAATACATATGGCAAATTAGCCGCGTGCCAACCCGGGCATCACTTACGTCAAAAAATGCTGCGATGCAACAAGAACGCATAAAAGCTCAAACAGGATAGATGCTCCGCACCAAGCCGTTCCGCCAGATGGGTCAAAGGGCGGGGAGATCTCGACAAGGTCCGCTCCGATCACATTAAGACCGGATAATCGGCGCACCACTTGTTGCGCTTGCCAGGAATTCGGCCCACCGATTTCGGGCGTTCCCGTGCCGGGGCAGATTGATGGATCAATGAAATCGATGTCGAAGCTGACATAGGTTTCTTGATCGCCGACAATCGTTCGCGCCTCGTTCATAACATCGTCAATGCCACGGGTGAGGAACTCATCGGTGGAAACGATCCGCACACCGTTTTCGCGACCGAAGATCAAATCTTCATCGTCATACATTGTGCCGCGAATACCGATCTGTACGACGCGTTTTGGATCGAGAAGACCTTCTTCGATTGCGCGCCGGAACGGCGTGCCGTGTGTATATAGACTGCCTCCAAAGTATCCTTTGAAGAGGTCGGTATGAGCGTCGAAGTGGATCATGCCGAGGGGCTTTCCTGCTGAAAGTCCACGTAAGATTGGCAATGAGACCAGATGATCGCCGCCGACGCTCAGCGGTAGAATGTTTCGCTCACGCAAAGTCCGGTAGTAGGCGGATATCCTCTCAAGCGAATCCATGAGGTCAGCTGGATTTGGACTGACATCTCCAAGATCGGCACAATTCCGTGCTTCAAACGGGCGCAGGCCCGTTGCCGGGTGCGCGGCGCGGATCATGGTGGATGCATCGCGAACCTGACGCGGACCATGCCGTGCGCCGGGCCTGTTCGTGGTTCCGCCATCCCAAGGAACGCCGACCAAGCCAATCTCAACCTTGTCAAAATCGTTATCTTCCGGTGGCACATGCGGGAGACGCATGAAAGTTGCCATTCCCGCAAAGCGCGGCAGATCGAAACCGGAAACCGGCTGAAAGCGCGGATCACTCATCGCATCGTTCCTTTCGGATCTCAGGACACCGTGAGAACGATTTTGCCGAAATGCCCTGAGCCTTCCATATGCGCATGGGCTTCATTTGCTTTCGCGAGCGGAAAAGTGGAATCCATGACCGGGCGCGCCTTTCCGGCTTCAAGAAGTGGCCAGACTTTCTCTTCAAGGGCCGCAGCTATGTCGGCTTTCACCGAAACCGTGCGGGCGCGAAGCGTCGACCCTGTATGAGTGAGCCGCTTCAGCATCAGTTTGGTGAAATTGGTTTCCGCGATCGCACCATTGAGGAAAGCAATCTGGACAATCCTTCCATCAGGAGCCGCGACATCATAATTGCGCTCGATGTAATCGCCGCCGACCATATCGAGTATACAATTGACACCCTTACGGCCTGTCCATTCCTTGATGACAGACACGTAGTCTTCTTTGTTGTAATTGATTGCCTTATCGGCTCCGAGGTCGATACACTTTTTGCATTTCTCGTCGTTTCCGGCCGTCGCAATCACAGTCGCGCCAAAAAGTTTGGCAAGCTGGATTGCGGTTGTGCCGATCCCGGATGCCCCGCCGTGGACGAGAAAAGTCTCTCCCGCTTTTAGCGCACCTCGCTCAAAGACATTGTGCCAAACTGTAAAAAAGGTTTCCGGTACGGCCGCGGCCTCTTCAAAGCTCAGTCCTTCCGGTTTTGGGAGGGCGTTCGTTTCATCGACCAGGCAGAATTCCGCGTAACCGCCACCAGGTGTCAGTGCGCAGACTGCATCGCCCGAGCCAAACCGTTTCGCATCAGGTCCGGCTTTCTCAACGATACCGGAGACTTCCAGGCCGGGCAGGGGAGAGGCATCCTTCGGTGCAGGATATGAACCTTGACGCTGCAAGACATCGGGTCGATTCACACCGGCCGCCTTTACGCGTATCAAAATCTCAGTGCCACGAGGTTCGGGCACGGGCACCTCGGTGAGTTTCAGAACATCGGGGCCGCCAGGTTCTGTGATCTCGACTGCCTGCATTGTCGGCGCATCCGTGGTTGCCATGGTCCGTGACTTCCTTCTTGCTTTCATTCCCTGATCACCTACGCTGTAGCAGGGTTTTGACGGCGGAGAAAACCATGTTTGACGATGACGCGCCTGCGAAAAAGCCGACCTCCCATGAAGTCGGTGCCGACCTCTCCGTTCTTTCGATCGATGAACTGGAAAACCGGATTCGCCTGTTGAATGATGAAATTCAACGCATCGAGAAAGCCTTAAGCGAGAAGAAATCGAGCCTTTCCGCTGCTGAGGGGTTCTTTAAGAGCTGATCCCAGCGGTCTGAAGGTTGTGGCTTCTACCGTTTCGATACTAGCTCGGATTCGGTGGGCCAGTGCTCAATTGCCTATCCGTATCCCTCGCCATCGGCCGGATTTAATAAGACATTTCAGCTCATATTTTTACGAGCTGTTAATCTTTCAAGTTTACCTTAACGACTGGTAAGAGTTTAGCGAGCTATCGCGAGATTCTTGGCCGGGTGGATGTTCCACCCAGTTTGACGCCTCCCTGTTTTAACTTAGCCGCTTTCTTTAGAGCGGCTTTTTT